>JBARCH010000357.1:0-3528 GCA_049793875.1 Pseudolabrys sp. | reverse complement strand
CCGGTGATGTCGTCGCGATCGACTTTGCGGAACGAGGCCGCCTGCGTGTAGTCGCGCGCATGGCAATAAGCCGCCGCCACCAGCATGCCGCATTTCGCGCCGGTCGAAAGGCACCGGTCCACGCCATAGCCGTCGGCGTTGCTCGAAATGATGAACATGTGCTGTTCCGCGGCCTGTGCCCCTGAGGCGACGAGGACGAGGAAGATCGCGGTGATGCTGACCAGAAGAGTACGCATGAATTAGCCTACCGGCTGAAGGCGCTGTTACGGCGCGTCTATCGAAGATGCGAGGGAAATCGTTAAGGGCCGTTTAACCGCTTTTGTGCCGGTTGATGAGCGCGGGGCCGTCCCGCTCGGCAAATCCGCGCGTGTACTTGCCGGCCCTTGACGGACCCCGCGCAAATTGCGCATTCTCCCGCCGCATGATCGGCCTTAACCATATCTGCGGCATTTGCCGCGAGATTATTAGCTAGCGCCCAACGCTGGCTGCGGCCGTCTTTTCTCAACTTGAGCAAAATGGACGCCGGGCCAGCGGGGCCGAGGGTGTCTATGGAACTGCGGCTGTACGATACGCTGACGCGTGAGAAACGGACGTTCGCTCCGATCGATCCGGCGCGCGTGCGCATGTATGTCTGTGGGCCGACCGTTTACGACTTCGCCCACATCGGCAATGCGCGGCCGGTGATCGTGTTCGACGTCTTGTTTCGGTTGCTGCGGCACGTCTATGGCGAGCAGCATGTCACCTACGTGCGCAATGTCACCGACGTGGACGACAAGATCAACGCGCGCGCAGCCGAGCGCGGCGTCTCGATCCGCAGCCTGACCGACGAAACCTACAGAAATTTCTCGCACGACGTTGCCGCGCTCGGATGCCTGCCGCCAACGGTCGAGCCCCGCGCAACCGAGCACATTGCCGAGATGAAAGTGCTGATCGAGCGGCTGGTGCAGAGCGGGCACGCTTACGTCGCGGAAGAGAACGTCCTGTTCGATGTTCCCGCGATGAAGGATTACGGCAGGCTGTCAAACCGTCCGCTCGACGAGATGATCGCCGGCGCGCGCGTCGAGGTTGCGCCCTACAAGAAGGACCCGCAGGACTTCATTCTGTGGAAGCCCTCGAAGGAAGGCGAGCCGTCATGGCCGTCGCCGTGCGGCATCAAGACACCGGGGCGGCCGGGCTGGCATATCGAATGCTCGGCGATGTCGTGGAAGCATCTCGGCGAGACTTTCGACATTCATGGCGGCGGCATCGATCTTGTGTTTCCTCATCACGAGAACGAGATCGCGCAGTCACGTTGCGCCTTCCATACGCCGGTGATGGCGAATTACTGGATGCACAACGGATTCTTGCAGGTCGAAGGCGAGAAGATGTCGAAGTCGCTCGGCAATTTCGTGACGATTCATGAATTGCTGAAGGACTGGCCGGGCGAGGTGGTGCGCTTTACGATGTTGCAGACGCATTATCGTCAGCCGATCAACTGGACCGTCGCTGGCTTGCGCGAGGCGCAGCGTGCGCTCGACCACTGGTATGCGATCACTGGTGATGCTGCGCCCGGTTATCTTTGCGCCGACGCGCTGGATGCGCTGGCCGACGACCTCAATACACCCAAAGCCTTTGCGGCATTGCATGAGCTGCGCAGTGAAGCAGCCAAGGGCGCGAAGCCGGCGGCGGCGTGTCTGAAAGCGAGCGCTCAGTTCATCGGCCTGATGCAGAAGCCCGCTGCGGAATGGGCTGCGTTCCGTCCCGAGTCGCTTGCCATCGACGAGAGCAAGGTCGCAAGCCTGATCGATGCACGCAATGCAGCTCGCAATGCGAAAGATTTCGGGGAATCGGATCGTCTCCGCGACGAGCTCAAGGCGATGGGCGTGGTGCTCAAGGATTCGAAGGAAGGCACTACTTGGGAGATCGCGCGATGACTCTCGTTCGTCATGGCCGGGCTTGTCCCGGCCATCCACGTCTTGCTTCGCCGGACCGCCGTAAAGGCGTGGATGCCCGGCACAAGGCCGGGCATGACGGCGTCTGGCGTTGCGCAGGAACAAAACGATGAGCGCCACTGCGCATCCCAAGCTCGCAATGCGTCCGTTCTTGCCGACGGATGTATCGCTATTGGCCGAAATCTTCCGCGCCAGCATCGTCGAATTGACTGGCGACGATTACAGCGAGGCGCAGCAGGAAGCCTGGTCCGCCGTCGCCGATGACGAAAATAAATTCGGTGCGAAACTCGCCAAACAATTGACTCTGGTCGCGACGCTTAATGGTTCTGCGGCCGGTTTTATCGCGCTCGAAGGCGCCGATAAAATCGACATGCTGTATGTCCATCCGGCCGCGGCCGGGCAGGGCGTCGGCGCCATGCTGATCGATGCGGTGGAGAAACTTGCCGCGTCGCGCGGTGCCTTGAAGCTCGTTGCCGACGCGAGCGACACATCCCGCGGCTTCTTCGAGAAGCGGGGCTACACGGCGCATCAGCGCAACACAATATCGGTGCACGGCGAATGGCTCGCCAACACCACGATGCAAAAACAGCTTGTGAAGCGGGAGATGCCGTGACGAAGCCCGACACGCCGTTCCCGCGCCATTGGCTTTATTACATCGTGCTCAAATACGCAGTGCTTGCCGCGGCAATCCTGCTCGCGCTCTATGTCGCTTATCGTCTGTTGTGAGTTTGGTCATGGCCCGGGAACGCCTTTATCTCTTCGACACCACCCTGCGCGACGGCGCGCAGACCAATGGTGTCGATTTCACGCTGGCCGACAAGGTCAAGATCGCCGAAATGCTCGCCGATCTCGGCATCGACTACGTCGAAGGCGGTTATCCGGGTGCGAATCCGACCGATACGGAATTTTTCGCCAAGGATCGCCATCTCAAGACCACGTTCACCGCCTTCGGCATGACTCGCCGGCCGGGACGCTCGGCGTCGAACGATCCGGGGCTCGCCGCGCTGCTCGAGGCGAAGGCCGACGCGATCTGCTTTGTCGCCAAGGCCTGGGATTACCACGTGCGGGTTGCGCTGGAGACGACCGGCGAAGAAAACATCGCGTCGATCCGCGACAGCGTCCGGGCGGCCAGGGCGAAAGGGCGCGAAGTGCTGCTCGACTGCGAGCATTTCTTTGACGGCTACAAGGCCAATCCGGCTTATGCGCTTGCTTGTGCCAAGGCCGTCCATGAAGAAGGCGCGCGCTGGGTCGTGCTGTGCGACACGAATGGCGGCACGCTGCCGCACGAGATCGAGAGGATCGTCGGCGAAGTCTGCAAGGTTATCCCCGGCGACCACGTTGCCATCCACGCCCACAACGATACCGAGCAGGCGGTGGCGAACTCGTTTGCGGCGGTGCGCGCCGGCGCGCGCCAGATCCAGGGAACCCTCAACGGGCTGGGCGAGCGCTGTGGAAATGCCAATCTCGCGTCGATCATTCCAACGCTGAAGCTCAAGCCGGAATTCGCGGAGCGTTTCGACATCGGCATTTCGGACGAGAATCTCAGGAAGCTCGCGCATGTTTCGCACGCGCTCGATGAATTGCTTAATCGCGCGCC
>JBARCH010000356.1:0-1522 GCA_049793875.1 Pseudolabrys sp. | reverse complement strand
GGCGGCTGGTGCCGGTGCTGACGCGCGAGATGGGGCAGGCCTATCCGGAATTGTTGCGCGCGGAATCGTTGATTACCGAAACGCTGAAGCTCGAGGAGACGCGCTTCCGCGCCATGCTGACGCGCGGGCTTGCGCTGCTGGAGGAGAAGAGCGCCGGCTTGAAGAAGGGCGCCATGTTCGACGGCGAGACAGCGTTCACGCTTTACGACACCTACGGCTTTCCGCTCGATCTCACGCAGGACGCGCTGCGCAATCGCGGCATCAGCGTCGATACCGCCTCGTTTACCGACGCCATGGAGCGCCAGCGCGAAAAGGCGCGTGCGTCCTGGTCCGGCTCCGGCGACGCCGCCGACGAGGCGATCTGGTTCGGCCTGCGCGAGAAGAACGGCGCGACCGAATTCCTCGGCTACGAGACCGAGAGCGCCGAGGGCGTGGTCAAGGCGCTGGTGCGCGACGGCAAGGAAGTGACCGAACTGAAAAAGGGCGAGACCGGCACTGTCATCGTCAACCAGACGCCCTTCTATGGCGAATCCGGCGGCCAGGTCGGCGACACCGGCGAGATGCGGCGCGAGGGCGTCACGTTCAAGGTGACGGACACGCAGAAGCACGGCGGCGACCTGTTCGTGCATCACGGCACGCTTGCGCAGGGCACCCTGAAGGTCGGCGATCCGCTGTTGCTCGAGGTCGATCACACGCGTCGCTTCGCGATCCGGCAGAACCAGTCCGCCACGCACCTGTTGCACGAAGCGCTGCGGCAGGTGCTCGGCGATCACGTCGCGCAAAAGGGCTCGCTGGTTTCGCCCGAGCGGCTGCGTTTCGACATTTCGCATCCCAAGCCGATCACCGCGGAGGAGCTCGAAAGGGTCGAGGACATCGCCAACGATATCGTGTTGCAGAATTCGGCCGTCACGACGCGTCTGATGGCGCTGGACGATGCCCGCTCTTCCGGCGCGCGCGCGCTGTTCGGCGAGAAATACGGCGACGAGGTGCGCGTGGTCGCGATGGGCGAGGGTAGCGGCAATACGCTTGGCTGGTCGGTCGAGCTTTGCGGTGGCACGCATGTGCGGCGCACCGGCGACATCGGCCTGATTTCGGTGCTGGGCGACAGCGGAGTCGCCGCCGGCGTGCGGCGCATTGAGGCGCTGACCGGCAAAGGCGCGCGGCAGGCCGCTAACAAGCAGCTTCAGGCCGCTAAAGCGGCGTCTTCGGAGCTTAAAGTATCGCTGGAGGAGATGCCGGCACGCATTGCCGCGCTGCTCGACGAACGCAAGAAGCTCGAGCGCGATCTTGCCGACGCCCGCAAGAAATTGGCGATGGGTGGCGGCAAAGCGGATGGAAGTGAAGCGGTACGCGAAGTCGCCGGCGTGAAGCTCATCGCGCGCGCCGTTTCCGGCATCGACCTCAAGGACCTGCGCAGCCTCGCCGACGAGGGCAAGAAGCAGGTCGGTTCGGGCGTGGTGGTCATCGTAGGCTTGACCGAGGACGGCAGGGCCGGCGTGGTGGTCGGCGTCACGGACGACCT
>JBARCH010000355.1:0-3581 GCA_049793875.1 Pseudolabrys sp. | reverse complement strand
GCCATAATGCGATCTTGTGTCGGTGCGTCGAGATAGGCGTGCATCGGGAGACTGATGACTTCACCGGCAAGACGCTCGCTGACGGCAACGCCCCTCTGGCCTACCGGATAATGCTTGTAGGCCTGCTGCCGGTGCAGCGGGATCGGATAATAGATCGCGGTTGGAATACCTTCCGCTTTCAGTGCCGCGGCGAGCGCATCACGCCGGCCACCGGAAACGCGAATGGTGTATTGCGCCCACACCGACGTGTAGCCGTCCGGCTCCATCGGGACCGTGACGATATCGCCCAGACCTTCGGCATAGCGTCTGGCAACGCGGCCGCGCGCGACGATCTCGTCGTCGAAAATCTTGAGCTTCTCGATCAGGATCGCGGCTTGCATGGTATCGAGCCGCGACGTGAGGCCGATACGGACGTTGTCGTATTTGTCGCTGCCGTGACCATGCACGCGCACGCTCTTGAGGACGTCGACCATGGCTGAATCGTCGACGAGCACCGCGCCGCCATCGCCATAGCAGCCGAGCGGCTTCGCGGGGAAAAAACTGGTCGCCGTGGCATGGCCGAAAACACCGAGCTTGCGGCCTTTATAGCTGGCGCCGAAACCTTGCGCGGCGTCGTCGAGCACCAGCAGGTTTTCAGCCTTTGCAACGGCTTCAATCGCGTCGAAGTCCGCAGGCAAGCCGAACAGATCGACCGGGATAATTGCCTTCGGCTTGAGGCCCAGGCCCTTGGCGGTGGAGATAGCGGGACCGATGCCTTTGGCATCGATATTGAACGTATCTGCGTCAACATCGACAAAGACCGGCGTCGCGCCGACCAGCGCCACGACTTCCGCGGTCGCGCAGAACGTAAAGGACGGACAGATAACCGCGTCCCCCGGACCGATGCCCCATGCCATCAGCACCAGCATCAGCGCATCGGTGCCGCTGGCGCAGCTCACCGCATGGCGCGCGCCGCAGAACGCGGCGAACTCCTTCTCGAACGCCTGAACCTCGGGGCCGAGAATGAACTGACTGTGCGCAAGCACCCGCGCGATAGCCGTATCGACGGCACTGCCGAGGCGTTTGCGCTGCGAAGCAACATCAATGAACGGAATGGGCGGCGGCGCGGATCGCTGATTCATCTTCGGCTTTTTAGTTCGAGAAAACGCGGCGTCTAGCTGGCGACGACGCGCGGCGCTTGGCGCGCAGCGGCAGGAGCGGCAGTCGGACGCGATTCAAGGCAACGCGTCGCAATTTCGAGGCTGGCGACACCCTGCTCGCCGGTCACCGCCGGCGGCTGGCCGGTGCGCACCGCGCTCAGGAACGCGAGCAATTCGGAGCGCAGGGGTTCCGCGTGTCCGACAGAAAGATGACGCATGGAATAGCTGCCGTCAGGCTGGAAACCGAAACACTCGGTGACCTGCCGCGTCAGCAGATCGCCCATCACATATTTTCCGCGCGTCGCGACGGTGACGCTGCGCGCCTTGAACGGCGTCAGCCAATTCGTGTTGATATGGGCCAGGACGCCGGAGGCTGTGCGGAACTGCAGCAGCGCAATGTCCTCGCGCTCGGCGACCGCGTTGGACAGTTGCGGCTGCACCTCGACGATATCGGAATCGGTGAACCAGCGGATGAGGTCGATATCATGCACGGCGAGATCGATGACCACGCCGACATTCGACATGCGCGGCGGAAACGGGCCCACGCGCGTGATCGCGATTGAAAGGATATCTTCGCCGCGAATCGCGTCCTTGATCGCTTCCACCGCCGGATTGAAGCGCTCGACGTGGCCGACCATCAGCGTGCGGTTGGCGCGGCGCGCGGCAGCGATGATGTCGCGCCCTTCTTCGACCGACGACGCAATCGGCTTCTCGACGAGAACGTGGACGCCGGCGGCGAGACAGGTCAGCGCGACATCGTGATGCAGGTGCGTAGGCGCTGCGATCGTGACCGCATCGATCTTGAGATCGAGCAACGCGGCCACATCGGGTACCGCTTCGCAACCGAGCGTCTGCGCAACAAATTCGGCCTGCTTGCGATCGGGGTCGGCGACACCGACAAGCACGGCGCCCGGCAGACCGGCAAACACGCGGGCATGATTGCTGCCCATGATGCCGACACCGATAACGCCAATCCGTAACGGACGATCATCGTCCGGTTTGTCGATTTTCTCCATATCGCAACAACTTCCCCAACCGCCTCACCCAAGCGCGGATACCAACTAGCACGGCAAATTCCGGCTGGCGACCGCCTGCACAAAACACCGTGAACACGTTTTGCTTCAGAGCGTTACAGGCGTCGGACCGCGGCGTTTACCCTACTCGGCCGCGCGCGAGGCAGGCACGGAGAGTTGCAAGCCGGCAGCAATAGCGTCGGCACGGAACGCCTTCACCGCGTCGAGTGAAATCTCCGCCGCAGACCTCGTGCCGAGCGCGGGGAGTTTCTTGAGCACATCGGCCGGCGCCGTGATGATGTGGCAGCCCATGGCGTCCGCCTCGACCACGTTGAACACCTCACGCGTCGATGCCCAGATGATTTCAACGTTGCGTGTCTTGCGCGCACGCGCGACCGAATCCTGCATCACGGGCCGATAATCGATACCGAAATCGGCAAGCCGCCCGGCAAACACCGACACGCAGGCCGGCGCGCCGCCATCGAGCGCTTCGACCGCGCGGGCGACGTGCTCGCCCGCGAAGATCGCGGTCATGTTGATCTTGACGCCGTCGCGCGACAGCGAACGCACCGCGTCGAACAATGTCTCGCCGCGCGTGGTTGTGACCGGCAGCTTGACATAAACGTTCTTGCCCCAGGTCGTGATAACGCGCGCCTGCGCGACCATTTCCGGAATGTCGTCGGAAAAAACCTCGAACGAAATGTGCCGGTCAGGCACCGCCGCGACCAGATCGTGGCCATAGGCTGCGTAATCGCTGACGCCCGCCTTCTTCAGCAGCGATGGATTGGTGGTGAAGCCCGCGATCCAGGGCTGTTTGGCCATATCCAGAATCTGGGCCTTGTCGGCGCCATCGGTGAAGAGCTTGACCTTGAGATCGGATAATTTTGGCATCGCTGGCACCTTGGCAATGTCCCCTGCCCGGACGTACGGGTTATCTCATTCCCATCGGCGGCGGATCAAGCTTTGCGCCGGAAAGATTCCGCGATTCGCCCGGCGCGCGCGGCTACTAAAGCCGATGATAGTCGCGATACCAGGCAATGAAACGGGCAATGCCGTCGGCAATCGTCGTGGACGGCTTGAATCCGACCTCGCGCATCAGGTCATCGACATCCGCGTAGGTGGCAGGCACATCGCCCGGCTGCATCGGCAGCAGTTCGCGTTTGGCCTTCATGCCGATGGCTTCCTCCAGCAGGCGCACCACGTCCAGCAATTCGACCGGATTGTTATTGCCGATATTGTAGACGCGCCACGGCGCGGCGCTCGAGCCCGGATCGGGCGTAGCGTCCGCAGGGACCGGTTTCCCCACCGGCGCGCGGTCAACCAGGCGCACCACCGACTCGACCACGTCGTCAACGTAGGTGAAGTCGCGCCGCATGTTGCCGTGGTTGAACAGCTTGATCGGCTGACCGGCGATGATGGCTGACGCGAA
>JBARCH010000354.1:0-22560 GCA_049793875.1 Pseudolabrys sp. | reverse complement strand
GGCCAAGAAGGCGGAGAAATAGTCGCTCCGCCGGGAGTTGCTCGCCACAGGGGCCTAATTCACCCCAAACTTCGCCCTGACCCGCGCCGCCTTCTCGGCATCCGCGCGCACGGTGACGGCCAGTTGTCCGTCCTCGGTCATCTGCCGTTCGAGCACTTCGGCATGCCGGTAGAGCCAACTCAAGCCGGCGCCGTCGGCAGGGTCGAGCAACAATTGAAGCGTTTGCCGCCGCTCGCTTAGCCGGACTTCGATGGCGACATCGAGCGGGATAATGCCCTCGCCGCTCAGCGCCGATACCAGCACGGGCCGCTGTTCTGCCGGCTGACGTTCCGCCAGATTCGCAAGGCGCACGCGTCCATCGGCGTCGAGCCGGTCGATCTTGTTCCAGACCTCGATCAGCCGCCGATCCTTGTCGGCTTCGATACCAAGCTCGCCCAGCACCTTCTCGACGTCGTACGACTGCGCGGCGGAATCCTCATGCGACATGTCACGCACGTGCAGGATGATGTCAGCCTCGATCACCTCTTCCAGAGTCGCGCGAAACGCCGCCACCAGCATGGTCGGCAGGTCGGAAATGAATCCGACAGTATCGGACAGGATGACGCGATTGCCGTGCGGCAGATCGACCGCACGCAATGTCGGGTCGAGCGTTGCAAACAGCATGTCGGCCGACAGCACACTTGCCGTCGTCATGCGGTTGAACAGCGTCGATTTGCCGGCATTGGTGTAGCCGACCAGGGCGACGATCGGATAAGGCACGCGCTTGCGGCTGTCACGATGGAGCTTGCGGGTACGCTTGACCTTCTCCAGCTCGGTTTCGATGCGCGCAAGCCGTTCTTCCAGCATGCGGCGGTCGGCTTCGAGTTGCGTCTCGCCTGGGCCGCCGAGAAATCCGAATCCGCCGCGCTGGCGCTCAAGATGCGTCCACGAGCGCACCAGCCGGCCTTTTTGGTAGGTCAGATGCGCGTGCTCGACCTGCAACGAGCCTTCCCGGGTGCGCGCACGGCGCCCGAAAATTTCAAGGATCAAGCCGGTGCGGTCGAGCACCTTGGCGTTCCACGCTTTCTCCAGATTGCGCTGTTGCACCGGCGACACAGGACAATCCATCACGACGACGCCCGCTTCGAGCGATTTCGCGAGTCCGGCGATCTCGTCGACCTTGCCGGTGCCGATATAAGTGGCGGGACGAATCTGGTTGAGCGTCACCAGCCCCGACTCCACGACATTAAGGTCGATCGCCCGCGCGAGACCAACGGCTTCTTCCAGTCGCGCATCGGGCGATCGCGTTGCATTGTCCGCGCGCGCAGACGTGCCGCGCGCGGGCGGATGCTTGAGCGAGGGCTCGATGACAATCGCCCGGCCCGTCTCCGAGCCGGTCGTAACCGGAATGAGCCGATCCGTCCCCTGGTCCCGCTGCCGCGGTTCCAATTAGATCTTGTCCGCTGCCGGCGGCTCCTCGCCGCCTTCGAACAACTGAATCGGATGACCGGGCATGATGGTCGAGATTGCGTGCTTGTAGACAAGCTGCGAATGTCCGTCTCGCCGCAGCAACACGCAGAAATTATCGAACCACGTCACGACACCCTGCAATTTCACGCCGTTCACCAGAAAGATGGTGAGCGGGATTTTGCTTTTTCGGACGTGATTGAGAAAAGTATCCTGAAGATTTTGCGCACGTTCGGCTGCCATGGCCGTGTTCCATTTTTTGCTCGCGTCGTTGAATGCGAGACCATCGTTGCCCAAGCCTTCACGCGCGAGTTCAGCCAAGTCCGCGTGCCGTTTCACCCCTCATCGAAACGGAAAGGCTCAGGGGGACCACCATTAGAGGGTAGAGCGTCCATGCACGCAAGCGGGGCGAGAAGCCCTGCTTAAATTATTGACAAACCGCACATTTCAGGAAATTGCCGCGTGGCGGTAGTAGTCCCGGCGCAAGGCCGTCGCCACCAGCCCTGGGGCGCCATTGCCCACCGGGCGGCCGTCGATTCGCACCACCGGCATCACGATCTGGCTGGCGGATGTCACGAATGCTTCGCGCGCCGTGTAGGCCTCGTCGACCGTGAAGGCGCGCTCTTCGAGCGTTAGCCCTTGCTCCTTGATCAGTTCGATCAGGACGCTGCGCGTAATGCCGGAAAGGATGCCGGTGCCGACTGCGCGCGTGAGCAATTTGCCGTCACGGCTGACAATCCAGGCATTCGACGATGCGCCCTCGGTAACGAAACCGTCTTTGTCGACGAGCCAGGCCTCACGCGCGCCCTGCTCGCGCGCCGCCTGCTTCGCCAGCACGTTCGGCAGCAGGGACACCGATTTGATGTCGACGCGTTGCCAGCGGATGTCGGGAACCGTCACAACGGCGACGCCATCGGTCGCCAGTTGTTCAAGTCGTGCAACATTGCTGTTGCGGGCGGTGACGACGACAGTCGGCCGTATCGGTGTGACCGGAAACGGAAAGTCGCGCGGCGCAGCGCCGCGGGTGATCTGCAGATAGACAATGCCGTCAGTGACACGATTGCGGCGCACGGTTTCGCGCAAGACGATGCCGAGCGCAGCAAACGACATCGGCTGCGTCATTCGCAGTTCACGCAGCGAGCGGTCCAGCCGGGCAAGATGGCGGCGCTCATCGACGAGCTTGCCGCCTTTTACTTCACAGACCTCATAGACGCCGTCGGCGAATTGATAGCCGCGATCCTCGACCGAGACTTGCGCGCGCGCATGCGGAAGATAGCGACCGTCGACATAGGCGATGCGAGACATGGACGGCCTTATTCCTTGCGCCTGATCTTGACCGGAAACCGGTACTTATTTTTAGGGACCATGCGCTATCCGATCCCGAGCGCCTTGAGTTTGCGATGCAGCGCCGAGCGCTCCATGCCGACGAATTCGGCCGTGCGCGAGATATTGCCGCCGAAGCGGCTGATCTGCGCCACCAGGTATTCGCGTTCGAACACCTCGCGCGCATCGCGCAACGGCAGGCCCATTAGATGTTCGCCGCCGTTGCCGTTCGGCATGTTCGGCACCATCGACCCGACATCGGGTGGAAGCATGCTGGCGTCGAGCACGACGTCGGGGTCTCCGCCGGCAAGAATCATCAAACGCTCGACATTGTTGCGAAGCTGACGGACGTTGCCGGGCCAGTCGTGCGATTGCAGCACCGCCATTGCGTCTTCACCGATCTTGCGTTTGGGCAGGCCGGTGGCGCGCGAAATCTGGTCCATGAAATAGTCGACGAGGTCCGGGATATCCTCGCGCCTCTCGGCGAGCGGCGGCACGCGGATCGGCACCACCGAAAGCCGGTGATAAAGATCTTCGCGGAAACGTCCTTCCGCGATTTCGGCTTCAAGATTGCGCGCGGTCGAGGACACGATACGCACGTCGACCGCGACCTTGATGTTGCTGCCGACGCGTTGGAACGTCTGATCCACCAGCACGCGCAATATCTTGTTCTGCGTCTCGCGCGGCAGGTCGGCGATATCGTCGATGAACAGCGTGCCGCCATTCGCCTCCTCCAGCGCGCCGGCTTTGCGTTCCGCGGCCCCGTTGGAGTGATCGACACCGAACATCTCGACTTCCATGCGGTCAGGCGTAATCGCCGCGGCATTGATCACGATGAACGGGCCATTCGCGCGGCCGGAAGTCTGGTGGATCGTGCGCGCGGCCAATTCCTTGCCGCCGCCGGACGGACCGACGATAAGAATACGGCTGTTGGTGGGCGCCACCTTCTCGATGGTCTGGCGCAACTGGCCAACAGCTGCGGAACGTCCCACGATCGTCGGCTGCTCCGGTGCCGATTGCTTGAGCTGCCTCACCTCGCGCCGCAACCGCGACGTCTCGAGCGCGCGATCGGCCACCAGCACCAGCCGGTCGGCCTTGAACGGCTTTTCGATGAAGTCGTAAGCACCGTGCTTGATGGCGGCGACCGCCGTCTCGATGTTGCCGTGGCCGGAGATCATCACCACCGGCAATTGGGGATGTTCCAGCTTGATGGCGTCGAGCAGTTGCAGGCCGTCGAGGCGGCTGCCTTGTAGCCAGATGTCGAGGAATACGAGATCGGGGCGGCGCGACAGGATCGCAGCGACCGCTTCGTCGCTGTTGCGCGCGGTGCGCGCATTATAGCCCTCGTCCTGAAGTATGCCCGCAACCAGATCGCGGATATCGGCCTCATCGTCAACGATAAGAATTTCGGACGCCATGTTTGTGACTCGTCAGGTCTGTGCGTTGGTCGTCTGGACTTCAGGGGTCGCGGCCGCAGGGTCGGCTGCAAATCGGACGCGCAGCCAGGCGCCGCGCTGACCGGGAATGCGATCGGCTGCGTCGCCAAGCTCGATGACACCGCCGTGTTCCTCGACGATACGGCCAACGATGGCGAGCCCAAGCCCCGTGCCCTTCTCGCGCGTGGTGACGTAAGGCTCGAGGAGCCGGCTGCGGTTTTCCTTCGGCAGGCCGATGCCGTTGTCGACGACGTCGATCACGATGTCGCCGCCTTCGCGCGCAGCGAAAATTCGGATTCGGCCTTTGCCAAGTTCGGCGGGCGGCACCGCGGCGATCGCCTCGGTTGCGTTCTTGATGATGTTGGTAAGCGCTTGGGAGATGAGGCGGCGATCGAACCGCGCCGGCATCGGGTCTTCGGCAACCTCGGCCTCGATATCGATTTCGGCGTTGCCGACACGCATCAGGAAGGCGGCCTGCCGCACGACGTCGGCCACGTCGTCTGCCGCCATTACCGGCTTCGGCATGCGTGCAAAGCGCGAGAATTCGTCCACCATCTGCTTGATGTCATCGACCTGCCGCACGATCGTGTCGGTACATTGGTCGAATACCGCGCGGTCCTCGCCGATCATCTTCCCGTATTTGCGTTTCAGCCGCTCTGCCGACAGTTGAATCGGCGTCAGCGGATTTTTTATTTCGTGTGCGATGCGGCGCGCGACATCCGCCCAGGCTGAAGTCCGCTGCGCGGCGACGAGTTCGGTTATGTCGTCGAGCGTGACGACGTAGCCGTGCTCGGATTCCGCCGACTGCTCGCTCGTCACCCGCACGGACAAATTGCGCTCGCGATTGTTGCGGTTGATCGTCACCTGCCCCTGCGTCAGGCGCTGCGCGCCGGATTGTGCATCCGCCATGATCCCGGCAAGCTCCGGCAGCACGTCCGCCATCGGCTTGCCAAGCGCATCCTGCTCGCTGTGGCCGATCAGTTTTTCCGCAGACCGGTTGAGGATGCTGACGCAACCATTGCCGTCGATGCCGATCACGCCGGCGCTCGCGCCCGACAGCACGGCCTCGGTGAATCGGCGACGGCTATCGATGACATCGCGCGCCCGCACGATGTCGTCGCGCTGTGTGCGCAGTTCATGCGTCATGCGGTTGAAGGTTTCGCCAAGATTGGCAAGATCCCCTTCCGATTGCCGCACGGGAACGCGGACGTAAAGATTTCCGGTGGAAACAACATTGGCCGCGCTGATCAGTCGCCGGATCGGCGCCACAAGCCGGTTGGCAAAGTTCAGTCCGATCCATACCGCGGAGAGCATGACGATCAGCGCGATGACCGTGTACATCAGCGCGAAAGCGACCTGGATGCCGAGTCGTCGGGATTCGATCGCAACGTATTCGCGCACGCTTTCCTTGGTTGCCTGCAATGTCGGCACGACCTGTGGGTCGAGCAATCGCGCGACGTAGAGATAGAGGTCGTCATAGCCGTGTAGTTTCACGGCGGCGGCGACGTAATTGACGTCCGGCAGAAGAACGATTTGCGGTTCCTTTTCACCGATCTTCGCAAGCGCCTCGCTCGGCGGAATGGCAAAGGTCTGGTTGGTCGGCACTTGCGCGCGCTCGACGACCTTCAGGTTTTTGTCGAGCACGATCGCTGCGCCGAGGCCGCGCACCGAAGCCTGGAAGGTCAAGAACTGCTGCAGCTTTTCATGATCGGTGTCGAACACCGTCTTGTTGGCCGACACGTTGTAGGCCATGACCATGATGTCGGAGCGCACGATCTGCGCATGATCGCGCAGATAGGCTTCGGCGACGATAAGCGAATTCTGCAACGCGGCCTGTGTGCGCGCGGAGAACAGACGATCGAGTCCACGGTCGAGCGTCACGCTTGCGACAATCGCCACCAAAATCGCCGGCGCGGCGGCGATGAGAGAAAAAAGCCCGACGATGCGAAAGTGAAGACGGGAGCCGGCCTGCCCGACGCGGCGCGATTGCACCACCTGCCAGACCTCACGGCCGATGATGCCAAGCAAGAGCAAACCGGTTGCAGCGTTGGTGAGCAGCAAAGTCACCACAACGTAGTGCGTCGGCACGATCGGCGTGAAATCGGCGAGGACGATGAACGTGACGAAGGCCGACAGCAGCGCCAGCCCGACGGCGGTCAGGCCGAATGCCCGGCCGTCGTTGCCTCGGGTGTTCGCGCCGGTAAATCCTGCTTCGTTCGGGACAGCTTGTTCGACGCTCATGAACCCTGCGGACGGGGTCGCGCCCCGGCAATCGGCCACGGCTCAACGTCGCGGCGCACTGATGCTTTTATACAACAATGTTGCCGAATTGAGACATTTCCGCGGCGCTAAAGCCACAGATTTTGTTGGACAGTCGGGTTATTGGCTGCCGCGGAATACCTGGATGTCGAGATCGCGGATTTTCTTGCGGAGCGTGTTGCGGTTGACGCCCAGAAGGTCGGCGGCGCGAATCTGGTTGCCGCGTGTCGCCGCCAAAGCGGCCGTGAGCAAGGGATACTCTACTTCGCGCAAAATGCGGTGATAGAGCCCGGCCGGCGGCAAGCCATCGTCGAAACCGGAGAAATAGGCGTTGAGATGCCGCTCGACGGCTGTCCCCAGGCGTTCGTCCGGCCGGCCGCCCTCCTTGAGCGTAAAGAGCGCCGGTTCCGCCAATTCGCTGTCGAGCACCGCCGCGGTGATGATTTCCTGCGGGTAAAGCGCCGCCAGGCGGCGCGCCAGATTTTCCAGTTCGCGGACATTGCCCGACCAGCGGTGACGCTTGAGCCGATCGAGCCCGGCCGAATCGATTTGCTTTGGCGGCAGGCCCTCGCGTTGGATCTGCGCAAAGAAGTGCCGGATCAGGTCGGGAATATCTTCCGTGCGTTCGCGCAGCGGCGGCAACCGCAGCGGGACCACGTTGAGACGGAAAAACAAATCCTCGCGGAAAAGCCCTTGCTGGATCAGCAGTCGCAAATCCTTGTTCGTCGCCGCGATGATGCGAACGTCGCTCTTGATCGCGGTGCGGCCGCCGACCGTGCTGTATTCGCCCTGTTGCAGAACGCGCAAAAGCCGCGTCTGCGCTTCCATCGGCATATCGCCGATCTCGTCGAGGAACAGCGTGCCGCCTTCCGCCTGCTCGAAGCGGCCCGAGCTTCGGCTGTTGGCGCCGGTAAAGGCGCCCTTCTCGTGGCCGAACAGTTCCGATTCGATCAGGTCGCGCGGGATCGCCGCCATGTTGACGGCGACGAAGGGCCCGTTGCGCCGCTTGCCATAATCGTGAAGCGCGCGCGCCACGAGTTCCTTGCCGGTGCCGGACTCGCCCGAGATCATCACGGTCAAGTCGGTCTGCATCAGCCGCGCCAGCACGCGATAGATTTCCTGCATTGCCGGCGAGCGGCCCACAAGCGGGATACTGTCCATTTCGTCGTTCTTGAGCGCGGCCGGGCGCTTTTCCTTCGGCTCCGACAACGCGCGCCCCACGATGGCGATCAATTCCTTCAGATCGAACGGCTTCGGCAGATATTCATAGGCGCCGAGCTCGGACGACCGGATCGCGGTCATGAACGTGTTCTGCGCGCTCATGATGACGATAGGCAGATCGGGACGCGCTTTGCGGATGCGCGGGATGAGGTCAAACGCATTCTCGTCCGGCATGACGACGTCGGTGACGACAAGATCGCCGTCGCCCTGGCTGATCCAGCGCCATAACGTCGCTGCGTTGCCCGTTGAACGGACTTCGTAGCCGGCGCGCGATAGCGCCTGATTGAGTACGGTGCGGATCGCTGCGTCGTCGTCGGCAATCAATATGCTTCCGGTCGGCATGGTCGTCCTCACGGGCTCTGCATGGGCGGCGCGTCGTCTGCGACTTCGCCGGCGCTGGTGTAGATGGGCATCAGTACGCGGAAGATCGTTCGTTTGGGTTGCGATTCACATTCGATGATGCCGCCGTGATCGCCCACGATCTTCGCAACCAACGCGAGGCCCAGACCGCTTCCGGTCGGCTTGGTGGTCACGAACGGGTCGAACAGATGCGGCATCAGGTCTTCCGGAACGCCTGCACCATTGTCCTTGACGCAAAATTCGAGCGGCAATGACACGCGCGTCTTGCTGCCGGGAACGGCAAGCCGCACGCCGGGGCGAAACGCGGTCGTTAGCTGGATTTCACCGTCGGTGGCGTTTTCCCCGATAGACTCGGCGGCATTCTTCACGAGATTGAGAAACACCTGCACGAGATGATCGCGGCTGGCGTAAACGGGCGGCAGTGAAGGGTCGTATTCCTCGCTGAATTTGATGTGGCGTCCAAAACCCGTTTGCGCGAGCCGTTTCACGTGATCGAGTACGACGTGAATGTTGACCGGCATGCGCTCGACCGGCCGTTCGTCGGCGAACACTTCCATGCGGTCGACCAGCTTCACGATGCGGTCGGTCTCGTCACAAATGAGTTTAGTGAGCGGGCGGTCTTCATCGCCGGCCGACTGCTCGAGAAGCTGCGCCGCGCCGCGAATGCCGGAGAGCGGGTTTTTGATTTCATGTGCAAGCATCGCCGCAAGCGCAATCACCGAGCGAGCGGCACCACGGTGCGTCAACTGCCGGTCCATTTTATCGGCGATGGTGCGCTCCTGCAGCATCACCACCACGTGCGCAGGGTATTCCGGCAGCGGCGCAACGTGCAGATCGACCAGCCGTTCGCCCGGATTGCGCGGCGTCGCGAGGTCGACTTTGTATTCGTTCACCGCCGCGGTGCGCTGACGTACCTGTTCGATCAGCGGAAGCAGCGGCGAGCCAAAGGGAACCAGGTCACGCAACATGTACCGCCGCAACATCGAGGTCGATGCCTGGAAAAACTGTTCGGCGGCGACGTTGGCATCTGCAATTTTGCCGTCGGGCGCAACGACGATCACGGGATGCGGCAGGGCGTGCAGCACCGCTTCGGACGGCGATACGGTCAGTGCCGAAACGGCTTCGGCGGAACTCATGCGGCCGCCCTCCATCCGAATGCGTCGAACGCCTCGGCCAGATGGCGATGGGTCTGTGCCGGTTCCTCCGCTGTCAGAACACGTGAGCGATGTTCTTTGAGAACGTCATCGGCGACGCCCGCGGTTGCCGCCGCGGTGTCGAGCGCCCAGGCAAGGTGCTTGCGCGCATGACGGCGGCCGATCCTGATGCCGTGATGCGCGAGCATTTCGTCGTAAAGCGGGGCGATCAACGCGAACTGCTCGGCGAGCGAAGGCGTACTCGCGCCTTCGCCGCCATCGAGATGACGTGCGAGTTGTCCGGGAAACCACGGCTTGCCCTGTGCTGCGCGACCAACCATGACCGCGTCGGCGCCGGATGCAGCCAGCGCTGCTGCCGCATCGTCGAAGGAGCAGATGTCCCCGTTGACGGCGAGCGGGATCGATATGCTTTGCTTGACGGCGCGGATTGCCGCCCAGTCGGCGCTGCCGTTGTAGAACTGACAGCGGGTGCGACCATGCACCGTGATGAACTGGATGCCGGCGTCTTGCGCGCGGCGCGCCAATTCCGGCGCGTTGATCGAATTGTCATCCCAGCCGAGCCGCATCTTGAGCGTGACCGGTACCCGCACGGCGCCGATGGTCGCCTCGATCAGGCCGAGTGCATGGTCGAGATCGCGCATCAGTGCCGAGCCCGCGGCGCCATTTGTCACCTGACGTGACGGGCAACCCATGTTGATGTCGATGATGTCGGCGCCTTCGGCTTCCGCGAAACGCGCGCCTTCGGCCATCCAGTGCGCTTCACAACCGGCAAGTTGAACGACGTTGATGGCGACCCCCTCACCTTCGCTACGGCGGCGGGCTTCGCGCTGGCCTTCCACCAGGGCATCGCTGGCGGTCATCTCCGACACGACCAGCCCGGCGCCGAGGCGCTCCGTCAGGCGGCGGAACGGCGCGTCAGTGATGCCGGACATGGGGGCTAAAATGACCCGGTTCGGCAGCGTCACGTTGCCGATGGTCAGAGGAAGTCCCGTAAAATCGGTGGCTTCTATGGTCACGACATCTTGCCTATGAATTAGGCGAAGTTAATTTGTGCACAGACTTTAGCCATGTTGGTCGCTCTCGGCAAGTGCTGCAACGCAAAAAGCTGTTCATGTGCCGGGAGGGTCGATGCGGGTTTGCGGCCAGGATGGAACAGGCTAAAGCGGGCGGTGTTGCCGGGGTCTATGGGCATGATTGGCGTTGCAGTAGTGGTGGTAGCGGCCGGGCGCGGGACGCGGGCGGGCGGGGATCGCCCGAAGCAATTCCAGCCCATTGGCGGGGCGCCGATGCTGCGCCACAGCCTCGCAATGCTCGCAGAACATCCGAACGTCGATGTCATTCAGCCTGTCATCGGCCGCGACGACGGCGAGAGCTTCCGGTTGTCTGCCCTTAACGTCGACACCCTTGCGCCGGTGTTCGGCGGTACGACCCGGCAGGCTTCCGTGCGGGCCGGCCTTGAGGCTTTGGTCGAGCGCAACCCCGAAATCGTGCTGGTGCATGATGCCGCCCGTCCATTCGCCTCGCCGGCTCTCGTTTCGCGCGCGATCGAGACAGCGGCGAAGACCGGCGCGGCTGCGCCGGCCCTGCCCATTACCGATACCGTGAAAACGGTCGACGACAATGCACGCGTCACCGGCACGCTGGATCGCGCCAGCCTGCGCGCCGTTCAAACACCGCAAGCCTTTGCCTTCGGCGCGTTGCTCGATGCCCATCGGCGCGCGGCCGCGCAAGGCCGCGAGGATTTCACCGACGACGCCGCGCTCGCCGAATGGGCGGGGCTTCCCGTCACTGTATTCGCCGGGGAAGCCGGCAACATCAAGCTCACGAATCCGGAAGACTTCATGCGCGCAGAGACCACGCAACTTGCCGCCCTCGGCGACGTGCGGATGGGCACCGGCATAGACGTGCATGCCTTCGGTCCCGGCGATCATATAACGCTCGGCGGCATCCGCATTGCGCACGACCGTTCACTCACGGGCCACTCCGATGCCGACGTGGTCCTGCATGCGTTGGTGGACGCAATCCTTGGCGCACTGGCCGACGGCGACATCGGGGTGCATTTCCCGCCGAGCGATCCGCAATGGCGCGGCGCCCCCTCCGACAGATTTTTGCGTTTTGCTCTCGATCGCCTGAAGGCGCGCGGCGGTCGCATCGCCCATATCGATATCAACGTCGTGTGCGAAAGCCCCCGTATCGGGCCGCACCGCGATGACATGCGCGCGCGCATCGCGGAACTCGCCGGAATCGATGCGACACGCGTTGGCGTGAAAGCGACAACCAGTGAAAAGCTGGGCTTCACCGGGCGCGGCGAAGGCATCGTCGCCTACGCGACCGCGACCGTGCGCTTGCCGTGGGGGTGACCGTGGCTGACACCGAACTCTCCAGCGCAGCGCGCGCGGTGCTGGCCGCCTGCCAAGCCAAAAAATTGACAATCGCGACTGCCGAATCCTGCACGGGCGGACTGGTCGCAACCGCGCTTACCGAAATCCCCAATTCGTCGCTGGTTGTCGACCGCGGCTTCGTGACCTACAGCAATAAAGCCAAGGAGCAGATGCTCGGAGTAGCTCCTGCAATCATCGATACGTATGGCGCTGTCAGTCGCGAGTGTGCGGAAGCGATGGCAAAAGGTGCGCTCGGCCATGCCCAGGTCGATCTCGCGGTGTCAATTACCGGCATCGCCGGCCCGACAGGCGCTGTGCCGGGCAAGCCAATTGGCGTCGTCTTTTTCGCCGCAGCATCGCGCTCCGGCCGTCTCATCGCGCATGAGCGGCGATATGGAGACATCGGCCGCGTCAAGGTGCGCGAGAACTCTGCGCTGGAAGCGCTATCAATGCTGCTCGAACTTGCCGGGAGGGAAGAATCCCACCCACCGGCTGAAGGCGAAGGTTAGGCAATGAGCGTTTGCCGCACAGCGGCCACCTCCTCCTCTTCCTGCCCAAGACGCTCGTCGTACCCGTGCGTTTCCGCCGGAAGCTGAAGCACGGTCGCACGCTGGCCTTCGCATAAACGTGTCACCAGCACGACCTGGCCATTTGGGAACTCAAGGGCGTCATGGTGCATGTCGCCGCGGTCCATGTTGACCTGCCGGAACCGGGCCACGGTTTCGCCAACTCTGCCGAAACCCAAGGTCGGAAGCAGTCGTCCGAAACCATGGTCGATTTCGACGCTTTGCTCGAAGGCAAGCTCAGTTCCCGGGCGCAAGCACACGGCCACGTTTGGTTCACCGATTGCGGCGAAACCGCGCGTCAAAGAGCCGCCAAATCTTGCCGAGATGAGTTCGTCGCCGACTTTCGCCGGCCTCGTTGCAACAGCGTGAAGACTATAGTCGCACATCGAAGGGTCTCCTCTTGCTGCGAACAGCCGAGACGGTTGTCCTTCGAGACGAAGGTGAACGGGCCAAGTAGGCAATCGTATGTCAAGCACCGATCACTTTTTGCATAGGCGGGCGGGCCGCTATTCTATTTAGGCGTGCGTGTCAGGCGTCCTTGCCACCGTAAATTTCGTCCGCCCGCTTTTCGAACGCCGCGGAGAAGCGGCGGAATGCGGCGTCGAACACGGCGCCCATCAGCATCGCGAGCATGCGGCTCTTGAATTCGTAGTCGATGAAGAACTCGACCTCGCAGCCCCGCTGCCTGGCGTTTTCGCCGATGTTGCGAAACGTCCATCGGTTTTGCATGCGGCTGAACGGGCCATTGAGATATTCGACGAGAATTTTCAAGTTGGCTTTGTCGAGCGTGACGCGGCTCGTGAAGGTCTCGCGGATCAGCTTGTAGGCGACCGTCATGTCGGCAACGAGGACTTCGGCGCCGTCATCTCCCGCCGCGCGGCTCTTCACCTTCATCGCGCGGCACAGCGGCACAAATTGTGGATATTTATCGACGTCGGCGACAAGATCGAACATGTCGCGTGCGGCGTGGCGGACGCGGCGCTTCGTCGTGAATTGCGGCATTATTTTTGAAGATGGGTCGCACGCGCCGCCTTCAGCCGCGCGAAATCGTCGCCGGCATGATGCGAAGAGCGCGTGAGCGGCGAGGCCGACACCATCAGGAAGCCTTTGGTGTAGGCGATCGTTTCCAGTCCCTTGAATTCGTCTGGCGGAACGAAACGCACGACCTCGTGATGCTTGCGGGTCGGCTGCAGATATTGGCCGACGGTCAGGAAATCGACATTGGCCGATCGCAGGTCGTCCATGACCTGAAGCACTTCGTTCCGTTCTTCGCCGAGCCCGACCATGATGCCGGACTTGGTGAACATCGCGGGATCGATTTCCTTCACGCGCTGCAACAACCGCAGCGAATGGAAATAACGCGCGCCCGGCCGCACGGTGAGATAAAGCGACGGCACGGTTTCGAGGTTGTGATTGAAGACGTCGGGCCGCGCCTCCACCACCTTTTCCAGCGCGCCGTCCTTGCGCAGGAAATCGGGCGTCAGCACTTCGATGGTCGTCGTCGGGCAAGCAGCGCGAATGGCGCGGATGGTGTCGGCGAAATGCTGCGCGCCGCCGTCGGCCAGATCGTCGCGATCGACGGAGGTTACGACGATGTGCGAGAGACCGAGCTTGGCGGTCGCCGCTCCGACATGCTCAGGCTCGCTGGCATCGAGCGCGCCGGGCAACCCGGTCTTGACGTTGCAGAATGAACAGGCGCGCGTGCAGGTGTCGCCCATGATCATGAACGTGGCGTGCTTCTTTTCCCAGCACTCGCCGATGTTCGGGCAACCCGCCTCCTCGCATACGGTGACGAGACCGTTCGCGCGCATGATTGCCTGCGTCTCGAAATAGCCGGGCGACACCGGCGCCTTGACGCGGATCCAGTCCGGCTTTTTCTGCACAGGGGAATCCGGCCGGTGCGCCTTTTCAGGATGGCGCGGGCGCGGATTGTTCACGAGGTCAAGAACGACAGCCATGAAGCTTACTTACGAGCGTCGCGCCCTGCCCGCAAGGCGCACCCCTACGCCCTTCGGATCGCACGCCAAATGAAGAGGAAAACAACGGCGCCGATGGTGGCCGTGATCAGATTGCCGAGAAAGCCGGGCGCCGGCATGACGCGAAGCGCTTCGAACAGCCAGCCACCGACAATGGCGCCGACCAGACCGACCGCGAGATTCCCGAACAAGCCGCCGCGCCCGCCCAGGATTATGTGCGCGAGCCAGCCTGCGATCAGGCCGACGACGATCCAGGCCAGAATGCCCATCTGAATCTCCCCCGTTCCTGCCGCCATCGCGCGCGAAACCTCGGCGAGCGGCGGCTCGATTACATATTCAACACGCGACCGTAAGCATCCAGCACCGCTTCCTTCATCATCTCCGACAGCGTCGGATGCGGGAAGATGGTGTGCATCAATTCCTCTTCCGTCGTCTCGAGGTTCATGGCGACGACATAGCCCTGAATCAATTCGGTGACTTCCGCGCCGACCATGTGCGCGCCGAGGAGTTGGCCGGTCTTTTTGTCGAAGATGACCTTCACGAAGCCCTGGTCTTCGCCGAGCGCGATCGCCTTGCCGTTGCCGGCAAACGGAAACCGGCCGACGCGGATGTCGAGTTTCTTGTCCTTCGCCGCCTGCTCGGTAAGGCCGACCGATGCGATCTGCGGCGAACAATACGTGCAGCCGGGAATCATCTGCTTGTTCATCGGATGCGGATTGAGACCCTTGATCGCCTCCACGCACAGGACGCCCTCATGCTCGCCCTTGTGCGCAAGCATCGGCGGGCCGGCGACGTCGCCGATGGCGCAGATGCCCGGCACGTTCGTCTTGTTGTATTTGTCCACGACGACCACGCCGCGTTCGGTCTTCACGCCAAGTTTCTCAAGACCGAGATTCTCGATGTTTCCGGTAACGCCGACCGCGGAGATGACGCGGTCGACGGTCAACGTCTGCGTCTTGCCGCCCTCTTCGATGGTTACGGTGACGCTATCGGCTTTCTTGTCCAGCTTCGTCACCTTGGCATTCGTCAATATCTTGATGCCCTGCTTTTCGAAGCTCTTGCGCGCGAAGGCGGCGACCTCCGCATCCTCCACCGGCAGGATTTGCGGCAGCACTTCGACGATCGTCACATCCGTGCCGAAGGTGTGGAAGAACGACGCGAACTCGACGCCGATCGCGCCCGACCCGATCACGAGGAGCGATTTTGGAATGCTCGGCGGCACCATGGCCTCGAAATAAGTCCAGACCAGTTTCTTGTCCGGCTCGATACCCGGCAGCACGCGCGGCCGCGCACCCGTCGCGACAATGATGTGCTTGGCTTGATAGCTGCCGGCGCCGATCGCGCCCTTCGGCGCTTCGCTCTTTGACGCCTTTACGGTGACCTTGCCGGGCGCGTCGATTGTCGCGTCGCCCCAGATCACCGTGACCTTGTTCTTCTTCATCAGGAAGCCGACGCCGTCGTTCAGCCGCTTCGACACGCCGCGCGAGCGTTTCACGACAGCGCTTGGGTCATACGACACCGATCCGACGGACAGCCCATAATCCTTGGCGTGTTGCATGTAGTGGTATATTTCGGCCGAGCGCAGCAACGCCTTGGTCGGGATGCAACCCCAGTTGAGGCAGATGCCGCCGAGATAATCGCGTTCGACGATCGCCGTCTTGAATCCAAGCTGGGCGGCACGGATGGCGGCGATGTAACCGCCGGGGCCGGAGCCGATGATCAGAATGTCGAAACTGGTGTCAGCCATTACCGCCTTCTTTCGAAACCGCGAAGCCTGCCTTGAAAAGCCCCGATGCTGGGAATGTAATGAATGCAGCGAAATCTTGCACTGGAGATTGCAGTTAAAACTTGGGAAAGCGCCATGAGCAAGTTCTTTGGTCGCATGGCCGCCATCGCACTGAAAGAGCCAGCCTGAAAATCAAAACCCGCAAGCGGCCTCAAGTCAGAGACACCCGTTGTAACGGACTATTCCTTCGATACCGGCTTCGACCCGGCCGCGATCGATCGGGCGGCGTCGACCAGTCGTGCCGTCCACTGCCGTCCGGCGCCAGTCTTGAAACCTTCCTTATTCCAGATCGTGGAAATGCGGTCGGACTCTATTTTCGCCTTGTCCAGTTGGAGAAACCGCAACCGGAGCTTTTCCAGAAATCCCGGCCAGCCGGATGAATTGCAGCCGAGGGCAACTTCGTCGCCGGGCAGCACGCTGACGCGCCGGAGCGCAGCTTTCTCCGCGTCGTCGATGCGGCGCCGTTTTTCCAGATCGGGGTAGACCGTAGGTTTGCGCCCGTCAGGTCGGGCGCCTTCAGCTTTGCCCGCGCCTGCCTTTGAGTACGGCTTTGAACCCGCATCGCGGAAACTGCCTTTACGGGCACCGCCGCCGCTGCTGTACGCACCTTTAGAGGTGCCGCGTTTTTCCATCCGGTCTCTATACCACCATCATCACGGGGTTCTCGATCAGCGTCTTGAACGCGCCGATCAACTCGGCGCCGAGCGCGCCGTCAATCGCACGATGATCGCAGGAAAGCGTCACGCTCATGATCGTCGCAATCTCGATTTTGCCGTGCCGAACCACAGCGCGCTCTTCGCCGGTTCCGACCGCGAGGATGCTGGACTGCGGCGGATTGATCACGGCGGTGAAGTCCTTGATGCCGTACATGCCCAGGTTCGATACCGACGACGTGCCGCCCTGGTACTCGTGCGGCTTGAGCTTCTTCGCGCGCGCGCGCGATGCGAGGTCGCGCATTTCGTTCGAGATGGCCGAGAGCGATTTCATCTCTGCCTCCCGGATGATCGGCGTGATCAGGCCGAACGGGAGAGCGACGGCAACGCCGACGTCGGAATGTTTGTGGCGGAGCATCGCGGCTTCGGTCCAGCTCACGTTCGCATCGGGAATGCGTTGAAGCGCGAGCGCCAATGCCTTGATGACGAAATCGTTGACCGAGAGCTTGTAGGCCGGCTTGCCGTCTTTATCCTTGGGCGCGGCGGCGTTGATCTCCTCGCGCGCTGCGGTCAGCCTGCCGATGTCGCAGTCGATGGTCAGATAGAATGTCGGCATCGACTGCGTTGCAGCCGTAAGCCTTTGTGCGATCGTGCGGCGCATGCCGTCATGCGGCACCAGATCGTAGCTGCCTTCCTCGTACAGAGCGAGAATCTGCTGGTCCGACATCGCGGGCGTCATCGCCGCGCCGCCCGTGGCAGGTGCGCCGCCGGAGACGCGCAGGCCCTTCCCCGATTTGGCGTCCTCGATATCGCGCGCGATCACGCGGCCATGCGGGCCTGATCCTTGCACACGATCAAGCTCGATGCCCGCTTCCTTCGCCATCCGCCGCGCAAGCGGTGAGGAGAAGATGCGGTTGCCCTCGGAGGCCCTTGCCCCCTCACCCGCCGCCTTCGGCGGCGACCTCGCCCCCGAGGGGAGAGGTGAAGGGTGCTGTGCTTGCGGCTCGACAATGACTGCTCCCTCTCCCCTTGGAGGAGAGGGTTGGGGTGAGGGAGTCACGGCCTCAGACTTCTTCTGCGCGGCCTTCGTCTCTTCCTTCTTCGGCGCCTCAACCTTCGCGCTCGCCGCCGCCTTCACGTCCTCGCCCTCGCCGGCGAGCACGGCGATGACCGAATTCACCGCCACATCCTGCGTGCCTTCCGGCACCACGATCCTGGCAAGCGTGCCTTCGTCGACTGCCTCGTATTCCATCGTCGCCTTGTCGGTCTCGATCTCGGCGATCACGTCGCCCGACTTGATCTTGTCGCCCTCCTTCTTGAGCCACTTGGCGAGGTTGCCCTTCTCCATCGTGGGCGACAGCGCGGGCATGAGGATGTTGGTGGGCATCGTGCGTATCTACCGGTAACAAACAGCTTTTGCCGCACCGACCACTTCGGCGACCGACGGCAAAGCGAGTTTTTCGAGATTGGCGGCATACGGCATCGGCACGTCCTTGCCGGAGACGCGCATGACCGGCGCGTCGAGATAATCGAACGCATGTTCCATGATACGCGCGGCGATCTCGGCACCGACGCCTGATTGTTGCCAGCCTTCTTCCACCGTTACTGCGCGGCCAGTCTTCTGCACCGACGCGATAATCGTTTCGGTGTCCATCGGCTTGAGCGTTCGCAGGTCGATGACTTCGGCCTCGATGCCTTCGTTCGCCAATTCCTCGGCGGCCTTCATCGCGTAGCTCACGCCCATCGACCAGGCGACCAGTGTTACGTCGTTACCGGCGCGTGCGATTTTCGCCTTGCCGATCGGCAACACAAAATCATCAAGCTTCGGCACCGGTGACGAATGGCCGTACAGAATTTCATTTTCCAGGAAAATGATCGGATTGAGATCGCGGATCGCCGCTTTCAGCAATCCCTTTGCATCCGCCGCATTCGACGGCGCGATCACTTTCAGGCCGGGAATGTGCGAGTACCACGCGGAATAATCCTGGCTGTGCTGCGCGGCGACGCGCGCGGCGACGCCGTTTGGGCCGCGGAAAACAATCGAGCAACCCATCTGCCCGCCCGACATATAAAGAGTCTTGGCGGCGGAATTGATGAGCTGATCCATCGCCTGCATGGCAAAATTGAAGGTCATGAACTCGACGATCGGCTTGAGGCCCGCGAGCGCCGCACCGATGCCCAGTCCTGCAAAGCCATGCTCCGTGATCGGCGTATCGATGACGCGGCGCGCGCCGAATTCCTGCAACAGGCCCTGCGTGACCTTGTAGGCGCCCTGATATTCGGCGACCTCCTCGCCCATCACGAACACGTCCTTGTCGCGGCGCATTTCCTCCGCCATGGCATCGCGCAAGGCTTCGCGCATGGTCATGGTCACCATCTCGGTGCCTTCGGGAATGTCGGGATCGGCGGCGGCTGTGGCTTCCGGCGCCTCAGGGGCTTTCTGTTCTTTTTTCGGAGCAGGCGCACTTTTTGTCTTGGCTTCGCTCTGCCCGGCTTTGGCCGGGGCTGCGGACTCGGCGGCCTTTTGCTGCTGCGCTGGCTTCGCGTCCTTGATTGCGGATTTGTCCTCGCCATCGGCAAGGATCACGGCAATCGGCGTATTCACGGCGACGTCGGCAGTCCCCTCCGGCACCAGGATTTTGCCGAGCGTGCCTTCGTCGATCGCCTCGACTTCCATGGTTGCCTTGTCGGTCTCGATCTCGGCGATGATGTCGCCGGATTTGACCGTGTCACCTTCCTTCTTGAGCCATTTGGCGAGGTTGCCCTTCTCCATCGTGGGCGACAACGCGGGCATCAGCACTTCGGTCGGCATGGGAGGTTTCTACTCGGGCCGGGACAGGAAAGAAAACGCTCGCCGTTCAGCGATAGACGTCGGTGTAAAGCTCGGATGCTTCCGGTTCGGGATCGTGCGTGGCGAATTCGGAAGCTTGGCTAATGAGATCGCGCACCTGCGCGTCGATCTTTTTCAATTGTTCTTCGGTGGCGAATTTTTTCTCGATGATGCGCTGGCGCGCCTGCTCGATCGGATCGTGAGACGCGCGCACCTTCTCGACCTCCTCGCGCGTGCGATACTTGGCCGGGTCCGACATCGAATGGCCGCGGTAGCGGTAGGTCAGCATTTCCAGAATATAGGGACCTTTGCCGTCGCGGCACCATTTGACCGCCTTTTCGCCGGCGGCTTTGACCGCGCGCACGTCCATGCCGTCCACTTGCTCGCCGGGAATATTGAATGACAGGCCGCGCCGCGACAGGTTCGTTTCCGCCGACGAGCGGGTGATGGCCGTACCCATGGCGTAGCGGTTGTTCTCGATCACGTAGACGACCGGAAGTTTCCAGAGCTCCGCCATGTTGAAGCTCTCATAGACCTGGCCCTGGTTGGCGGCGCCGTCACCGAAATACGTCAGGCTGACATTGTCGTTGCCGCGGTAGACGTTGGCGAAAGCGAGGCCGGTGCCGATCGGCACCATGGCGCCGACGATGCCGTGGCCGCCATAGAAGCCTTTCTCGACCGAAAACATGTGCATCGAGCCGCCCTTGCCCTTGGAATAGCCATGGGTGCGGCCGGTCAATTCGGCCATGACGCCTTTCGGGTCCATGCCGCAGGCGATCATGTGGCCGTGGTCACGGTAGCCGGTAATGACCTGGTCGCCGGCTTTGAGTGTCATCTGCATGCCCACGACGACGGCTTCCTGGCCGATGTAGAGGTGGCAGAAGCCGCCGATCAGGCCCATGCCGTACATCTGGCCGGCCTTCTCCTCGAAGCGGCGGATCGTCAGCATGCGCTGATAGGCGGCAAGGTCCTGTTCTTTGCTGAAGTCGGGAACCGGTCGATCGGACGGCCGCGGGTCTGCATCGACCTCGTTATTTTTCTTGGCAACGGCCATGGCGTTCCTTGCGCTGACGTAACCGGGCGTTGGGCTCGAGGGCCTCGGAACCCCCATAGCGTAATTCCCTGCAGGGCGGAAGCGCAGGTGCTCCCTGCAAACTTTCATGCCTCTGCTCAACGGATTGAGAGCAAAGGCAAATTGTCGAACGGTGGATAACGGCGGTTACCCGCGCAGGTTCCTAGCGTGGATGCAGGAGGAAAATCACGTCATGGGGATCGGCGTAGCCCAGCAAGGCGCGTGCGCGCTCGTCGAGCATATCGGGATCGATCCGGTCGGAGCGGAGCAGCGAAACCCGCCGCTCCCAGGTGGCACGCTCGCCTTTCAGTTCGGCGAGTTCGCCGTTCATTTGCGCCATCTGCTGGTCGAGGTCCTGCTGGGCGCGCAGGCCGTGGTTGCCGGTGAAGGCGTTGACGGCGAAATAGCCGATGAACAGCGCCGCCAGCAGATAAAGGCCGAGTGCCGTCAGAATCGTTCGACGTCGCCGATGCGTGACCATGGCGTGACAGTGACAGGGCGCTGTTAAAGCAGATTTAACACCGCTTCGCGGTCAGTAGAGACCGCGCGCCCGCGCTTCGTTGAGGAGGAAATTCCCCATCCGCTTGCCGCGGTTGCGCAGGATTTTGAGCAGCCCCTGATCGACGAAATAGGTGAGCAGGACCGAGTCGCGCGTCTTCACGCGGTCGTGGACCGGATCGGCCGAATGCCAGGTGTCGGTGCCGACCGCGAAGGCATAGCCGGAGTTCGGGGCAAACCGCATTTGCGTCGTTTTCGGCAGCGAACCGTCGGGAAGCTTCTCGTGGAAGATGGTGCCGATGTCGGTATTGGCGTCGTCCTTCGGCAGATAGAGCTGAACGGTAATTCCCTTCCAGCGCGTATCGGTATGCGGCGGAATAAGATAGCCGGGGATGTCGCGCGTCAGGATCGGAATCGGGTACATGCCGACTTTCGCGAACGCGGCGCCGAAGCGTTTCGACAGGCCCGGCGCCAGGCAGCGCACAAACGCGGCCTTCACCGGCTCCGAACACAGCGCGCGCCCGACCACATCCCACACCGCGCGCTTTTGCGGCGGCAGGTTGCGGATGTATTCCGGGAACAGGTCGATCTTCACGCGCGTATGCGTGCCGTCGGTGAGATCGTGGCCCTTGCTGCGGCCGTGCATCGGCCTGTAATCGTCCGCGATCGGCATCATGGCGAGGATCGACGCATAAACGTCGTCCGGGAACACGCGGTCGAATTCGAGATGGAAGAACGGCTTTTCCACCGCGCGCGCCGCATCCACGGACGATGCGACGAATGCGCTCAGGCGCTCAACCGCGCGGCGGCGGTCCATGCTGCTCAGGCCGGTGTATTGGTCCATCTTCGGGAATCTCGCTCTAATTGCCGGCCCGCGCAAGCATGCGCCGGATAATTTGGGCTTACAGCTAACCTTTGCTCTTGAGCGCCGAACGGCCGGCATATTTCGCCTGTCCGCCCAGTTCTTCCTCGATCCGCAGCAATTGATTGTACTTCGCCGTGCGGTCGGAGCGCGCAAGAGAACCGGTCTTGATCTGCCCGCAATTTGTGGCGACGGCGAGGTCCGCGATCGTTGAATCCTCCGTCTCGCCCGAGCGGTGCGACATAACAGCCGTATAGCCCGCCTTGTGCGCCATCTCGACGGCGGCCAGCGTCTCGGTGAGAGTTCCGATCTGGTTGACCTTGATCAAGATCGAATTGGCGAGGCCGTTCTTGATGCCGTCGGCGAGACGCGTGACATTGGTGACGAACAGATCGTCGCCGACAAGCTGACATTTCGAACCGATCAAGCCGGTAACGATCTTCCAGCCATCCATGTCGTCTTCGGCCATGCCGTCCTCGATCGAGACGATCGGATAGCGCGCGACCAGATCGGCAAGATACTGCGCCTGCTCCTTTGCAGAACGCTTCTTGCCTTCGCCCTCGTAGACGTACGTGCCGTCCTTGAAAAATTCCGTCGCCGCGCAATCGAGCGCCAGCACGACATCCTTGCCCGCCGTATAGCCGGCCTTCCCGATCGCCTTCACGACGAAATCGAGCGCGGCTTCCGCCGACGGGAGGTTAGGCGCGAAGCCGCCCTCGTCGCCAACGTTCGTGTTG
>JBARCH010000353.1:0-9642 GCA_049793875.1 Pseudolabrys sp. | reverse complement strand
GGCGCAGGCGATGGCGAGCGCAGCGATGGCGATAATTGAAAGAAACACAAATTTACGCATTGAAGCCTCCTGGTGATTTGTGCGGAACGCCGGAGTCAGAAAGGCCCTTTGAGCGTGACTATCGGCTTGCGATGATCGCGTACTTTCGCTCCATCGCCCCAACCGCTTGTGTGAGAACCGCCGGACCCGCTCCGATGGTCGCGAACCGTCGCGTTGCCCCAGCCGCCTGTCTGAGAACCGCCTTGGCTTGACCCGCCCCGGTGGTCACGCATCACGGGTCCGCTGTTGTTGCCGGCGCTTGTTGTGACCGTGCCGCTGCCGGCGCCGCGCACATGGCGGTCACCTCCGGCGGAGGCACCGCCGACAGCAATCAAAATCGCGGCCGCCGAAACCGATGTCAGGATCAGAACTTTACGCATGATTGCCTCCTTTTAGTTTCGCAGTTCCGACTGTTGGTCGCGGAGCGATCGACTTTGGTTCACGCCGAGCCGAAACCGGTCGCATCCAATGAAGAGGCCTCTCCAGACGGCGGAAGCGGCGGTTTGCTGTTGCGGGTGCTGCCTCTTGTGCTTCACATATCCGGGTGCGCGCGTCGGCAACTTTCGGCAACTTTATGATCGGCGCGCCTGGGTGGCGGACAGGGGGCGGCCGTATATGGCCTCTGCGGTATGACCTCTAATGTCTGTGATCCCTGCTCGTATCGCCGCCGTTGTATCGGCTCGATGTCGATTTCGTGACGGCGCGGCCACCCTCAGCGTTCGTCAAATTCGGGCGGCGTCCCGCATTGCAATGAAAGTAACAAGGTCTTTTCCGATGATCGCGAATTACCGTTTTTCCAGGCGACCGCACAATCGGATTGTGACTTGAACCCGGTCCATGCACCGGATGATAGAGCGTAGGATTGTGACTGGACCCCGGACCATGCAAGGGGGGACCGGAGTTCACCAGCCCGCTACCCGTCTGCACAGTAATTGAATTTTGGTTCGACCCGGAACCGCACTTGTCGCAGCGGTGGTGGTGACCCGCCAAAGCGGCGCCAGAATTGGCGCCGAGCAGAACTGCAATCGCGGACGCGGCGGCAAGGCTGACCGACCTTGACGATTTGATTGGCGCGCTCATTTGCGCCTCCTGTTGCCGTTTCCAACTTACGGCCGCGGGCAAAGGCGGCGCCGCAAGCCGCGATCGGGAGCGTGCATGCCAAATTTATTGAGCTCAAAATTATCCGTCGTCCCCCGATCGGGGGATATCGCGCCTTTGTCGTTGTCGTGGGTTTAGATCAGCCGGCCAGCGGACTGGAGAAACCGGCGACGAGCTTGACCAGATCGGCTTGGCGGTGAGTGCCGGTCTTGGCGTAGACGCGCCCGAGATGGGTCTTGATCGTCTCGGACGAAACGCCGAGCGCTTCCGCGACCTCGGGCACGCCCCCGACCTCGACAACGGCGAGCAGAATGCGGAGTTCGGTCGGCGTCAGGCTGTAGCTCCTGGCGATCACCTCCGGCGGCGATGGCGTATCCAACGACGCCTTGTGCACGAACAGCGCAGCAACGGCAGCATAGGCTGCGCGCGCACGGCGCCGCGCGCCCGAGGTGAGCGGCAGGACGTGAGCGACATGGCGCTCGCCGCCGCGCGCCACGAGCGGAACGGCAATGCCCTTCACGCCAACGGCCGCATCGCCCTCGCCAGCGGTCGCGAAAACCTCGCGCAAGACCTTGTTGGCGTGCGGATCGCCGGCGATCAGCCGTCCACCCGCGGCTCTCAAATAGTCATCCGCGCCAAGGACGGCATGGCCGGCAGCGTTGGCATGGATGACTCGGCCAACCGCGTCGACGAGAAACATCGCGGCACTGAGGCCGTCGAGGGTATCGGCAAGCGTCGCCGCTTCTGTGGTCTTGAGATCGATTACCCGGCCGATAAGCACCGCGCGCCGGACATGCGGAGCGATGAGGCTCATCCGCCGGCGCATCTCATCGTCGACCATGCCGGCGGACTCGGCACGGATAATACTGAGATACGCATAGGACGTCACCGATTTGTCGAGCACGACATTGGCCGCATCGAGCCAACCCTGCGGCTTAACCCATTCGCGGTAAAATCGGCCTTGGCAAAATTCGTCGAAAGGGACTAATTCGGGGATGCTCACGACCTGTCCGACGTCGAAGAAGTGTAATGCCGCCATAGGGTCGAACTTGTGGAACGTCGCTGCGTAGTGCTGCATGTAGCGGGGATCGACGCCATGCTGATGGTACGCGGTACCGGCCTTGCTCACCGAATCCTTCGACAGTAATCCGGCGGCCTGGCCACCGGCAAAGCCCGCGATTTCGCGCAAAACGTCGGGCCACACTGTGCCGTCGAGCGCGCCGTCGTAGATGTTGCCGATCAAACAAGAAAGCCTCTCATCAGCCGACATAGAGTCATCCCGCAAGTTGACTAGACCTGCTTGTCGTGCTGCTCGATGGCTCCGTCTTCATCGAACACATTTCCGATCCTGGCCGTGGCATTTTTGAATTCATCCCAGCCGATATGGCGACACATTCAGTGTAGTCGGCGGCTTTTGGCGGGTCCATCGGGCAACTTGCCAAGAAAAAACGGGCACTCCTTGCGAAGCGCCCGTTGTGTTTGCATCGCTTGTTCGATGCTTTGGAAGGAATGCTTACGACGAATAGTACATATCGAATTCGACCGGATGCGGCGTGTGCTCGAAGCGGATCACTTCCTGCATCTTGAGGTCGATGTAGCTGTCGATGAAATCGTCGTCGAACACGCCGCCGGCTTTCAGGAAGGCGCGGTCCTTGTCGAGTTCGCTGAGCGCCTGGCGCAGTGAGCCGCACACCGTTGGGATCTTCTTAAGTTCGTTCGCCGGCAGGTCATAGAGATCCTTGTCCATTGCGCTGCCCGGATCGAGCTTGTTCTTCACGCCGTCGAGGCCGGCCATCAGCATCGCCGCGAAGGCGAGATACGGATTGGCGAGCGGGTCGGGGAAACGGACCTCGACGCGCTTGGCTTTCGGGTTGGTCGTATAGGGGATACGGCAGGAAGCCGAACGGTTGCGCGCCGAATAGGCGAGCAGCACCGGCGCCTCGAAACCCGGCACCAGGCGCTTATAGGAGTTGGTGGTCGGATTGGTGAAGGCGTTGATAGCTTTCGCGTGCTTGATGATGCCGGCGATGTAGGAGAGGCAAGTTTCCGAGAGGTCGGAATACTTGTTGCCCGCGAACACCGGCTTGCCGCTTTTCCAGATCGATTGATGGCAATGCATGCCCGAGCCGTTATCGCCGTAGATCGGCTTCGGCATGAAGGTGGCTGTCTTGCCGTAGATCTGCGCGACTTGCTGGATGCAGTATTTGTAGACCTGCATCATGTCGGCCATCTGGGTCATCGGCGAGAACTTCAGGCCGAGTTCGTGCTGCGCGGATGCCACTTCGTGATGGTGCTTTTCCACCTTGGCGCCCATGCGCGCCATGGCGCCGAGCATTTCCGAGCGCATGTCCTGCACAGAGTCCTGCGGCGGGACCGGGAAATAGCCCTTCTTGATGCCGATGCGGTGACCGAGATTGCCACCTTCATAGTCGGTGTCGGAGTTTGAGGGGAATTCCACCGAGTCGAGTTTGAAGCCGGTATTGTAGGGATCGGCCTTGTACTTGACGTCATCGAACACGAAGAATTCGGCCTCCGGGCCGAAGAAAATCGTGTCGCCGATACCCATCGACTTGACCATGCCCTCGGCCTTTTTGGCGATGCCGCGCGGATCGCGGTTGTAGGGCTCACCGGTCGTCGGCTCGAGCACGTCGCACACAAGAACGAGCGTCGTCTCTGCAAAGAAAGGATCAATGCAGGCGGTCGCCGGATCCGGCATCAGGCACATGTCGGACTCGTTGATCGCCTTCCAGCCGGAAATCGATGAGCCGTCAAACATTTGGCCTTCGGCAAAAGTGTCTTCTTCGATCATCGAAACGTCGAAGGTCACGTGCTGCCACTTGCCGCGCGGATCGGTAAAACGGAAATCGACGTATTTGACGTCGCTATCCTTGATCATCTTCATGACATTCTTAGCTGTCGTCATGGGACTGCATTCCCCCTTGTTATGAAAATGGTGCGAAGCGCGCGCTAAAACACGCCGCGACCTAGATGGCATCTACCCCAGACTCTCCGGTCCTGATCCGGATCGCTTCCTCGATGGAAGAAACGAATATCTTGCCGTCGCCAATCCTGCCAGTCTGGGCAGCACGCCGGATTGCCTCGATGGCCTTGTCCACCATGTCGTCACCGAGCACGATTTCGATTTTCACCTTCGGCAGAAAATCGACGACGTACTCCGCTCCACGGTAAAGCTCGGTATGGCCCTTTTGCCGCCCGAAGCCCTTGGCTTCGGTCACGGTGATCCCTTGAAGCCCAACTTCCTGCAGGGCCTCCTTCACTTCGTCGAGCTTGAACGGCTTTATGATCGCCTCGATTTTTTTCATTGCTCGTCCTCTTCCCCCTGTCCGCAAGACCACGTCTCGCGAACAGGCCTTCGGTTTGCAGGTCTCGTGCCAAGCCCGCAAAACGAAAAAAGGGCTTCCCTGTGACGATTTACCGAGCCGACCGGCAATGCGCAAACGCTTGCCGCTTATTTAGTGCCCAAGTTCTGAGCAACTAGCTCAAATTTAGAGCAATGTTTTGATTGGTCCGGTTTTCACGGGTTTGTCGCGCATGCGCGGCGGCTTTACTGTCGGGCGCATGACCGAATTGCTGACCATTGCGGAAATGGCCGAAGCCGACCGATTGATGGTGGCGGCAGGGACGCCAGGCATCGATCTGATGGAGAACGCCGGCCGCGCCGTCGCCGATGCCGCCGCGGCCTTGCCGGGGCGGCGCGTGGGTGTTCTTGCCGGTCCGGGCAACAATGGTGGCGATGGCTTTGTCGCGGCGCGTCACCTTGTTGAGCGCGGCTACTCGGTCCGTGTCGGCCTCGTGGGTGAGAAAACGCGGCTCAAAGGCGACGCGGCGCTGGCGGCCGATCGATGGAGCGGTTCCATTGAGGCTGCGTCTCCCGCCTTGTTCGAGGATTCCGATATCGTCATTGACGCGTTGTTCGGTGCGGGACTCGACCGCAGTGTCGATGGCGTCGCGCGCACGATGATCGAGGCGATGAACGGCTCCGGGATTCCAATCGTAGCTGTCGACATACCGAGCGGTGTGAACGGCACGACCGGCGCGGTGATGGGCGTCGCGGTCAAGGCGACGACAACGGTGACATTTTTTCGTCGGAAGACCGGTCATTTTCTTATGCCGGGACGGCTGCGCTGCGGCGCCATTCAGGTGGCCGACATAGGCATTCCCGACAGCGTTCTCGATCGCATAAAGCCGCGCGCTTTTGCCAATGTCCCCGACCTGTGGGAAGGACAGTTCCCCGTTCCACGGGCCGAAGGCCACAAATATTCGCGCGGCCATGCGGCTGTTGTTTCCGGCGGCGTTTCGACCACAGGTGCCGCGCGCCTGGCCGCTCGTGGTGCGTTGCGCGCAGGGGCCGGGCTCGTCACCATCGCCAGCCCGCGCGAGGCGTTAGCCGTTCACGCCGCCGCCAATACGGCCGTCATGGTCCGTCCGGTCGACGGCCCGCAGGAGCTTCTGGAATTTCTTTCCGACAAACGACGCAATGCCGTCGTTTTGGGGCCCGGAGGCGGCGTGGGCGCCGCCCTGCGCGAGCAGGTTGCCGTAGCGCTGGCGGATGAAGCCGCTGTCGTTCTGGATGCGGACGCGCTGACGAGCTTTGCAGAAAAGCCAGAGGTTCTGGTTTCTGCGATTGAGGGACGGGCGGGGCGGGCGACTGTTTTGACGCCACATGATGGAGAATTTGTTCGTTTATTTAATGACTTGTATGAAAATAATAATGTTCCTGTAAAACTTGAGAAAGTGCGTTTAGCAGCCAAATACATCGGCGCGATTGTCGTGTTGAAGGGCCCCGATACCGTCGTTGCTGCGCCCGATGGACGGGCGGCTATCGCGGAGAATGCCCCGCCTTTTCTCGCGACGGCCGGGGCGGGCGACGTGTTGGCGGGAATGATCGCGGGCCTCCTTGCACAAGGGATGCCGGCCTTTGAGGCGGCGTCAGCGGCGGTCTGGGTGCATGGCGAGGCTGCCAGGGAGTTCGGGCCGGGATTGATTGCCGAAGACCTGCCGGAGATGCTGCCGAAGGTCTACCGGCGCCTGTTTGCCGCCCTTGCGGCGCGCCCCGCTGGCGAAGGCTGAGGTGCGGCCATATTTGTGGTGGCGCACGGATTCAGCATGTTATAAGCCGCGCCGTCTGTCGGCAGACTGTATCGCTTGCACTTGTGACGAGCGGCACGTTAAGCCCTGCGGCGCGAAATTGCGGTGTCAGTGCCGCAAACGAATGGCCCTTTGCGGGCGTGGCGGAATTGGTAGACGCGCTGGATTTAGGTTCCAGTGACGAAAGTCTTGGGGGTTCGAGTCCCTCCGCCCGCACCAGCCTGGGGACGAAATCGACGGGTCGTTACTGGGATCCGTTTTCCGACACGGTAGGTGGCTGCCGCCGATGGCGTAGCCGCCAAGAGCAATGAAAGACGAGTAGTCGTTATGCAAGTTACTGAAACGCTTTCCGAAGGCCTCAAGCGCGAATTTCAGGTGTTGGTCCCGGCGACGGAGCTTGACGCCAAGGTCAACAAGCACCTCGACGATCTGAAAGGCCGCGTACGCATCGACGGGTTCAGGCCCGGCAAGGTGCCGGTCGCCCATCTCAAGCGTGTTTATGGCCGCTCGGCTATGGCCGAGGTCATCGAATCGACCGTGCGCGACGTGAACGCCAAGATTGTCAGCGAACACGGCTATCGGCTCGCGACCACACCCAAGGTGACGTTCCCGACCGAAGAAGGGGCGATCGAGCAACTGGTCGCCGGCAAGACCGATCTCGCCTACACCATGGCGGTCGAAATCGTACCGACGATCGCGTTTGCGGATTTCAAGTCCATCAAGCTCACGAAGCTTGTGGCGGAGGTTGCCGACACCGAGATCGACGAGGCCGTTGCGCGCATCGCCGAGCAGAACCGGCCCTTTGCGCCCAAACCCGAAGGGGAAAAGGCGGCCAAGGACGACCGCCTTGTCGTGTCGTTCGTTGGGCGCATTGACGGCGTTCCTTTCGAAGGCGGCAAGGGCGAAGATATCGGCGTCAATCTCGGGTCGGGGACTTTCATTCCCGGCTTCGAAGAACAGTTGATGGGCGTTACGGCGGGTGAGGAACGCAAGGTCAAGGCGACTTTTCCGACGAATTACACGACCGAAAGTCTGGCCGGCAAAGAGGCCGAATTCGACGTCACGGTCAAATCGGTCGAGACGCCCGGCAAGCTCGAAATCGATGACGCGTTCGCAAAGGGTCTTGGGCTGGAGTCGCTCGCCAAGCTGCGCGAGGCGGTGAAAGACCGCATCGAGCGTGAACATACTTCGGTCAGCCGGCAGAAGCTCAAACGCGCGCTTCTCGACGAACTCGACGCGAAGCACAAATTCGACCCGCCGCCCTCGCTCGTTGAGGAGGAATTCGCCCGCGTGTGGAAATCGGTGACCAGCGAACTTGAGACGACCAACCGCACTTTCGCGGACGAAAACACGACGGAAGAAAAGGCCAAGGCCGAGTATCAGGCTATCGCCGAGCGGCGGGTCCGGCTCGGCCTGCTGATGGCGGAAATCGGCGAGAAGAACAAAATTGCCGTCAGCGAAGAGGAGCTCAACAGGGCGTTGATGGAACAGGTGCGGCAGTATGCCGGCCAGGAGCAGCGCGTTTGGGATTATTTCCGCCAGAATCCGGCGGCAGTGGATGCTATCCGCGCCCCGCTTTTTGAGGAAAAGGTCGTCGACTTCCTCGTCGAACTCGCCACGGTGACTGAAAAGAAGGTTACGCGTGAAGATCTCTACAAGGATGATGAAAAAACGGCCGATTAAGCATCTGGCCGACTTGCGCAGGCAGGTCGGCGAAAATAGATCAATCAGCCACGCCGACGCGGGTAAGCTAGGCTAAATGCGATTCGCGTCGAGGAGCCGAAATGAGAGATCCCGTAGATACCTATATGAACTACCTCGTTCCCATGGTGGTCGAGCAGACCAACCGTGGCGAGCGCGCCTATGACATCTATTCGCGCATGCTCAAGGAACGGATCATCTTCATCACCGGCCCGATCGAAGACGGGGTGGCGACGCTGATCGTGGCGCAGCTCCTCTTCCTCGAAGCGGAGAATCCGAAGAAGGAAATCTCGATGTACATCAACTCGCCCGGCGGGGTGGTGACATCGGGCATGGCGATCTACGACACCATGCAATTCGTGCGCCCGCCGGTATCCACGCTCTGCTGCGGGCAGGCCGCGTCGATGGCCTCGTTGCTGCTCGCCTCTGGCGCCAAGGACCTGCGCTTTGCCCTGCCGAACGCGCGCATCATGGTGCACCAGCCGTCAGGCGGGTTCCAGGGGCAGGCGACGGATATCATGCTGCACGCGCAGGAAATCCTGAACCTGAAGAAACGGCTCAATGAAATCTACGTGAAGCATACCGGCCAGTCGCTGAAGAAGATCGAGGACGCGCTCGAGCGCGACTACTTCCTCACCGCCGAAGCCGCGAGAGACTTTGGTTTGGTTGACAAGGTGATCGACAAACGGCCCGAGGAACTCCAGCCCAAGCCCGTCTGACTACCGGCGAGCGGCTTCCACCCAGATGGATTTCATGCCTTGCAAGGCCATGGAACTGCTGCATTCTTCGCCGGGAGCGGGCAAAAGTTATCGTTAATAGAATCTTGATTATCGAGCCGTTAGCATGCTTCGCTTATGATGCCGGAAGTTGGGGAGTGTCGCAGTCGGGAACTTGCGTGCGGCAGGGACTTTGGAGGTGAGTGTGGTTGTGTCGGCGATCCGACATGACAATTGCTTCGAGTGAGCGCGGACATCCGGTCGCGTGATGCGAGCGAGGCGAATGAAAGAAGTGAGACGGAGAGTGGAATGAGCAAAGTCGGCGGCAGCGATTCAAAGAACACGCTCTATTGCTCGTTCTGCGGCAAGAGCCAGCACGAGGTGCGCAAGCTCATCGCGGGTCCCACTGTTTTCATTTGCGATGAGTGCGTCGAACTTTGCATGGACATCATCCGCGAGGAAAACAAATCCTCGCTGGTCAAGTCACGTGACGGAATTCCGACGCCGAAGGAAATCCGCAAGGTTCTCGACGACTACGTGATCGGCCAGGATCACGCCAAGAAAGTGCTCTCGGTCGCCGTCCACAATCACTACAAGCGGCTCAACCATCAGACCAAGCACAACGACGTCGAGCTTGCGAAGTCCAACATCCTGCTGATTGGGCCGACCGGCTCCGGTAAGACGTTGCTTGCGCAAACGCTTGCGCGCATCCTCGATGTACCCTTCACGATGGCCGACGCCACCACGTTGACCGAAGCCGGCTATGTCGGCGAGGACGTCGAGAACATCATTCTCAAGCTGCTGCAGTCGGCCGACTACAATGTCGAGCGCGCGCAACGCGGCATCGTCTACATCGACGAGATCGACAAGATTTCCCGCAAGTCGGACAATCCCTCGATTACCCGCGACGTGTCGGGCGAGGGCGTGCAGCAGGCGTTGCTCAAGATCATGGAAGGCACCATCGCGTCGGTGCCCCCGC
>JBARCH010000352.1:0-6210 GCA_049793875.1 Pseudolabrys sp. | reverse complement strand
ATCTGCGCGTGCCAGGTTTCTTCCGGCATTTCCACCGGTCCGCCATGCGCGGAGCCACCGACATTGTTCATCAGGATGTCGATACGGCCGAAACGATCGACGCAGGCTTTCACCATCGTGGCGATCGAGGCGCTATCGGTGACGTCGCACTGATGCGTGACGATCTCGCCGCCGGCCTCCTTAACGCGCGCGACGGTTTCGGTGAGACTGTCGAGACTACGGTCGACGGCGAAAATTTTTGCGCCTTCCTCGGCGAAACGTACTGCGGTCGCGCGCCCGTTGCCCCAGCCGGGACCGACGGAGCCTGCGCCGGTAACAATGGCGATCTTGTCCTGCAGGCGGCCGCTCATGATGCTGCTTCCCTTTTCACGCGCACGAATTTGTAAAGCCGCTGCGGATTGTCGACGAGCAGGGCTTGCCGCTGCGCCGGCGTCGGCGCGATGTCGGCGAGGAGATCAATCAGCGCGCCGTCGTCCGGATTGGGGCCGGAAAGATTCGGATGCGGCCAGTCGAGGCCCCAGACCGCGCGGTCGCCGAATTCGTCGACCAGTTTCTGACCGAACGGAATGGCGTCGGCATAAGGCGGGCCCTGGCGTGAGGCCCGCTCGCTGCCGCTGACCTTCACCCAGCACTTCTCGTCGCTCATCAGTTTCAGCAGATTCTGAAAATCCGGATGATCGATGCCGCGCGAAGCATCGACGCGGCCCATGTGGTCGATGACGACGGTAACCGGCGAGCGCTTGAGCGCAGGCGTCAATTCGCCGATGCGGCTACCGTCCATGTGTATTTGAAGATGCCAGCCGATATCGGCGAGGCGCTTGCCGAACTTGATGACGTCGTCGATTGGCGTACCCTTGCCGAGATGCGTCATGTAATGGAAGCGCGCGCCACGGAAACCTTGCGCATCGAGACGTTTGAGATCGGCGTCGGAAATATCGACCGGCACCAGTGCGATGCCGCGATAGGCACCGCCTTTGGCCGCGAGCGCGTCGGCGGTGGCCGAATTGTCGTAGCCGTGGCAGGCGGTGTGCACGATGACGCAATGGTCGATGCCGAGGAATTCATGCAGCGCAAACAGCTTTTCCTTCGGCGCGTCGGAGGGCGTGAAGGTGCGGCCTTCCGCGAGCGGGAAACGGGTGCGCGGGCCGAAGACGTGCACATGCGTATCGGCCGCGCCGGGCGGCAGTTTCAGTTTCGGCTTGCTCGGGGATGCGACGTAGGAAGGTGGGGTTGGCGCCGTATTGGCGTCGTGGACGGTCATGGTCACTTTACGTCTTCGGGGCGTGAGTTGGCATAGAACGGCGTGTGCTCGGTGAAGCGGCCGAGCCACTTGATGATGTTCGGATGCTGCGAGCGCCATGCGACCGGCTTGCGCCAGTCGAGATAACCAAGCGCGCAGGAAAGCGAGATCGCGACGATGTCGGTTTTCGCCGGGTCGGGCGGATGGCGCTCGAATTCGGCGAGGCCGCGTTCGATCTTGCCGCGCTGGTGCGCGAGCCAGCGTTCGGAATATTCCGGCGGCATCGGCGGGCGGAAACGTGTTTCATAGACTATCAGCAATGCGGCATCGGCGATGCCGTCGGCGAGCGTCGCGCGCGTGAGCGCGTGGTAGCGGGCGTGGCCGCTGGCGGGGATGAGCTGGTTGCTGCCGGCGATTTCCTGCAGGAATTCGATAATCACGCGGCTGTCGAAGATCGCGCTGCCGTCCTCCAGCAGCAAACACGGCATTTTGCCGAGCGGGTTTTGCTGCCGCAGCGTGTCGTTCTCGTTGACCGTGGTGGCAAGCACCATGTCGATGCGGCTGCTGAGCCCCAGCACCTCGGCGGCGATGCGGACCTTGCGTCCGAACGGCGAGGTCAGGCTCGTGCGCAGCACGAATTTGGCGGAGGCGGAAGCGATCATCATGTTATTGGCGAACCGCGCAAAAGCGCATAGGAGTGAGGGCGAAATTCCGGACGCAAAGCGTGGCGCAAATACTAGGCGCACGGGAAACGTGCCGCAACGGCGGGAAGGCAAGTAATGACGAGCAAGGACGGGCTGCGGATTCTGGTGCTGGAGGGCGACGGTATTGGCCCGGAAATTACGGCGGCGACGGTGCAGGTGCTGCGGGCGGCGAGCGAAACCTTCAGCCTCGGCCTCACATTCGAAAGCGCCATGATAGGCTGGGCCGCGCACAAGGTCGAAGGCACGACCTTTCCGCAAAGCGTCGAGGAGAAGGCGAAAGCCGCCGACGGCGTCGTGCTCGGCCCGGTATCGCATAACGACTATCCGCCGGTGGCGAAGGGCGGGCTCAACCCGTCCGGCGAATTGCGCAAGCGGCTCGACCTTTACGCCAACGTCCGCCCGGCGCGGTCGCGCGAGGGCTTTCCGCCGCGTTGCGGCACCGCGGTCGACCTTGTGGTGATGCGCGAGAACACCGAAGGCTTCTATGCCGATCGCTCGATGTTCCTCGGCCCCGGCGAATTCATGCCGACGCCCGACCTCGCGCTGGCCGTGCGCAAGATCACGCGCGAGGGCTCGACCCGCATCGCGGAAGCCGGGTTCAAGCTCGCCATGCGCCGCCGCAGGAAAGTCACGACCGTGCACAAGGCCAATGTGCTGCGCGTATCCGACGGGCTTTATCTGCAATGCGTGCGCGAAGTCGCCGCGCGCTATCCGCAGGTTAGATACGAAGAGCGCATCATCGACGCGATGGCCGCGCTGCTGGTGCGCGACGCCGGCCAGTTCGACGTCATCGTCACCACCAATATGTTCGGCGACATTCTGTCCGACGAGGCGTCGGAAATTTCCGGCAGCCTCGGCCTTGCAGCTTCGCTCAATGCCGGCACGGACCATGCGGTGGCGCAGGCGCAGCACGGCTCGGCGCCCGACATCGCCGGCAGGAACGTCGCCAATCCGGCGTCGCTGATCGGCTCGGCCGCGATGCTGTTGTCGTGGCTCGGCGAACGGCGCGGTGCGGACAATCTCGCGCGCGCCGGTAACGCGATCGACAAGGCGCTCGATCGCATTATCGCCAAGCCGGAATGGCGCACGCCCGATCTCGGCGGCCCGCTCGGCACGGATGCGTTCGGGAAAAGAGTGGCGGAGGCCGTCTCGGCCTAATCGAACCCGTAAAGCCGGGCGGGATTGCTCACCAGTACCTTGCGCACGAGCTTGTCGTCCTCGAGCCATTGCGGCACGAGATTGAGCAGGCCGAGCGTGTCCTGATTCTGGAACGGTAATTCCCTCATCGGTTCGCGGCGGTTCGCTCCGTGGCGCGGCGTGTGCGGCCAATCCGAGCCCCATACGATGCGGTCGGGATTTGCGTCCGCCAGCGTACGCGCCAGCGCACCGAGCCGCGGATCGAAAGGGTCCTCGGCGGTGCGATAGGCGCCGGAAATCTTCACCCAGACATTGCCCGATTGCAGCAAACGCGTGAGCGCACGTAGCGCGCTGCCGCTTGTCCCCGGCGGGATCAGGCCGAAATGGTCGATCACCGAATGAACCGGCAGTTCCTGCAAAGTCGGAGCGATTCGTTCCAGCGTCTCGGCCTCGACGAACATCTGCACATGCCAGCCATGCCGTTCGCACAGCCGAGCCGCCGCAAACAACTGCTCGCGCACGACGTCGAGCGGCGGCGCGCCGCTGCTGGCGATATTCACGCGCAAGCCGCGAATCCCCTGGTCGTCCAGGTCGTCAAGCTCGGCGTCGGAAACCTTGGCCGGCAGCACGGCAACGCCCCGGCAGGTCTTGATCTCCGCCATCGCCGCCAGCATGCAGGAATTGTCGGTGCGGTAAAAACTTGGCTGCACCAGCACGACGCGGTCGAGATGCAGGCGCGCCAGCATGGCACGCAATTCGCCCGTCACCGCGTCCATCGGCGTGTAGGAACGCTCGGGCGAAAGCGGAAATTTCGACTTCGGGCCGATCACGTGGACATGGCTGTCGCACGAGCCGGCGGGCGGGAAGCTTGCGGCGGTCATTTCAAAACCATTGTACGGGATTTTCGCATCGTGAAGCAGGGCCAGGAGCGCCAATTTGACATGGACAAGAACTGGAGGGAACGGGCATTCTGCCCCGCGCCCTTAAACATACAGGCCAATTGAGCGGAATATGACGGACCGGTTCGGACGCCTTGCGCTGCATATGTGGACGATCGACACGACGCCGCTTGCCGCGGCACTCAATGCTGCGCGTGAGGCGGGCTATGACGCCGTGGAACTGCGGCGCACCGATTTCAAGCGCTGCTTCGACGCCGGCATGAGCAACGAGCAGGTGCTCGATCTGATCCGTAAATCGGGCATTCCGGTCGGCGTGCTTGGTGTCGAATATGGCTGGCTGTTCGCGACCGGCGACGAGAGCAAGCGCCTGTTCAAGGTTTTCCGCGAAAGTTGCGAGAACGCCGTGGCGCTGAATTGCAAGACACTGATGAGCGCACCGGGGCAGGTGCAGGGCCCGATCAAGGATGCGATCAAATATTTGCAGGATGCCGGCGACATCGCCGCGGAATACGGCCTCAAGCTGGCGATCGAGTTCAATTCGCAGCACGACGTGCTCAATAGCCTTGGAGTCCTGACTGAATTGATTACCGGCGCGGGCAAGGCGAATTGCGGCTACCTGATCGACGCCTATCATTTTACGCGCAGCGGCGCCGGCGGGCGCGGCTTCGAGAGCGTGCCGGCCGACCGGATCTTCTGTTTCCAGTACAGCGACCTGTCGCCCAATCCGGTCACCGGGGTGAAGCGGCCGACCGACCGGCTGGCGCCGGGCAAAGGCGTCGTGAAGTGGCGCGAGATGCTTGGCCTGCTGGCGGAGAAAAAATACACCGGCTATCTGAGCTACGAAGCGCCGAACCCGGAATTGTGGGCGCGGCCGCCGCTCGAGGTTGCGCGCGAAGGCGTCGAACTGACGCGCAAATTGCTGCGAGACGCCGTTCCCGGTTACGCCGGCGCATGATTCCCAAACGCGCAAGCCGGAGTGCCGCCTTTGCGAAGCCCGCCTCGGCGGATGACGCAGGGCCGGACAGGATCACGCGACAACAGATTTGAGGATCGTCATGGCAGAACAAGAGCTTCCGATTTTTCTCGGCCTGAACGACAAGTCGATCACGGCGATTCCGCCGACGGTCGAGAAGCAGCGCTACATGTTCAGCGTCGCGCCCAAGGCCGCCAATCCCGGCAAATGGGTCGAGCAGCCGCGCATGCCGATCCCGACCGGCGAGCACGCGGTGATCGAGTGCGGCGGAAAAATTCACAGCATCGCCGGTTATGCCAAGCACCGCGTCGATCAGGGTTTTCATCAGGTCTATGACCCGGCGGCGAAATCGTGGTCGCTGAAGGCCGCGTTTCCATTGCCGTGCAATCACGTCGCCGGTGTTTCGATCGGCACGAAAATCTACACGTTCGGCGGCTTCGTCGAGCAGAACCGCTGCCCGCATTCCAAGTGCTTCGTCTACGACACCACGACCGATCAATGGGCGCCGATTGCGAGCCTGTCGCGGCCGCGCGGCGCCATTTCGGCGATCGTGCTCGACGGCAAGATCCATCTGCTCGGCGGGCGCGACGTACGCTCAGTCGAATGGCACGAGGTTTACGATCCGGCGACCGACAAATATACGGATCGAACAAGCATGTGCGGCTCGACCGGCACGCAGCCGTTCGTCGGCCAGCGCGACCACATGGGCGTCGCCGTGGTGGACGGGAACATCCATGCCATCGCCGGTCGCATGGATTCTTACGACTTCTACACCTCGCTCAACGCCGTTTATGACCCGAAGACCGACGGCTGGAGCTTCCGCGCGCCGTTGCCGACCGCGCGCAGCGGCCCTTCCTGCGCCTACATCGGCGGCAAGATCGTCGTATTCGGCGGTGAGGCGACGGGCCGCGTGTTCGGCACCAACGAAGCCTACGATCCCAAGACCGACACGTGGGAAGCGTTGACACCGATGGCGATCCCGCGTCATGGCCTGCATGGCTCGACCTGCGCGGTGATCGGCAACATGATGCATGTGCCGGGCGGCGGACCGGTACCCGGCGGCCAGGTGCAGGGCGCCTATCATGACGCCTTCACGTTCGGCTAGGCTTGCTTCGCAAGGGTGGTGACAGTGGCGACAGGCGGCGAAACGCAATCCGCAAGCTGGCATGAGATCGTGATCGGCGCGCTCAAGGACAATGACGTGCGCCTCGTCACTTACGTGCCCGACCGTGTGCTGACACCGCTGATCGCGGGCAT
>JBARCH010000351.1:0-1861 GCA_049793875.1 Pseudolabrys sp. | reverse complement strand
CCATTGCGGCCGCAGCATCGAGATCGAGCAGCGCGACTTCCGCGCCCGCCGCCGCAAAGGCGCGCCCAACCGCAGCGCCGATGGCGCCGCCACCGCCGGTAATGGCCGCGACTTGCCCCGCCAGCGGCAGGCTTTTCCGCGCGCCGAGCTTGAACAATTCCAGCGGCCAGTATTCGCAATCGAACATGTCGGCTTCGGAGATCGACTTGAAGGTACCGATCGCCTGGGCGCCGGTGATGCACTCGATGGCGGCCTCCGCGATGTCGGCAGCAATGCGGGCGTCCTTCGCGTTCGGACCGAGGCCGAACAGCCCGATGCCCGGTACCAGCGCGACGCGGGGCAGGGGATCGAGCATCGTCTTGGCGTTGCCGGCGCGCGCGTTGTTGTAGGTAAAATAGGTCCGGTAGTGGTCGATGAAGCTCTGCGCCGCCTTGCGTGCGCTTTTCGCGAATTCGTCGAGTTTGCCGGTTTCCGGCGCCGGCACGATTAACGGCCAGTTCTTGGTGCGGATCGTGTGGTCGGGTGTGATGACGCCGGCACGCGCGTAACGCGCGACGTCCTTGCCGTTGACGAAAGCCATGATCGCGTCACTGACGCGGAATTCCGCGATCTGGCGCAACCACGCGCCTTCATTCCTGTCGTCCGGCAGGCTGCAGGCTCCGCGCAGGATCGGTGCGACCTGTGCAGCAGGCGCAACGCGTTGCGGAAATTCGGCGGAAGCGAATACCGACTTGCGGTTTTTCTGCAGGCGCTCTTCGGCGAGCGTGACCATTTCGATCATCCGCTCGTAGGATTCGCGCGCTTCCGCGCCGAACGTGAAGATGCCGTGCTTGTCTAGGATGAGACCCTCGACTTTGGGGTTTTTGTCGAACACGTCCGCGGCGGTTTTCGCCAGACCGAAGCCCGGCATCCGATAGGGCACGAAGCCGAGGCGACCGCCGTAAACCTCCGCGCACAGGTCAGCGCTGTTCGGTTGATCGATCAGGCTCAGCACCGCCGTTGCGTGCGTGTGGTCGATGAATGTCGCCGGCATGAAGGCGTGCAGCAGCATCTCCACCGACGGGGGTGGCGTCATCGGGTCTATGAGATGCGCCCGTTGCACGCGCGCCATGTCTTCATCGGAAAGCGCGTCGAGCGCACGCAGCTTGCGCAACGGCGTGAGCCGCACGGCGGGCATGCCGGCAGGTTCGATCGCGCTCATGTCCCAGCCGGTGCCTTTGACGCACAGCACCTCGGTCTCTTCGCCGGAGAGATCGCGCACGCGTGTCTTCAGCGACGTGTTGCCGCCGCCGTGCAGGACGAGCTTGGGGTCGCGGCCCAGCAATCGCGTCGTGTAGACGCGCAGCGCCAGATCGCGCGCGATTCCGGTCTTGCCGTAATGATCGACGGCTGCGTCCGCTTCGCGTTCGGCCCAGGCAGACTTCATGTGTCGGGCCGCATCCGCGCTGCGTCAGCTTTTGTCGCCGCCGAGCAGGCGCTTACCCCACCAGCCGCGCTTGGGCTGCGCGCTCTCGCTGGATTCATTGCTTGTCGCCACTGGGCTCGTCACCACTGGCGCGGGTGGCGGCGGTGGCGGTGCGCTCGGCTCTCCCCCGCCGGAAAACGGCGCAGGTTCGCGAATGGTCGAGCGGCGGCGCGGCGGCTCGCCTTCCAGCGCCGATGTGGCCGGCGAGGGAGGCGGCGTTTCCGCGCGGGGAGGTGGTGAGTAGGACGGCGCGCGCTCCTGAACGGGCGGTGCGTGGTCTTGCGAAGGCGCAAAATCGCGCGGTGGCGAGGGCTGGCGATCGAAACCGCCGCCGAAGCTCTGCCCGCCTTGCTCCTGTCCGTTATCATTGCCGCCACCCTGGCCGTTCTCTTGGCC
>JBARCH010000350.1:0-2607 GCA_049793875.1 Pseudolabrys sp. | reverse complement strand
GTGTACGCTTGCCGAGGTGGAAACCGGATTTCAGAACACGCGCCGCGTGGCTGTGGCCGTCATTCACATCTTTACCGGCTTCCACGGAGCCTGAACCGGGCGACGCGCTTTCTTCCTGTTTCGTGGGCGCACGCATTGCGGGCGTGTAATATGCGGGCCGGGCAGAGCAGGGGGAATGAATGCCTCAACGCGTCCTGGTCACTGCCGGCGCCGCCGGCATCGGGCGTGAGTTCGCGCGCGCCTTCGCAGCGACCGCCGCCAAAGTCTTCGTCTGTGATATCGACGGCAAATCGCTCGACGCGCTGGCGAACGAAATCCCGGGCCTCGTCGTCCGCCCCTGTGACATGGCGAGCCGCGCGGCGATCGAACGCATGGTGCCGGATGCCGTCGATGCACTCGGCGGGCTCGACGTGCTCATCAACAACGCAGGCATCGCCGGGCTGACTTTGCCGGTCGATCAGATGCCGCCGGACGACTGGGACAAGGTGATTGCCGTCAATCTCACGGCGATGTTCGACGTCACTCGGCTTGCAATCCCGCACCTGAAGCAGTCGAAGGCGGGCGTCATCATCAACATGGCATCGATCGCGGGACGTTTCGGCTTTGCCAACAGAAGCCCTTACGCGGCGACAAAATGGGGCGTGATCGGCTTTACCAAGACGCTGGCGATCGAGCTGGGCGAATGGGGAATCCGCGCCAACGCAATCGCGCCCGGCGCGGTCGATGGCGACCGCATCCAGCGCGTGTTTCGTGGCCGTGCGCAGATCTCGGGCCGGTCGATGCAAGACGTGCAGGCGGAAGCTTTTGCGCAACAGTCCATCGACGGCTTCATCGACCCCAAGGACATCGCGCAGCTTGCGGTGTTCCTTGCCTCGGACGCGGCGAAGTCGATATCGGGGCAGGTGCTGCCGATCGACAACGACCGGCAGCGCGCGTGAGAAAATCGCGCCGCGTTGTCAACGTTAGTGGCGAAAGCCTGACGCGGCGAGGATCACGCCGCCACCGATAGCAATACCGCTGTGTAATGACAGAGCGCGGCGACGAGCACGAAGCCGTGCCAGATCGCGTTCTGAAAACGCAGGCCGCGCCAGACGTGGAAGACGACGCCGGCCGAATAAAATGCACCGCCGAGAATGAGCAGCACGAGCGCTGCCGGCGCGAGCGCGGCCGTGATCGAGCCGAAGGCGAGGAGGCCGCTCCAGCCCATCACGAGATAGAGCGCGACCGACGTGCGGTCGAGACGGCGTGGCCAGAATATCTTGATCGTCATGCCGGTGAGCGCCGCAAGCCATATTATGACGAGCAACTCTGTCGGCCCGGCGGCGTGCATCGGCAGCATGAAAGCCGTGTAGGTCGCAGCGATCAGCAGGTAGATCGCCGAATGATCGAAGCGGCGCAGCCACCATTTCACCGGCGACACCGGCCACAGATTATACGCGGCGGAAAATCCGAACATCGCGAGCAGCCCGGCCAGGTAGATGACGACTGCGGCTCGTTCCGTGGCATTGCCGTCATCGGCCGCCACGATGACGAGCGCCACCGCTCCGGCAAGCCCGAGGGCGACGCCAAGAGCATGAATGACGGCATCGGCGCGCGTCTCGCCGCGGTCATAGTTCCAGATGAGGGGAGGCGACGTGTGAGTGGCTGCTTTCATCGGCGCCTGCCGCGGCTCAGACGCCGCGCATTGGCGGCGACGCGCTTGCGATAGCGCGCGATGACCTTGGCGTGCGAACCGCCCGTCATCAGCGTGACGCCGGCGCCCATCGCCTCGCTGATTTTTTCGCTCACCATGCGGCTTGCTTCGGCGCGGGCGCGCGGACCGCCGGCCGAGAGCTTCATCATGCGTAGCGCAACGACATGGCTCGATTCGAACGCCAGCATGGCGGCGGGCAGCCAGGGAAATTTCCGTGATCTCATGGCGCGGATGTAGCCGCGTAATGCGGCAAAGCGAGGGCCGCGGTGTCTGTCTTGCCGTCACAGATTGCGGGTGGGCGATGCCGCGCGGGAATGTTAGGCAGTTGACAGGGTCAGGTAGTTGACATGCGTGCCATCACAGTTCCGGCGAATGGAGAGCATTGATGAAAAGAGAAATTATCCGTGTCGAACCTTTGTCCACCTGGCTGGAGCGCTGGAAAGCGCCGACCTCGGCGGTTACGCGCGCGGGCGACACGATCTATGTCTCGGGCTTTCCGCCGTTCGATCCCAAGACCGGCGACGTCGTCGATGCGCCGATCGAAAGGCAGACCGAACTTGTGCTGGAACAACTGAAGTTGTGCGTGGAGACGGCGGGCTCGTCGCTTGAGAACGTGCTCAAGTGCAACGTCTATTGCACGTCGGTGGAGAAATTCGCGGCGGTGAACGCGATCTACGCGCGTTATTTTCCGAAGAATCCGCCTGCGCGCATTTTCGTCTGCGTTCCGGCCTGGCCGGGCCATTTTGACATCGAGATCGATTGCGTGGCGGCGGTGTAACGCAAGCGTTGCGCCCGCCCGCGTCTCAGTCGAGCCGCGCGATCACGGCGAGCCGCCTGATCTCGCCCGACTTGTACGCATGCAGGAACGCCTCATAGTCCCTGAACGAGACGCAGCCGTTCGACTGGCCGCTGGG
>JBARCH010000349.1:0-3382 GCA_049793875.1 Pseudolabrys sp. | reverse complement strand
ACCCGGCTCGGATAATTCGGGCTCTCGCGCGTGATGGTCACGTCGTGGACGTGGCTTTCGCGCAAGCCTGCACCGGAGATGCGCACAAACTCCGCCTTGCTGTGAAATTCCCGAATATCCTTGGCGCCGACGTAACCCATCGCCGCGCGCAAGCCGCCGTTCAACTGATGCAGCACGGTTGCCGCCGCGCCCTTGTACGGCACCTGGCCCTCGACGCCTTCCGGCACCAGTTTCAGCGTGTCCTTGATGTCCTGCTGGAAGTAACGGTCGGCCGAACCGCGCGACATTGCGCCGACCGAGCCCATGCCGCGATACGTCTTGTACGAGCGGCCCTGGTAGAGAAACACCTCGCCCGGCGTCTCGTCGGTGCCGGCAAGCAGCGAACCGACCATCGCAACGTCGGCGCCGGCGGCAATCGCTTTCGCGAGATCGCCGGAATATTTGATGCCGCCATCGGCGATCACCGGCGTGTTGCTCGCCTTCGCCGCCTCGACGCTATCCATGATCGCGGTGAGTTGCGGCACGCCGACACCGGCGACGATACGCGTCGTGCAGATCGAGCCCGGGCCGATGCCGACCTTGATCGCGTCGGCGCCCGAGTCGATCAGCGCCTTGGTGCCTTCGACAGTCGCGACGTTACCGGCGACTACTTGCACCTTGTTCGACATTTTTTTGATGCGGTTGACCGCGTCGAGCACGTAGCGCGAATGACCGTGCGCGGTATCGACCACAACGAGATCGACTCCGGCATCGATCAGTTGCTCGGTACGCATGAAGCCCTTGTCGCCGACCGTGGTGGCGGCAGCAACGCGCAGGCGGCCCTGCTCGTCCTTGCAGGCGTTCGGATTGGCAACCGCCTTCTCGATGTCCTTCACCGTGATCAGGCCGACGCAGCGATATTGCGCGTCCACGACCAGCAACTTCTCGATGCGGCGCTGGTGCAGCAGCTTCTTGGCCTCGTCCTGGCCGACGCCTTCGCGCACGGTGACGAGCTTGTCCTTGGTCATCAGGTCCGCGACCTTCTGACTTTTGTCGGTCGCAAAACGGACGTCGCGGTTGGTGAGAATGCCGACCAGCTTGCCGGGTGCGCCGCCGGCGGCGGGCTCGACCACCGGAACGCCGGAGATGTTGTTCTCGTTCATCAGCGCAAGCGCATCGGCAAGCGTCGCGTCGGGATGAATGGTGAGCGGGTTCACCACCATGCCGGATTCGAATTTCTTGACCTGCCGGACCTGCGCCGCCTGCTGGGCGGGATCGAGGTTGCGGTGGATGACGCCGATACCGCCGGCCTGCGCCATGGCGATCGCCATGGCCGCTTCCGTGACCGTGTCCATGGCTGACGCGACGATGGGGATATTGAGCGAGATCGAGCGGGTGATGCGCGAACGGAGGTCGGCTTCGGAGGGCAGCACTTCCGACAGGCCGGGCTTGATCAGCACGTCGTCGAAGGTAAGCGCCTCGCGCGGGTTTCCGTTGTTTTTCGCAGCCATTCACCAGCTCCATCCACCCGCAAGGGGCTCAGGGCCGGCTGCCGAAGGCTGATAAAATGCCCTTGGCGAGGGAGTCCTCGCCCGACTTCACGGCCCGCTTTTGGGTTGGCGTGGGTCGATAGCACGAGATCACGCCGATTCCTAGGCCGTCGCCGAAAGCCTGTTATGAACGCAAACCACGGCCCTCGTTCCGCTACCGCTCTGCTATTGAAGGCCGGCTGAAGCCCGAAACGCCGCCGCCAAAAGCCGCACCAAATGCCCATGCCCCGCGAACGCATCGTGCCGCTGATCATCGCGGTCGCCCTGTTCATGGAGAACATGGATTCGACGGTGATCGCGACATCGCTGCCGGCGATCGCCACCGACATCGGCACCAACCCGCTCGCGCTCAAGCTTGCAATCACGACCTACCTGCTCTCGCTCGCCATCTTCATTCCGGCAAGCGGCTGGACCGCCGACCGCTTCGGCGCGCGCAAGGTGTTCTGCGGCGCTATCGCAATTTTCGTGATCGGCTCGATCGGCTGCGCGCTGTCGGGCTCGCTCACCGATTTCGTCATCGCCCGCATCGTGCAAGGCATGGGGGGCGCGATGATGACGCCGGTCGGGCGCATGGTGCTGGTGCGCACCATCGAGAAACGCGACCTGATCGGCGCCATGGTGTGGGTGACGACGCCGGCCCTGATGGGGCCGGTGCTCGGTCCGCCGGTCGGCGGCTTCATCACGACTTACGCGTCGTGGCACTGGATCTTCATCATCAATGTGCCGATGGGTCTGCTCGGCATCCTGCTCGCGATGCGCTTCGTGCCGGACATCCGCGGCGAGAAGCGCGAGCGCTTCGACGTTGTCGGCATGGTGCTGGCGGGATTGGGCATCGGCGGCGTCGCGTTCGGGCTGTCGGTGCTGGGACTGAATTTCCTGCCGTGGGTGGTGGTGGCCGCGCTCATCGTCGGCGGCATTTGCTTCATTGCCGCCTATCTCGTGCATGCGCGGCACACGGAGAACCCCGCGCTCGATCTCACACTGTTCCGGCTGCCGACATTTTTTGCCAGCGTGACCGGCGGATTCGTTTTCCGGCTCGGCCTCGGCGCGCTGCCGTTTTTGCTGCCGCTGATGCTGCAGGTCGGTTTCGGCATGACGCCGTTCCAGTCCGGGCTGATCACGTTCGCCACGGCACTCGGCTCGCTCAGCATGAAAGGCGCGGTGACGACGATTGTGCGCCGTCTCGGCTTCCGCACGATCCTGGTTGCGAACGCAGTCATCAGTTCGGCATTTCTCGCGGTGTGCGCCGTCTTCACGCAGACGACGCCGATTGTCGTGATGTTCATGTTGCTGATGATCGGCGGCTTCTTCCGCTCGCTGCAGTTCACCAGCATCAACACCATCGCTTACGCCGAGGTGGAACCCAATCGTGTCGGCCGCGCGACCGCGCTGGTGAGCGTCGGACAGCAGCTCGCGATCTCGTCCGGCGTCGCGCTTGGCGCGCTGGTCGTGGAATTGACGTTGCACTACCGCGGCGGCGGTCCGTTGCAGGCGGCGGATTTTCCGCCGGCCTTTCTCGCGGTGGCGCTGATATCGTGTTTCTCGGCGTTGATCTTCGCCCGGCTCGCGCCCAATGCCGGTGAGGAAATGGCTGCGCGCGTACCCGTGCCGGTCGAGCCGCCGGACCGGCCAGCCAGTTGAGCTGCGGACTCTCTGCGCCGGCTTTGCCTGATTTCAATCTATAAGTGTGTTATCATACAATTCGTGCGTTAACCATGTTTGGGGTTCCACTAGCCTTGGAGGAACGCCGCGTATGGACAAGTGCTTGGGCTGCTGCATATGTTCGTACTTCATTAGGGTTAACGGGTGGGTTTGATGCGCGTTCGCGTGCGGTCCGGTTCGACGCACCTGCC
>JBARCH010000348.1:0-3647 GCA_049793875.1 Pseudolabrys sp. | reverse complement strand
GTGGACAAGACGAAAAACTGATCGACGCGGCGATAGATGAGGCTGTCATGCCCCGCGAAAGCGGGGCATCCAGTATTCAGCGAACGATTTGTAATACTGGATCGTCCGCTTTCGCGGACGATGACCGTTGAGGCGCCGTCACTTCTTCCTGACCTGATCCCACAGCCACTTCGCGGCATCTCTCGGCAGCGCGCCTTTTTCACCGGCCTGCAAATTCGCCGCACGCATCAGATCGACCGGAATCGCGCCGATCAACGGCTTGAGCGCTGCGATCAGTTTCTCGTCGTTCGCTCGGCGCGGCGACAGCAGCACAATCGCGTCGTAAGGCGGAATCGCCTGCCTGGGATCGGCCAGCACCTTCAAATCGTATTGCGCGATGCGGCCATCGCTGGTGTAGGCGGAGGCCACGTCGACGTCGCCGTTCGCCAGCGCCGTGTACATGAAGTCCGGCTGCATCGTCCGCTGCGTGCGGAAATTCAGGCCGTAGGCGTCGCGGATCGCTTTCCACTCCGGCCGCTCGAAGAATTCATAGTCGCCGGCAATCGACAGGCTCGAAGCGTGCGCGGCAAGGTCGGCAATTGACTTGATGTTGAGGGCATCGGCCTTCTTGCGCGTCATCGCCAGCGCATAGGCATTCTCGAATCCGAGGCTGCCGAGCAGGCGGATGCCTTTCGTCCGCTGCAGCCATCGGCCAACGTCCGCCAGCACTTCTGCGCGGGGCTTCACGTCGCTGCGCTGCATGTTGTTGGCCCAGAGCGTGCCGGAATAATCGACGTAAACATCGATCTCGTTGGCGGCGAGCGCATCGAAGATGACGCTCGATCCGAGGCCGTCGCGTTGCGCGGCGGACAGGCCATTCGCCGCAAGGCGCTGCTCGATCAGCGACGCCAGCACGTATTGCTCGGCGAATGGCTTGGTGCCGATGATGTATTTTGCCTGCGCGCGGCCGAGGCCGGGGAGCAGCGCGGTCAAGACGACGGCGGCAAGCCCCGCCGCGCCGATGCCGACGCGCATGCGGCTTTGGCTGGTAACCCCGCGTTCCATCAGCGCCAGCAATTGATCGACGACGAGCGCCAAAATCGCGGCGGCGAAGCAGCCGAACAGCACGAATACCCAGTTCTGCGTCTGCAGCCCCGAAAAGATGTAATTGCCAAGGCTCGTCTGTCCGATCGGCGTCGAGAGCGTCGCGGTGCCGATCACCCAGACCGCCGAAGTGCGCACGCCGGCCATGATGACCGGCATGGCAAGCGGCAGTTCGATGTCGCGCATCGATTGCCAGTTGCTCGCGCCGATCACATAGGCCGCCTCACGCAGCGATGGCGTGACGCCGGCGAGGCCGGTCACGGTGTTACGCAACACCGGCAGCATCGAATAGAGCGCAAGCGCCAGCACTGAGGGTAAAAAGCCGAGCGCGGAAAAACCCTTGCCGAAAATCCGTTCGCTGAGGCCGGCGAGCACCAGCAGCAGCGGATAGAACAACGCAAGCAGCGCGAGACCGGGGATCGTCTGCACGATGCTGGCGAAGGCAAGCACGCCGGCCCGCAGCCGCGGCCTGCGCACGGCGGCGATCGCCAGCGGCAGGCTGATGCCGAGTCCGATAATGAGCGCGGTGACGCTCACCAGCACATGGCTACCGAGATAGTCCGGCAACCGGTCCAGTGCATCGGTAAGGCGATCGTCGATGATCATTGCTCCGATGATGGCACGCGACACTGCGGCGCGGAACGGCGATCTCTCTGCAAGCACCGCGGGTTTGCAATGCGCGGACAAGCCGCTACTTTGCAAGGCAAAAGGGGGGAAGGCGGCAATGGCCGAAAGCGCGGCAACAGGCGGACAGGCAACGACGGCAAGCGCGGTTGCGCTCGCGGGCGTGACCGTCGCCTTCCGGCTGGCGGACGGCGGCGTTTATCGCGCGGTCGAGCGCGCCACGCTCAATGTGGCCGATGGCGAATTTGTTTCGATTGTCGGCCCGACCGGATGCGGAAAATCCACGCTACTCAATATTACCGCCGGCCTGCTCGAACCGGTCGAAGGCGCCGTCAATATCTACGGCGCGCCGCTTCCCTCGCTCAATCGGCACGCCGGCTACCTGTTCCAGGCCGACGCGCTGTTTCCGTGGAAGACCGCGATCGACAATGTCGCCATCGGCATTGAAACGGCCGGCGTGCCGTCGGCGGATGCGCGGGTGCGCGCGCAAGACTGGCTTGCGCGTGTGGGTTTGCGGTCATTCGGCGACCGTTACCCGCACATGCTGTCGGGAGGCCAGCGCAAGCGCATCGGTCTTGCACAGGTACTGATCCGCGATCCGAAAATTCTGCTGATGGACGAGCCGTTCGGGCCGCTCGATGCGCAGACGCGTCAGATCATGGGCAACCTGCTGCTCGACCTTTGGAGTGCCGACCGCAAGGCCGTTCTGTTCGTGACCCACGATCTGGAGGAGGCGATCGCGCTTTCCGACCGCGTGGTCATCATGTCGGCGGGGCCGGCGGCGCGCATCATCGGTGACTGGAAAGTGCCGCTCGCGCGCCCGCGCGACATCGGCGAGGTCAAGCTCGATCCCGCCTTCCATGAATTGCATCGGGACATCTGGCAGATGCTCAAGGCCGAAGTGATCAAGGGCTACGCGCAGGCCGGGCAAGAGGGGATTTAGCCGGTGTCAAAAATCACGCTTCTCCTGTTGCAGGTTCTGGTCGCGGTCGTGTCGGTTGCGGCGTGGTACGTGTTTTCGACCTATCCGGTGTTCGGCCACATGCTGCTGCCGCCGTTCTTCTTTTCCAATCCGGTCGATGTGTGGTCGCAGATCGTCGATTGGTTCGTGTCCGGCGTGATCTGGAAACATCTCTGGATCACGCTCTGGGAGTCGATGCTGGCCTTCGTGATCGGTTCTCTCGGGGGCGTGCTGGTCGGTTTCTGGTTCGCGCGCCAGCCGCGCGTCGCGGCGGTGTTCGATCCTTACGTGAAAATGGCCAACTCGTTGCCGCGCGTGGTGCTGGCGCCGATCTTCACGCTCTGGCTCGGCCTCGGCATCTGGTCGAAGGTGGCGCTCGGCGTCACGCTCGTCTTCTTCATCGTGTTCTTCAACGTCTATCAGGGCGTCAAGGAAGTCAGCCCCACGGTGCTGGCGAACGCCCGCATGCTCGGCATGAACGAGCGGCAATTGATGCGCCACGTCTATTGGCCGTCGGCGTTGTCGTGGATGTTTTCCTCGCTGCACACGTCGGTCGGCTTTGCCGTCATCGGCGCGGTGGTGGGCGAGTATCTTGGTTCCGCCGCCGGATTAGGCTACCTGATCCAGCAGGCCGAAGGCGTATTCGATGTCGCCGGCGTATTCGCCGGCATGTTCGTGCTCGCGGCTTTCGTGATCGCGATCGATATGATCGTCACCGTGGTCGAAAAGCGCCTGCTGGTCTGGCGTCCGCTTGCAGCCGACGCCAGGCCTTGATCGCCTTTTGCCGGGGCGAGGCGGCTTCTCAGAACTCGCGCGGTCCGGTATCTTTTTGCCCGACACCGAAATCAGGGAGGAATAAATGAGAATATTGCTTCGACGAATGCTGTCATCGCTGGCAGCGCTGGCACTGATGTCAGGCGTGGCCCTCGCCCAATCCAAGGTCACACTCGCTGTCGGCGGCGCCGGCTGTCTCTGTTAT
>JBARCH010000347.1:0-2718 GCA_049793875.1 Pseudolabrys sp. | reverse complement strand
GGCCGGCGCCGTTGCGCGCAAGGTCGTGCCGGGCCTGAACGTGCGCGCGGCGTTGGTGCAGATGGGCCCGCACAAGATCGACCGCACGCGCTGGGATTGGAACGAGGTCGGTAACAATCCGTTCTTCTGCCCTGACGCGCAGCAGGCAAAGTTCTTCGAAAGCTATCTCGACGGTGTGCGCAAGGCAGGCTCATCCGTCGGTGCGGTGATCGAAGTCGTGGCCGACGGCGTGCCGCCGGGGCTTGGTGCGCCGGTTTACGCCAAGCTCGATGCGGAAATTGCGTCGGCGCTGATGGGTATCAACGCCGTCAAGGGCGTCGAGATTGGCGATGGCTTTGCAACGGCCGCCATGAGCGGAGAGGATAACGCCGACGAGATGCGGATGAGCAACGAGCGCAAGCCCCGGTTTTTGTCGAACCACGCGGGCGGCATCCTCGGCGGCATTTCGACCGGCCAGCAGGTTGTCGCGCGCTTCGCGGTCAAGCCGACCTCGTCGATCCTGACCCCGCGCAAGACGGTCGACCGTTACGGCAACGAGACAGAAGTGATGACTAAGGGTCGCCACGACCCGTGCGTCGGTATTCGGGCCGTGCCGATCGGTGAGGCGATGGTTGCCTGCGTCCTGGCCGATCACTATTTGCGTCATCGTGCGCAGGTCGGCGAGGGCACGCCTTGGCCATTCGCCAAGCCAGGCGCTTAGTGGCGCGTTCGAGGACAATCCGTGACCGATAATCACCAACGTGTCGATGCCGCGATCGCGGCTTTCGCCAGAGGCGAAATCGTGGTCGTCATGGACGACGACGACCGTGAAAACGAAGGTGACCTGTTCGTCGCCGCGTCGCTTTGCACGCCTGAAAAGATGGCGTTCATCATCCGCAACACGTCGGGCATCGTCTGCGCGCCGCTTGGTATCGAACTGGCGCGCAAGCTGCATCTCGACCCCATGGTGGCTGAAAACGATGCCCCGCTCGGCACCGCCTTCACGGTAACCGTCGATGTGCGTCACGGGCTCACGACCGGCATTTCGGCGGAGGAGCGCTGCAACACCGTTCGCGCACTCGCCAACGGCAACAGCGGGGCGTCCGATTTCGTGCGGCCCGGTCACGTGTTTCCGCTGGTTGCGCGGCAGGGCGGGGTGCTCATGCGTTCCGGCCACACCGAGGCTTGCGTCGACTTATGCCGTCTCGCGGGCTTGCCGCCAGTGGGTGTGCTGTCGGAACTGATGAACGAGGACGGCACGGTCATGCGCGGGCCGGGCGTCGCGGCGTTCGCCGACCAGCACAAGCTCACCCAGGTTTCGATCGCCGACCTCATCGCCTATCGGCAGGCGCGCGACAAGCTGGTGGAGCGTGTCGGCGAATTCTCGCTGCCGTCGGAGATTGGTCCGCTCAAGGGCTATGCCTATGTGACGCCGTTCGACAAGGTGCATCATATGGCGTTCGTCTATGGCAATGTCGGCGACGGCAAGAACGTGCTGGCGCGCCTGCATCGCGCCGACGTCATCGGTGATGTGTTCGGCGGCGCGAAACCGATCCGCGCCTCGCTGGCGCGCTTCAAGGCCGAAGGCCGCGGCGTCATCGTCTACCTGCGCGACGGCACGGCCGGTGTTCCGGTTGCCGAGATTCCCCATGGAAGCGACACCGGCGCCGATGCCGCGCGCTCGCGGCAATGGCGGGAAATCGGGCTCGGCGCGCAGATCCTGAAAGACCTCGGCATTTCGTCGATCCGCGTGCTGGCCTCGAGCCAGCGGACTTACGTCGGACTTGGCGGCTTCGGTATCGAGATCGCGGCGACCGAGCCAATCGAGGGCTGACCGGCTCGGCACAAGGCGATCAGGCCAGTTTCATCATTTTGAGCGCAGCACGGCCGTTCGGACCGTAAGGATTGCCCAGGCTTTCGCACATCTCGAAGTGGTTGTAGTCCGGCGCCTGGATCAGTTCGACCGGTTTGCCGGCGGCTTTCACCGCCGCGGCAAAGTCGCGGTTCTGCCGTTGGAATTCCGGCGTCTCGTTGCTGCCATAGGTGCAGATTACGGGCGCGCGCAATTTGTCGATGTGGCGTTGCGAACTCATCGCCTCTTCCATTGCGTCGGTAAATTTGATGTAGCTGCTGCGCTTGGACAGCCGCGCCGGCTTCATCTCGTACATGCCGCTCATGCAAAGGCCGCCTTTGATGATATCCGCCGGCACGTCGAACCCCTTTTTCCAGTCGGTCGTCATTGCAACGCCGCAAAGATGTCCGCCGGACGAGTGCCCGCCGATGTAAAGGCGATTGGCGTCGCCGTCGAAGCTGGCGGCGTTTTTGTGTGTCCAGGCGATCGCACGGCGTACCTGGTCGGCCATGACGGCGAGATCGCCTTTGGCGGCGATGACCGAGGCAAAATCAAGCGCGACATAATTCGCGCCTGCGTTGACGAACATTTCGGCAGGGAATGCATAGTTTTTTGACTCGCCGGATCGCCACGCGCCGCCGTGGATGAAAACGAAGATCGGGGCGTTCGGCTTCTTCGTCGTGTAGATGTCGAGCGCCTCGACCGGTGTGGGCCCGTAGCTCACGCGCTTCGGGTTGCCGAGACGCGCGCGGACCTGATTGCTGCTTGACGCGTAGCGCTTGAGTATCTGGCGGAGCAGCGGGGCATAAAAGGACTGATCGTAGGCGGCGTCGAGTTCGACCTGATCCATATCCATCCACACGGCGGGGCCTTTGGTATGTGGCGGG
>JBARCH010000346.1:0-3030 GCA_049793875.1 Pseudolabrys sp. | reverse complement strand
GGTTCAAGGTGGCTGCCGCCCGGCGGGAACAGGCAATGCTTCTCATGATTTTTATGATTTCGCCGCCGGCTGCTTGCCGCCGAATTCCCGCCTCGTCGGGCAAAAGGTGGTGGGGGAAGTAGGACTCGAACCTACGAAGGCTAAGCCAGCGGATTTACAGTCCGCCCCCTTTGCCGCTCGGGACATTCCCCCAAAAGCCGCCGCACCGCGTTGATCTCGAAAGATAAACGCTCTCGCCCGCCGGCCGGTCGGGATTTCGCGCTTTATGGGGAGCGACCCCGGTTAAGTCAATGGAGGCTGTTTCCGTCACGGAAGATCGAGTAAGGCACGCGGTAAATCACGCACATTCAAGGTTCCGCCAACGGCGGCGCAGATCGGACGAGACAAATGCCCTCACGACCACCCTTCAACCGGCCCTCTTCGGGCGGCAAACCGGGCGCGACCCACCAACAGGTCGAGCGGCGCGAGCGGTTCGAGCGTGCCCGCCGCGAAAGCCTGCGGCCGGACCCCGAGACCACCGTCATTATGTACGGCTGGCACACGGTGGTGGCCGCGCTGCAAAATCCTGCGCGGCGCGTGCGCCGGCTGCTCGCCACCGACAATGCCGCACGGCGGCTGTCCGACGAAGGCATCAAGTCAAAGGTCGTGCCGGACATCGTGCGGCCCGGCGCGATCGCCGAACGGCTTACCCCCGATGCCGTGCATCAGGGGCTTTATATCGAAGCCGATCCGCTGCCCTCGCCTGCGGTCGAGGACCTGCCTGCGAAAGGCATCGTCCTCGTGCTCGACCAGATCACCGACCCGCACAATGTCGGCGCTATCTTCCGCTCCGCTTCCGCCTTCGCGGCAACGGCCATCGTGACGACACAGCGCCACAGTCCGGACGCGACCGGCGCGCTGGCGAAAGCCGCCTCCGGCGCGCTCGAGCACGTTCCGCTCGTCAACGTGCAAAACCTCGCGCGCGGTCTCGCGGCGCTCAAGCAAAGCGGCTTCCTGGTCGTCGGACTCGACAGCAGCGGCGACGCGGACCTTGCCGGTCTTGCGTTGCACACGCCGCTCGCGCTGGTGCTCGGTGCCGAGGGAAAAGGCCTGCGCCAATTGACGCGTGAGACTTGCGATCATGTCGCGCGCATCGACCTGCCGGGCGAGATCAAGAGCCTGAACGTGTCGAACGCGACAGCGCTCGGGCTTTATGTGGCGAGCCGAAAATTGAGCGAGACCTGAAAATGCGAAACGGCGGGCTTTCACCCGCCGCTCGCGTCCCACTAACTTTGAATCCTTATTCGGCCTTGGCGTTGGCGTCGTTACCGTGCTTGCGGAACAGCCGGATGCTCATGCGGTCGGGCCCGAGAATGGTGACCTCCGCCTCGGCGTGAATCACGCGCACGTTGCCGTCGCCCCGCGCCGCGTGCCTGCCGCGCGGCTGTTCGCCCGGCAGCGTGTCCTCGACCACGTGACGCCGCTCGATCACGATCGGCGGATCGTCAACGTAACGCTTCTTTTCAATCACGACCGGCTTTTCGCGCACGACCCTTGTTGTGTTGACGACTTTCGTTTCGATGTGACGGTGGCCGCGCTTGCGCAATTTATCGACCAGTTCCGGATCGACCCGTTTATGCGGACGGTCGAACTTCGGCGCAGCTTTCGCGACCGGTTCTGAATCGGCCGGCGCACTCGCCATGCGCTTGTGGCGCGATTTATGGGTACGCACGTAAGGATAGGCCTGCTGCGCCGGCACCTGAATGATGTAGGCGCCGCCTTGTTGCGGCGGAGCGGCATAGACGTTCTGCTGCGGCTGAACGACGTAGGGGTAAAGCGGCGCAGGTTGAGCGTACGAGGCGCCGTAAGCCTGCGCATGCGCGGCGTCGGGCGCCAATGCGGCCGCGAGGATGACGGCGAGCGTCGCCAGCACGCGCGGCTTATGGATGATTACGTCTGGCACGCGCATGGGACTTAGGGCCTGAATTTCGGAGCGTTCGGATTTTGCTGCGTGATGCCCCCGCGCGGTTGCGGCGGCGGCATATCGTCGATTGCCGGCATGCCCGCTTGCGCGCCCTCGGGGGCGAAGCTCGACGACGTCGACCATTCGCGGTGGAAACTTTCGGCCGGCTTGATTGGCTCCGCCGATCCGGTCGAGACATCTTCATCGCGCGCGGTGATATCGACTTTACGCCGGGTCGGAAAATAGTGGCGGTTGCGCCACGGCGCGCTCCAGTAAGCGCGAACAACGACGCCAGGCTCGTAATCGTAAACGACGATCGGCAAAGCACGGCGGCCGATCGACGACTGGTAATCGTAATGACGGTGGCCTGCTTCGGCCGGAGTCGCGATGAGCGCGCCAGATACCAGCAGACCGATCGCAAGCAGAACGCGCATGTGCCGGCACTCCGTGATCAATAAACTCGCCGGCATTTTATACGAGGGATAAACGCTGCTGCGGCTATTCGCGGGGTAACATTAATTGCCGCGAGGTTCCGGCTGCCGTGGAACTGCCACGAATCCAAGGAACGTGTTGCGCCCCGGAGCGGGGCTGCTATTAAAGTTAACCGACATGGCGCAGCGAAAGAAAAACAAGACGGACACCGCCGGCGCGCGATCCCCGCTCCCGAGTTTCCGCAAGCGTTACGATGAGGCCGAGGCAAACCGCGAGAAACTGATCGCGCGGCTGTCCAATCTCAGCACGGTGGCGGCCCAACATCCCGGCTATCGCCGCGCGCGAAAATTGCTCAACGATGCGTTCCGGCAAAATTCGCTGACCCAGCGCGTCGCAATCCTGCAGGCCGCGGCCTGGCTGATCGACGTGCTGGAACAAGTGACGCTGAGCATCTAGCCGGGACAGTCCGCGAGACCGCGCGCCTGTCGATCGGCGCCGCGAGGGCGCCTTTCGCGCCGCCGGTTCTCCTTGCTCGCCGCTTCAGTGATCCTCGAATTTACACAATGATTACGAGTCGGGCGTCGGACCCCAAGGCATTATGCGCCGGTGGTTGGGGACCATAAACATTTGGCCCGCGAAATTTGACGGCACGCGAT
>JBARCH010000345.1:0-5048 GCA_049793875.1 Pseudolabrys sp. | reverse complement strand
CGCACCATCTGCGCGCCCATGTTCTCGAACTTGTCTTCGAGCTCGATTTCCTTCGCCACCGTCACGCCGTCCTTGGTGATGCGCGGGGCGCCGAACGACTTGTCGAGCACGACATTGCGGCCCTTGGGGCCGAGCGTAACCTTCACCGCGTTGGCGAGGATATCGACGCCGCGCAACATGCGATCGCGCGCGTCGACTGAGAATTTTACGTCTTTCGCAGCCATTGTTTCTGTTCCTCTGATTTCAGGTTGGTGCCGGCAGCCTTAGGCGGCCTTTTTCTTGGCGGATGCGCCGCCTTCGATGACACCCATGACGTCGGACTCCTTCATGATCAGGAGATCCTCGCCGTTGATCTTCACTTCAGTGCCCGACCATTTGCCGAACAGGATGACGTCGCCGACCTTCAGGTCGATCGGAATCAATTTTCCGGCTTCGTCGCGACCGCCGGGACCAACGGCGACGATCTCGCCCTGGCTCGGCTTTTCCTGCGCGGTGTCCGGAATGATGATGCCGCCGGCAGTTTTCTCGTCGGCGGTGATGCGCTTGACGACGACACGGTCGTGAAGCGGGCGAAATTTCATGGTATCCCTCCTAAGTTATTGGAACTGAAGCATTTTCGGTAGCTGGCGTTTCCCTTGCCTGCCCCTGGTCACGACATGGGTGGCCGGATTTTAGGTGCAAGGGGCATCCGGAAATTTTTTAGCACTCATTTCAATTGAGTGCCAACAATCTCAAAAATTGTTTGGGCTCCGATGGTTAATCGAGCGCGCCCGGAACCGGCATTTACTTTGGCACGTTGATGAAAGCCGCCTGAGGAAGCGGTAAGCGAGGCTGTTAGCAGGCGGTCGTATTGGCTGCCATCGCCTTGATTTTAAACACTTTGTTTGCCGCTCGGGCTTGCCATGAGCGGTGCTCGAACGAGAAACTTGAGTGTTCGATTCGAAAGGTGACGCCATGGCAGCTTCGGTTTCCGCTGACTTCCAGAAGCAGGTCGTCGGTTACGGCCTGACCACCGCACACATCCTGTACCGGCGCCCGGATCACCATTGGCTGCTGCAGAGCTATGTGTGGCAGGCCTACGACCTGTTTCCGCAATTTCCCGAGTTGAAGCGTTTTCTCGCCTTCTGGCAGGAGAAACTGGAAGGCCCGCTGCACTCGGTCCAGGTCGCGCATTGCAAGCTGATCAAACCGGCCGAGCTAAAGGCGATCGACGGCGAGTTTCGTCTGCATTGAGAACGACGGCCCGGGCGGGCGCGAGAGCCGTTTGATTATTTCGCGGCAGCGCGCGCGATCAGGGTTCTGATTTGCGGCAAGATTTGCGAGACCACGCGCGCATATCCTTCCGCGTTGAAATGCTGGCCGTCGCTTGCCCGGTATTTTCCGGGCGGCAGTTTCCACTGCGCGTAAGGCACGCCGCTCGCTTTCGCGACGGTCGATAGATCCAGCGAACCGAGCCCGATCAGCAATACCTCGATGTTCCGTTTGCGCAGCGTGCGTACGATCTCGATCAGATTTTTGTGCATGGCGGCGACGGGGACGCGCAGCCGCAGGTCGTTGGTGCCGAACTCGACGATGGCGATATTCGTGCCCGGCCCGATTGCCTTGTCGAAGCGCGCGAGCGCGCCCTTGGTCGTGTCGCCGCTGATGCCCGCGTTTTTCACGCGGACGTCGTATCCTTTGGTGCGCAGAATTTTCTCGAGTTGCGCCGGGTAGGCATCTTTCGGATTGACCAGCCAGCCCTCGGTTGCGCTGTCACCAAACGCCACGATGCGAACGGTCGCGGCGCGCGCCGTCGCGGTGATGGCGATGAGCGCAACCAGCGCGGCGAAGAGCGCGCGCATGCCTAATTCAGGACACCGACGATCGCGCCCATGAGGCACGTCGTCAGCGTGCCGGACACGATGGATTTTCCGCCAAGCGAGAGGACGTCGGCGCGCCGCTCCGGCGCCATTGTCGACAATCCTGCGATCATGATGCCGAGCGAGCCGAAATTCGCAAACCCGCACATGGCATAGAGCATGATCAGACGCGACCGGTCGTCGAGCGCGCCGGCCGGTAATTTGGCGAGGTCGAGATAGGCGAGGAATTCGTTCAGCACGGTCTTGATGCCCATCAGCGATCCGGCCGTCACCGCCTGATCCCACGGAATACCCATCAGCCAGCAGACCGGCGCCATCACGAAACCAAGCAGGCGCTGTAGCGTCACCGGTGCCCCCGCAATGTCGGGCGCGAGGCTCAGGATGGCGTTGGCGAGATGCACCAGCGCCACCAGCACGATCAGCATGGCGACGATGTTCAGCAGCAATTCGAGCCCGGCGGTGGTGCCCTTGGTAATCGCGTCCATAGTGCTGTCGGCGACCTGGCCGATTTCGATCTTCGCGACTTCGGTGCGCTCGCCCGGCGCATCCGGCACCATCAATTGACTGATGAGGAGCGCTGCCGGCGCGCTCAGGATCGACGCCACGAGAATGTGTCCGGCGACATCGGGGATGACGTTGCGCAGCAAGGTCGCGTAAAGCACGAACACCGTGCCGGCGATGCCGGCCATGCCGCCGGTCATCACCATGAACAATTCGCCGCGCGTGAGTTTTACGAGATAGGGTTTGATGAACAGCGGCGATTCAACCATGCCGAGGAAAATATTGGCCGCGGTGGAAAGCCCGACCGCGCCGCCAATGCCCATCGTGCGCTCGAGCAGCCAGGAAAACCCGCGCACGATCGGCGGTAAAATACGCCAGTAGAACAACAGCGTCGTGAGCACGCTCATCACCAGCACGATCGGCAGCGCCTGAAAGGCGAGGACGAACTCCGCGCCCGGCGCCTTCAAGTCGAACGGCAGCGTCCCGCCGCCGACATAGCCGAACACGAATGAGGTGCCGGCTTGCGTCGCAGATGCGACCGCATCGACCGCGCCATTGACAGTTGCGAAGGCGGTTTTGATCTGCGGAATCTTCAGCAGCAACACGGCGGTGATCAGCGTCACGAGCAGGCTGACGCCGGTATTCTTCCACGCCACGGCGCGGCGGTTCTCGCTGATGACCCACGCGATCGCGAGCAGGGTGAGGACGCCGAGCGCAGATTGCAGGTGTTGCACTTAAATCCCCCGGCGCCGCCTACGTGCGGTTGACCCGCGCATCCATCCTTTCGTGTGATGGCTTGCATGCGCAATTCGGCCTGCCGAGTTGCACACCGCTAATTTTGACAAGGCGGATGACGCTCCGGCGGCGAGGTCAATCCCCGCAGCGAGAAATAGCCACCTGCTGTTACCCGCGTCCCACGAACGGCATCTGGTTTGCCATCACCGTCATGAACAGCACATTGGTGTCGAGTGGGAGACCGGCCATGTAAACGACCGCGGTGCCGACGTACTGCGTGTCCATGCGTGCCTCGGTCTTCTTGCTGCCGTCCGGCTGCAACACGCCTTCTCCCTGCGCCATGCGCTCGGTCAACGGCGTCGCGGCATTGCCGATATCGATCTGTCCGCAGCAGATGTCGAACGGCCGGCCGTCGAGCGCGGTCTGTTTGGTCAACCCGGTCATCGCGTGCTTGGTCGAGGTATAGGCGACCGACATCGGCCGCGGCGTGTGCGCGGAAATCGAGCCGTTGTTGATGATGCGCCCGCCGCGTGGTGTCTGGTTCTTCATGATGCGAAAGGCTTCCTGGGTGCACAGGAACGGACCGGTCAGATTGGTGTCGACAACGGCTTTCCATTTCTCGATCGGCAGGTCTTCGAGCGGCATGGCTGGCGCACCGATGCCGGCATTATTGAACAACACGTCGAGGCGGCCATAAGTGTCCTTCACCTTGGCGAACAGCGCCTTGATCGAAGCCGGATCGGCAATGTCGGTCGGCACAACTAGGCTTTTGCCGGACGGTCCTTCCTTGGCGACCTCGTCGAGCTTCTCCTTGCGGCGTCCAGTAAGCGCAACGGTGTAGCCCGCGCCCATCAGCGCGAGGGCGGCAGCCCGTCCGACGCCCGTTCCAGCTCCAGTGACGATTGCGATTTTGCCCGTGGCGCTCATCGGCTTTCCTTTCGCTGAAATTCTTCGAAGGAACGCCATATCATAAAAGCGCGCGCGGGCCATCCGGCCCTGCGCCGTGGCTAATTCAACGCGGCAGGCTGGAGATTAGCCGGCGAAGGCGGCGATTTCATCGGTCGGTCGTGCCGAGGCCGGCGCTTGCAGCCGGGCGGTGATCTCGGCCGCGCTCACCGGTCTGCCGAAGCGGTAGCCCTGCATCGAGTGCACGCCGGCGGCGCGCAGGAACAGGTGCTGGTCGGCGGTCTCCACGCCTTCCGCCGTCACCTTCATGCCGAGACCGCGGCCGAGGCTCACGACCGCATGCACGATCGCGGCCGCATCGGCGGCCTTTTCGATCGAGCGCACGAAGCTCTGGTCGATCTTGAGCTTGTCGAACGGGAAGCGGCGCAGGTATTGCAAGCTCGAATAGCCGGTACCGAAATCGTCGAGCGCGAGCCGCACGCCCATCGCTTTCAGACGAGTCATGGCGGCTTCCGCGGTATCGGCGTTACCGATCAAGGTGCTTTCGGTAAGCTCGAGTTCGAGCCGCGCCGGGTCGAATCCCGTCTCCGTCAGCGTGCGGTGTACGATGTCGTAGAAATCGCTGCGGCGGAACTGGAGCGGCGACACGTTGACGGCGACCGAAATGCCGGGCCACGCCAGGCCGTCGGTGCAGGCCTGCCGAAGGACCCACTGGCCAAGTTCGTTGATCAGGCCGCTGTGCTCGGCGATAGCGATGAATTCCGTCGGCGAGATTTCGCCGCGCTCGGGATGCGTCCAGCGGCAGAGCGCCTCGACGCCGACGACGATGGCGCCGCTGTTGTTGACCAGGGGCTGGTACATGAGCCTCAGCGCGCCGGTCTCGATCGCATAGCGCAGGTCGGTTTCCATCAGCTTGCGATTGGAAAGGTCGGCGTCCATGGCCGCGTCATAAACGCAGGCGCGATTGCGGCCTTCGTTTTTGGCGCGGTAGAGCGCGATGTCGGCATAGCGCATGATGTCGGCAGCGCCGCCGGATTTCTTTTCGAT
>JBARCH010000344.1:0-2629 GCA_049793875.1 Pseudolabrys sp. | reverse complement strand
CTGCTCGGCTCCGTCGCCGTACTCGGCATTGCCGTGCTGGCCGGCGGCGTCAACGGCAACTTCAACATATCGGCCTTCGCGCCGACCTCAGCCGCGCAGGCCGCCGACGTGCAGCCGTCCACCGGCTTTGCGGATCTCGTCGCCAGGGTAAAGCCCGCCGTGATTTCCGTGCGTGTGCAGATCGACCAGTCCGGCACCACCGGCATGAACAGCGATGACGACAGCGGCAACAGCCCCTTCCCGCCGGGCTCGCCGATGGAAAAATTCTTCCAGCAATTCGGCCAGCGCAACGGCATGCCGCACACCAAGCAGGTCATCACCGGCGAGGGTTCCGGCTTCTTCATTTCCGCCGACGGCTACGCTGTGACCAACAACCACGTCGTCGACCACGCCAAGACCGTACAGGTGAAAACCGACGACGGCACGACGTACAAGGCGCACGTGATCGGCACCGATCCGAAGACCGACCTCGCGCTCATCAAGGTCGATACCGACAAGACCTTTGCCTACGTGAAGTTCGCGGACAGTTCGCCGCGCGTCGGCGACTGGGTGATCGCGGTCGGCAATCCGTTCGGCCTCGGCGGCACCGTTACCGCCGGCATCGTGTCGGCGCGCGGCCGCGATATCGGTTCCGGCCCCTACGACGACTACATCCAGATCGACGCGCCCATCAATAAAGGCAACTCCGGCGGCCCGGCGTTCAATGTCGAGGGCAACGTCATCGGCGTGAACACGGCGATCTTCTCGCCGTCCGGTGGGTCGGTCGGCATCGGCTTCGACATTCCCTCCGACACGGCGAAGTCCGTCATCGCGCAACTCAAGGAGCACGGCAAAGTCACGCGCGCCTGGATGGGCGTGCAGGTGCAGCCGGTTTCCGCCGGCATCGCCGAAAGCCTCGGCCTGAAGAAAGCGCAAGGCGCGCTGGTGGACGAACCGCAGCCAAACAGTCCGGCCGCGAAAGCGGGCATCGTCGCCGGTGACGTCATCACCGAGATCAACGGTACGCCGGTGAAGGACTCGCGCGATCTTGCCCGCAAGATCGGCAACATGGCGCCGCAAAGCTCCGTGAAGTTGACGGTGCTGCACAGCGGCGAAGTCAAGAACCTCACCATGACGCTCGGCACGATGCCGGGTGAGCGCACCGCGTCGAACGAGCAGCAGGACGACAACGGCGCGCAGCAGCAATCGGCCGTGCCGCATCTCGGCCTTTCACTCGCGCCGGCGACCGATGTCGCGGGTGCCGGCGGCAAGGGCGTCGTCGTGGTCGGCGTCAACCCGGATGGCCCGGCCGCCGAGCAGGGTTTCCGCGCCGGCGACGTGATCCTCGACGTCGGCGGCAAGGCGGTCGGCAAGGCAGCCGACGTGAGCAAGGCGCTGAGCGAAGCGAAATCGAGCGGCAAGCACGCCGTGCTGATGCGGGTAAAAACCGCCGACGCCACGCGCTTCATCGCCGTGCCGCTCGGCAAGGCATAAACGCCGCCTCTGGCGCAACTTTCAAAAAACGAAAAGGGGACAGGCTTTGCGGCCTGTCCCCTTTCTATATCGGGCTTCTCATTCCTCTGCCGCGGTCGCTGCGCCGCGCGTTACGATTGCAACGGTCGTACCCGGACCGCGCATGGAACCAAAGTTCCGGCCCGCCGTTTCTGCCAAACATCGGGGCGACATCATCAGGGGCAGTCCATGACTGTAGCAGCCGCAAGCCCAAGCCAGGGTCAGAGTCGGAGCCCATCGCAGCAGCAGATCTACAAGGTCGCCGTCGCCAGCATCATCGGGTCGGTGATCGAGCAATATGACTTCCTCATCACCGGCGTGATCGCGGCCACCGTCTGGGGCGACATCTTCTTCAAATTGCCGGGCCTCGCCGCGGTCGCTGCCGCGATCAGCGTCTATGGCATCGGCATCCTTATCCGCCCGGTCGGCGCCTTCATTTTCGGCCATCTCGCCGACCGCATGGGCCGCAAGGATGCGATGGTCTATGCGCTTGTGCTGATGGGCGTCAGCACGCTGGCGATCGGACTGACCCCGACTTACGACCAGATCGGCATCGTCGCGCCCACCCTGCTCATTGTCTTCCGGCTGTTGCAGGGCATCAGCTTCGGCGCCGAGTTCGGCACCGCAGCGACGTGGGTGGTCGAACAGGCCGCGCACTCGAAACATCGCGCGTTCTGGGGCGCCTGGGTCGGCTTTGCGATTCCGCTCGGACTCCTGCTCGGCTTCGGCTCGGTGATCTTCACGAAATCGACGATGACGCCCGAGCACTTCGCCGCCTGGGGCTGGCGCATCCTGTTCGTGATCGGATTCCTGGTGGCGATCGTCGGCATCGTCATCCGCTGGCGCACCGAAGACAGCTTCGTCTTCGAGAACCACAAGGCGCAGACCGCGGTGCTCGACCAGCCCGCCCGGCAGGTCTGGCGCGAGATGCCGGGAACCATCCTGCGCACGTCGCTGGTGAATGCGATGTTCGGCGGCGCGTTCTTTCTCTACTTCGTGTTCGGCACCAGCTACATGAAGGCGGTCGGCTTCAAGGGCTCGACGCCGGAAGTGATCGGCCTGATCGCCGCGGCGTTCATGTTCGTGTTCATGATCATCGGCTCGCTGCTCGCCGACATCATCAACCGCCGCACCATCC
>JBARCH010000343.1:0-2011 GCA_049793875.1 Pseudolabrys sp. | reverse complement strand
GACGCGCTGCGGGCCGCAATAATTTTCCGCGTATTTGCCCGCTATTTTCTGAATCTCGAGCGCGTAGGTGTTCTTGTTTGTGCCGGTCCAGATGTGCGCGAGATCGGTAAACGTCACCGGGCGATGCAAGCGGCGCAAATTGTCCTGCACGTCGGACTGCACCTGGCGCGTGCGCTGCGCAACCGGATTGGGAATCGGCGTCAGCGAATACATCAATACGTGCTGGAGATGCGCGAGCACGCCCGTCTGAATGTCCTTGAATATCTCCCCGCGCCGCCCGGGAACGGTCGCACCGACTCCGGCGAAATTATTGTCCTGCGCCATCACGCCGCTGATCCTGCCGTTGGGCGCGCGAAAGGTGAGAAAATTGGTCTCGAGCAGCATCTGGAAGAAAGCGTAATCCCAGCGGATGCCGACGCATTTATCGGGGCTGCGCGAGACGCAGGTGCCGAGGCGCCGATAGAGGCCGGCGACGTGGGCGAAGCGCGGATCGATCTGGCGAGGCGTGCTCAGTTGCGCGTTACGCGTCTCGACATAGTCCATCAGCGCGGCCGGCACGACGCATTTCGGCACCTGATTGTCGGCGCTCGCCAGGATGCGAGGCAGTTCGGCGGCTTGGCCCGCGCACGGCAATAGCAACAGCGCGAGCACGACAACGCGGGACAACATGAACGCGACGCTCCCCACCCAATGCGAGCGAGTTAACTAAGCCGGGGTGGTTAATTTTTCGACTCCGAGAAGATGCCGGCTCATGGATCGTGGTCTGGCGTCCGCTTCCGGCTTCGCCGGAACCGGAATGGCATCCCGAGGGACATGGCTGGAGCGGGCGAAGGGAATCGAACCCTCGTATGCAGCTTGGGAAGCTGCCGTTCTACCATTGAACTACGCCCGCATCATTTTCAGGATAGCGAGCCAAGCCCGCCAAGATCAAGCACGACAGAATCACACACGCGGCAAACGAACCGGCGCACGGCACGAACTCGCGTGACTCGCTAGCTCTTGAAATGCTTGGAGAGCTTCAGGCTCTGCGCCTGATAGTTGGAGCCGATGCCCTGACCATAGAGTTTTGCCGGCCGCGCCAGCACCTTTTCGTACACCAGACGTCCGACGATCTGCCCGTGCTCAAGGATGAACGGCACCTCGCGCGAACGCACTTCCAGCACCGCGCGCGCTCCTTTGCCGCCGGCGCCGGCGTAACCGAAGCCGGGGTCGAAAAAGCCGGCATAGTGCACGCGAAATTCACCGACCAGCGGATCGAACGGCACCATCTCGGCGGCGTAGTCCGGCGGCACCTGCACCGCTTCTTTCGACGCGAGAATATAGAATTCGTTGGGATCGAGGATCAGGTTCCTGTCGGGGCGCGCCATGATCGGCTCCCAGTAATCGAGCACGGTATAGACGCCGCGGCGATCGACATCGATCAGGCCGGTGTGGCGCTTGGCGCGATAGCCGACCAGGCCGCCGGGGCCGATCCCGGAAAGGTCGATGCCGACGGCAATGCCTTCGCTCACGTTCGCATCGTCGGAATCGACAAGACGCTCGCGGGCGTGCAGTGCGCGCAGGGCGTTGCCGTCGAGCAAGGCGTGTCCGTGGCGGAAACGAATTTGCGAAAGCCGCGAGCCCTCGCGCACCAGAACCGGAAATGTGCGCGGGCTGATCTCGGCGTAAAGCGGCCCGTGGTAGCCAGCCTCGATGCGGTCGAACCCGCGCGTCTCATCGGCGATGACGCGGGTGAATACGTCCAACCGGCCGGTCGAGCTTTTCGGATTGGCTGCGGCGGAAATCCCATCGGGCAGCGCAAGGGATTCCAATAACGGCACGATATAGACGCAGCCGGTTTCAAGCACTGCGCCTTCCGTGAGCGCAACTTCATGCAGCTTCAGTTCGTCGATGCGCTCGGCGACCGTGGTGCGCGGCCCCGGCAGGAAGCTCGCGCGCACGCGATAAGCGACTTCACCCAAGCGCAGGTCAAGACTCGCGGGTTGAATCTGCTCGGGCACGAAATCGATAG
>JBARCH010000342.1:0-5199 GCA_049793875.1 Pseudolabrys sp. | reverse complement strand
GCGCAATGTCGGCGGCGAGCGTATCGAGCCAGTCGCGCTTGAGCCGGCCGGCCGCGCTATCGACCAGCAGCGACGAGCCGACCTTCACGACGATGCGGCGGAAGTCCTTGAGGGACGGGGCTTTCTGCGAAGGCGGTTTGGACATGGCCCAGAGAAGTGTTGAACGAGTCGATGTTTAGCATGGGATTTGATGCCGGGTTAGCGGCACGAGAGAGTGTGGTCCGGCCCGGTATTAAAGCGAAGACACATTCCGGGCGGGCCGGTCGTCGAGAAGCCATTCTGCCACTTTGCCAATATCCCACGCCTGAATGCCGGGTACAATTTTCACGAGTGGCGTTGCATCGCAGCGTGGGGACAGGGGCTTATTATGCGAACATTGCGTGGTGTGTTTGTTGCCATAGCCGCCTTCGGCTTATCCGGCTGTGTGCAGACATCGATTCAGGGATACGCAGATCGCGATCTTCCGAGCCAGACAATCCAGCATATTGCGGTTTACATCGCAGCGCCGGGGCCGCTCGCCTCCAGCATGCAATCAAGTGTTGTCAGTGAGGCTCGGAAGCGAGGAATATCGGCAGAGGACGCTCTTACAATCTTGCCGCCCACGCGCAAATACATCGATGCGGATGTGCGCAAAGCGTTGGCTGAGCGAAAAGTAGATGGCGTACTTCTCATTACTGTCGCCGATTCTGGCGTGATTTCGCAGTACGCGGGAACTGTTTTCCAATCTTCCTATAACGGGACGTCATCAGCGAACGGAACGATGACTCAAATGGGAAATACGTCGACAGTTTCATTGAATGGAAATTCTTCCGGAACGGCTTTCGGCACAGCCACGCCCACGTATCGCTACTCGCGTCATACCGCATTTTCCGCCCGGCTCGTGGAGCCGAAGTCTGAGCGCAATCTTTGGGTTGGAAGCGGCGAAATAAATGCGAGCGGCGGGAAGGGAATTATCGGGCGTTTGATTGTTGCGGATGATGTTAGTTCATCAAACTCGATCAGCGCGATCTTCGACGATTTGCAGAAGAAGGGCTTAATCGGTTCAGGCGAGGCAGGTTAAATTCGCCCGAATAGCCGCGCAATCAAATAGCCGAGTCGCTCGGCCGGAATTTAATTCGCAAGCGCCGCTCTTCTAATCAACGCGCTCGCTCTTGTGCTTGCCACATTCGATCACCACATGAGGTTGGTGTTTGAATGATGGACAATCAAATGATTGTTTAAAAATATTTTGGAGATTACGCCCATGGACACTGTCACACCGAACGCGAATTCGACTCCGATGCCGGCGAAGACTGGCGACGCTGCCGAGAGCAAGAAGATCCTGCTCAAGGACATCGGCACGAAGTGGAGCAAGTTCTCCGAAACCGAACTCGGCGCACTCAAGAACAAGGACGATCTCATCAGCCAGGTCGTCGCGAAATACGCCATCGACAAGGCTCAGGCGCAGCGCGACGTCGACGCCGTCGTAAAAGGCCGTCCGATCTGATCCGGACGTCTGCCCGCGGGGCCGTCCTCGGGCGGCCTCGCCACTTTCCGCCGCCGATTTTCAGGGAGCTTGTTATGGCCCAATGGTTTGTGCTGCCGGTCGTCGTGCCGGCAGGGATGTTTTGCCGGCTTCTTGTCGGCATCTAGCTGGATGAAAGCGGACCGTGATGAACAGGGAAGAAACTAAACTCAACAACGACGCGGTCGCCACATGGGAGAATGAAGGCGGAAAGACGCTTTCGTCATCCAAGGCGGACCGAAAAGCCGGAATCTGGCTGGTTTCGTCGACCTTTCCGTCGATCGTGTCGTTCATTCCGTCCGACTGTCAAAGGCCGAAATCCGGTCGCGCGCCGCTTTCACCTTCTCGTGTCTGCCTCGACTCTGGGCCTAATGGGGCGCAGTGTTGAACCTGACATAAGGCACTGTCGAGCGTCTCGGCGATCGCGCCTTTCTCTATGAAAATTCGCGCTGCCTGGCCCTTGCTCGAAAGCGGGGCGAAAGGTTCACATGCTGACTTCGACCCAGCCGAAGATCGTGCCATTCGATAATCTTCAGGACGGAATCACGCTGGCGCATGCCATTGTCGATACGGTTCGCGATCCATTGCTGGTGCTTAATCACAATCTGCACATCATCGCCGCGAGCCGCTCTTTCTATCAAATCTTTCAGCTCGTCCGCGAAAATGTCGTGGGCCATATGCTTTACGAGATTGACGGCGGCCAATGGAATTTGCCGGAGCTTCGCGACGTGCTCGAATTGATCGCGAAGGAACATGAGCCGATCGAAGGATACGAAGTCGATCGCGTATTCCCCGTCATCGGGCGGCGCACCATGCTGCTGAATGCGCGCAAGGTGTTCTACGAGACGGGCGTTCACTCCACCGTCCTGCTGGCATTCGAGGATGTCACCAGCCGGCGTCATGTCGAGCGGCAGGTCCACGATCTGCTGCGCGAAAAGGACATGCTGCTGGAGGAAATGCAGCACCGCGTCGCCAACAGCCTGCAAATCATCGCCAGCATTCTGCTCATGAAGGCGCGGACCGTTCAGTCGGAAGAGACACGGCTGCAATTGCGGGACGCGCATCAGCGTGTTCTGTCCGTCGCCGCCGTGCAGCAGCATCTGCATCGCAGCGGCCCGAATGAGCCGATAAAGATGGCCGATTACCTCTCGGAATTATGCAAGACGCTGGCCAAGTCGATGATTGGCGACAGCCGGCCGATTGCGCTCAGGGTCGCCGCCGATGACGGCACCGTGCTGTCCCACCAGGCCGTGAGCGTCGGGCTGATTGTCACCGAATTGGTGATGAACGCCCTGAAGCACGCCTTCCCCGGCGAAAAGCCGGATGCCGCTATCCTTGTTTCCTACAACGTCGCCGAAACAAACTGGCGGCTGACGATTTCCGACAATGGGATCGGCAAGTCCGAAGCCGGTGCCGGCGGAGATGGGTCAGGGCTGGGCACCAGCCTTATCCAGGCGCTTGCGAAGCAGCTCGAAGCCAGGGTGGATATCACAAGCGATGCCGGCGGAACGGCTGTATCCATTACACACGCGACGTTCATGGCCAAAGAAGAGACAAAAACGCCTGTCGTGGAAGACCTGGTGCGTGCCTGATTCCGCATCCCGAGAAGAAAGTTTTAATCCGATGAACACGCGCACGAAACGCGAGACCGTCACCTTCAGCCATCCATTCTCGCTCGATGGCCTGAGCAAGGCCTTGCCGGCCGGCGATTATGAAGTGGTGACCGACGAAGAGCTGATCGAAGGATTGTCGTTTCCCGTCTATCGCCGCGTGGCGACCATGATGATGGTGCCAACAAAAGCGGCTGCAACCGAGATGCTGACTGTCGATCCGCTCAAGCTTGCCGAGCTCAAGGAGCGTGACCGGCTGCGCGCGGTCTCGAAAGCGGGCGCGGTGCAGGCGGAGGCGCGGTGATGTGGTCTCCCTGGCAGCGCCGGGACGGCAACAACGTGCCCATCGGCCTTCACTTTCCCAATGGAAGCCGTAGCTACGACGCGACGCGGCACGCGGTGCGCTTTTGGGGACACGATCGCTCCATGGAAAGTTCGTTCTATATGAGCGCGGATGCGCTCAGGAAAATTCAACCGAACATGCAGACCGATGTGGCCGGCCTTCTGCAGGCGTTCGACCTCCACCGCGATCTGATCCAGGCCATCGCGGCGAAGGTTTACGGCCGCGGCCGGAGAGGCTCCTACGACCTCACCGTCGCCGACTTCGGTAATGCCTAGCGTGTAGGCTTGCGCCGGCCGGCAACAGCATCGCCCGCAAGCTCCGGCTGACCTGTCGCACCCGACGCCGGTAAAGCCAGCCGGCGTGCACAACAACGAACGTCAAAAAGGAACACATCATGAGCGAAGAGACAAAGAAGTCGAAAATCACGAGTCCGATCGCGATGCCGGCAAGCAGCCACGAAGAGACAAAGAGACCGAGAAACCTGAGTGTGAACGCAATGCCGACAGACGGCTTCGCGTTGTGCGTCGACGGGAAGCTCAAGACGAAGTACGAAACCGCCAAGGACGCCATGACGGCGGCGTCAAAACTCAAGCACAGCTACCCGGTGGTTCAGGTCTCGGTCTATGACGCGACCGAGCGCGTCTATACGCCGGTCGAGCTGCAGGAGTAGTCGATGCGCCGGTGCCGACGCCGGAGCGGGTCGATTGGATCGCTTTCATGGCCGTTTTCGCTGAACGGCACGGACAATTTTACGTCATAAAACCAATTATTAAGCAATCATTAACCATGCGCGCACACGCTCCGGACATTCCGGCGCGCCGAAAAATTCGGGACTGTGCTTTCATTCAAGGGCTTGTCGATGCGGGCATGCCGCACTTTTCCCGGCTCTGAAGCTGCATTTCTATTTCCGCCTTCCAGCATTCCGGCGCGCGGCGACGACGGCGTTTCCAGCGCTCGTCGAAAATCCGATGAAGATTGACGGATGGACCGAATTTCAAGCATGCGAAGCATTGCCGCCCCCTTGCTTGCATTGACCAAGCCGTTTCGCTGGACCGCGTCGCGCTGGTTCGCGACCATCCGGGCGCGGCTTTATCTGGCATTCGGCTTTGCCGCGGCGTTGACCATCGTCGGCTCGCTCACGGCGGTGTACCAGTTCGCCGTGATCGGCAAGCTCACCGACGAAATGTTGTCGCACAGCTTCCCGGCGACGGTTATTTCGCTGCGGCTCGCGGAGCAATCGAGCAGCCTCGTCTCCTCGGCGCCGCGCCTGATGACCGCGCCGGACGAGAAGGCGCGCACCGAAATAATGAGTGCGATCGGCGAACAGGCAAAACATCTCGGAGAGGGCGCGTCGCGGCTGCATGATCTGGGCATCGCCAAGGCCGACGACATCAATGCTTCGCGCGAGGCGCTCATGAAGCGGCTCGATGCGCTCGATCAGGCGGTCAAGGACCGTATCGTCATTTCAAAGGAACGGCGCTATCTGGAATTGTCAGTTCGCAAGGCGCACCAGGATTTGCTCGACAGCCTCGGGCCGGCTATCGACGACGCCAACCTCGATCTCATGATGCAGGCGCGGTCGGCCGGGCTGGATGCGGCTTCAAGTTCGATGCTCGAATCCTTGCGCCGGCTTCTGGACGTGCGATCCGAAACGAATCTTCTTGCCGGTCTTTTGACCGAGGCATCACTGGTCGACGACAAGAGCCGGCTCACGCCGCTCGCCGGCCTGATCGGATCGGCGA
>JBARCH010000341.1:0-7790 GCA_049793875.1 Pseudolabrys sp. | reverse complement strand
TGCGCATCCGATCAAGCCCACGCAGGCGGCAAGGGTTGCGCGCAACGCAAAGCCCACGCATCCCGTTCGATCCGTCAAGCGCGGCGCGCAACATGCCGCTGCCATGCGTGACGAAGACCGTCTGGTTTCGCAGCCGGTGCAAATCTCTGCGTCGGCGCGTAAACCAATGTTCGGCTGGCCGCGACTGGTGGTCGAGGCCCGCAAATACCTCGGCACCAATCCGACCGGCGCCAAGCGACTGTGGTGCGCGCGCTTCATGAATTTTGTTCTCGCCAAGGTCGGCTATGCCGGCACCGGCTCCGACGCCGCCAAGTCGTTTGCGGCTTATGGCCATCGCATCTCGGGTCCGGAAATCGGTGCCATCGCGGTGCTCACCCGTGGCAGGCGTGGCGGGCATGTCGGGGTTGTCACCGGCATCGACCCGCACGGCAACCCGATCATTCTTTCCGGCAACCACGGGCGTAGCGTCGGCGAGGGCGTTTACTCGCGTTCACGTGTGATCGCCTATGTGATGCCGAGCGACAGCCGCATCACGCCGTCGTCGCCGGCAGCAGTGCAAACCGCCTCAGCGCGGCCGAGCGAACACGAACTCGACTCCCCGATCGCCGAACTGATTGCCGCGATCGACGCGGAATCCACACATGCCGAGACGCAACAGCCGCAGGTCTTGCACGCGACTGCGCAGCCGCAGGTTCCGCATTTGACCGTGCAGCAAATGGCGCAGGTGCAGGCATCCGCGCCGGCCGTGCAAAATCGTCCGGTTGCCGCGCGCCGTGATGTTCCGCTCGATCCCGCGCTTGCCGAATTTCTCGGGCTCAAGAAGCCGGGCGAGACGCGGCCAGCGCCGGCGCGTGCCCAGCACCCGCAGCACACGCAATCAGCGGCCGGTCAGTTCGCGTCGCACAGCATCAGCGACCGGCGCAACTGATCGCCGCAAACGGCAGAAATAAAACGGGGCGTGCGGGCGGTCGGCTTAATCAGCCGGCCGTTTCGTTTGGCGGACGATTAAGCGTCTTCCGACAACGTATCGCCGATCGCGATGTCGCCGCCGCTCAAGACCTCGGCATAGACGCCGCAATCCATGTTGTCGAAGGTGCGCATCAGCGTTGCCGGAATTTCCAGGTCGCGGATGCCGGTGTCGGGATCGACGTTGGTCGCGGCACATCGCACGATGCGCTTGACCACCTTGAGCCGGGCATTCTTGCCGATTGAAATTTCGTGATTGAGCAAATCGAACTCGTGCCAGGCCGGCCAGCCGGCGACGTAAAGATTGGCGCGAAAGCGCAGCGGGTTCACCGCCGCCCCGATAGCGGTCTCGACCGCCGCCACCGACGCAAGGTTGATGATCGAGACGACCTTCCTGGCCACGTCCGAAAAGCTGTGGCCCGCGCCGAACAAAACTTTCGGCGGCCCGCGCAACTCGTGCGGCATGAAGCGGCGGAAAAAGGCTTCCACGGCCAAGCGTCCTTCGGGCGTGCGCAAGTCGGCGCGCAGGGCCTCACGCCCCCCGCTGTCGATGGTCAACGTGTGGGTGGCCTCGTCGTAATCGGTGCGCAATGCGGCCAGCCGCTCGTTCTTCATCAGCATCAGGAACCGCGTCTTGGGAAAATAGGCCGGCGCGGCCGGGTCGAAACCGGTGGGGCCATTCTCGATGGCGTAAAGCCGGTCGGCGGGCAGGGTGCCGCCGGATGTGAGCTTGGTGGCACCGAGCGCCTGCGGGGAAAGGCCTTTTATCGGATAACGGTAAATGGCCTGAATGGTGGGGCTCTGGCTTGCCATTGCTTTCGCGCGTTCCTGGGCGCCGCGGGTGCGGGCGGTGGCCGCTATCAAGCAGGAACCCTCTTCAAACTGCAATAAAGACACCCACATAATGCCGAGGCGGGCCGCCTCCGGGGACCCGCAAACGGCGCCACAATGGGCCGATGGAGTTGAGACATGAATTTCGAGAAATACACCGACCGCGCGCGCGGGTTCGTGCAGTCCGCGCAAAGCATGGCTCTCCGTGAGGGCCATCAGCAATTTGCCCCCGAACATCTGTTGAAGGTGCTGCTCGACGACCCGGAAGGGCTGGCGGCGGGACTGATCGATCGTTCGGGCGGCCGCTCGCGTCAGGCGCTGGCCGACGTCGAAGCCGCACTCGCCAGAATTCCGAAAGTTTCCGGCGGCGGTGCCGGACAAATCTACCTTGCGCCCGCGACGGCGCGCGTGTTCGACGCTGCCGAAAAGGCGGGCGAGAAGGCCGGTGACAGTTTCGTCACGGTCGAGCGTCTGCTGCTGGCGCTGGCGCTCGACAAAGAGAGCGAAGCCGGAAAAATCCTCAGCAAGGTTGGCGTCACGCCGCAAAATCTGAACGCCGCCGTCAATGCCTTGCGCAAGGGCCGCACGGCGGATTCGTCGTCGGCCGAGAATGCTTATGACGCGCTGAAGAAATACTCGCGCGACCTCACGCAGGCCGCACGCGATGGCAAGCTCGATCCGGTGATCGGCCGTGACGAGGAAATCCGCCGCACGGTGCAGGTGCTGTCGCGGCGCACCAAGAACAATCCGGTGCTGATCGGCGAGCCGGGTGTCGGCAAGACCGCCATCGTCGAAGGTCTCGCGTTGCGCATCGTCAACGGCGACGTGCCGGAAAGTTTGCAAGACAAAAGGCTTCTGGCGCTCGATCTCGGCGCGTTGATCGCCGGTGCGAAATATCGCGGCGAATTTGAGGAGCGGCTGAAGGCTGTGCTCGGTGAGGTCACCGCAGCCGAAGGCAACGTGATCCTGTTCATCGACGAAATGCATACGCTGATCGGTGCCGGCAAGGCGGACGGCGCGATGGATGCGTCCAATCTGCTCAAGCCCGCACTCGCGCGCGGTGAATTGCATTGCATCGGCGCGACCACGCTCGACGAATACAAGAAACATGTCGAAAAGGACGCCGCTTTGGCGCGGCGCTTCCAGCCCGTGTTTGTCTCCGAGCCTTCGGTCGAGGACACGATCTCGATCCTGCGGGGCCTGAAGGACAAATACGAACAGCACCACGGCGTGCGCATCAATGACGGCGCGATCGTCGCGGCTGCGACCCTGTCGAACCGCTATATCACCGACCGCTTCCTGCCGGACAAGGCGATCGACCTGGTCGACGAGGCGGCGGCGCGGCTGCGTATGCAGGTCGATTCCAAGCCGGAAGAACTCGATTCAATGGACCGCGAGATCGTGCGGCTGAAGATCGAGCAGGAAGCGTTGAAGAAAGAAAGCGACGCCGGCTCGAAGGACCGCCTGAAACGATTGGAAGGCGAACTGAAATCGCTGGAAAAGAAGTCGGCCGATCTCACCTCGCGCTGGAAAGCCGAGAAAGAGAAACTTTCGGATGCGCAGAAGCTCAAGACCGAACTCGATCAACTGCGTGCCGAATTGGCCAACGCGCAGCGGCGCGGCGAATACCAGCGCGCCGGCGAACTGGCCTATGGCCGTATCCCTGAGCTCGAAAAGAAGCTGAAGGATATCGAAGCCGCGGAGCGCAATCGTGGCGCCATGGTCGAAGAAGCGGTCACGGCCGACCACGTCGCGCAGGTGGTGTCGCGCTGGACCGGGATTCCGGTCGATCGGATGCTCGAAGGCGAGAAGGAAAAATTGCTGCGCATGGAAGACGAACTCGCCAAGCGTGTCGTTGGCCAGCGCGAGGCCGTGCGCGCGGTAGCGACCGCGGTGCGCCGCGCGCGCGCAGGCTTGCAGGACCCGAACCGACCGATCGGCTCGTTCATGTTCCTGGGACCCACGGGCGTCGGAAAGACCGAGTTGACCAAGGCGCTGGCGGAATACCTGTTCGACGACGAGAGCGCGCTGCTGCGCATCGACATGTCGGAATACATGGAGAAGCACGCGGTCGCGCGCCTGATCGGCGCGCCGCCGGGCTATGTCGGCTATGAAGAAGGCGGCGCGCTCACCGAGGCGGTGCGGCGGCGGCCTTATCAGGTCATTTTGTTCGACGAGATCGAGAAGGCGCATCCGGACGCGTTCAACGTCCTGCTGCAAGTGCTCGACGACGGCCGGCTTACCGACGGGCAGGGCCACACGGTCGATTTCCGCAACACGCTGATTGTCATGACGTCGAATCTCGGCGCCGATTTCCTGGTGAACCAGCCGGACGGCGAGGACACCGACGCAGTGCGCGATCAGGTGATGGCCGTGGTGCGCGCGGCGTTCCGTCCGGAATTCCTGAACCGCGTGGACGAGATCATCTTGTTCCACCGGCTGAAGAAGACCGAGATGGGCCGGATCGTCGATATCCAGATGTCGCGTCTGCAAAAGCTGCTCGACGAGCGCAAGATCGTCATCACGCTCGAGCCGAAGGCGCGCGACTGGTTGGCCGAAAAAGGCTGGGATCCGGCTTACGGCGCGCGCCCCTTGAAGCGCGTCATCCAGAAGTCGGTCCAGGACCCGCTGGCGGAAATGATCCTCGCCGGCACGGTGAAAGACGGCGAGAAGGTTGCGGTTTCCGCCGGCAAAGACGGGCTTACCTTCAACGGCAGGCTCGCCCAGGCGGCGTAACCGTCTGCCATTCCGCCCGCGCGGTTTGGGGCGCGGGCGGGAATCGATACCTCCGGCTTGTAACGACGGATTCCGGCCAGCGCGGACCAGGCCGGCGCCCCGGAATGACGAGTCAGAGCTGGTTGCTAGCGCTCAATAGTGGCGGTCGAGGCGACGCGTGCGGGCTTGCGTGCCATGATGCCGTCGAGACGCGCGCGCTCCTGCTCGAATGACGCGAGCATCTGGCCTTCCAGCTCGCGTCCGCGCGGCAGCTTGATGCGCATCGGATCGACGAAGCGTCCGTTGACGCGGATCTCGTAATGAACATGCGAGCCGGTCGAGAGCCCGGTCGACCCGACGAAACCGATCACCTGGCCTTGCCGCACGCGTTTGCCTTCTTCCATGCCGCGCGCGAAGGCGCTCATGTGGCCGTACGCGGTTTCGTAGCCATTGGCGTGGCGCAGCAGTACGAACTTGCCGTAACCGCTTTCCCATCCCGCTTTTTCGACCGTGCCGTTGCCGGCGGCGTAAATCGGCGTGCCGGTCGGCGCCGCCCAATCGACGCCGGTGTGCATCTTCACGTAACCGAGGATCGGATGGCGGCGAATGCCGAAACCGGAACGCATGATGCCGGCGGTGACAGGCTTGCGCACGAGGAACTTCTTCGCGCTCTTTCCGGTCTCGTCGTAGTAATCGACGATGCCGTCATCCGGCGACTGGTAGCGGTACAGTTTCTTGGTTTCGCCGCCGACGGTGAGAGAGGCGAACAGCACGTCGTTGCGGCTGTCGGCGGTGGGCGTCTCGTCTTCGCCGGCATAGAGCACTTCGAAGGAATCGCCCGGCTGCACCTTGCGCTGGAAATCGACGTCGAACGAATAGATGCGCACGATGTCGTCGATCACGGCGCGCGGAATTTGGTTGCGCAGGCCGGTTTCATAGACGCTTTGATAAAGCCGGACGCCGCCCGTGTCGTTCTCGCTGCCGCTGTTCTCGTCGCCGTCGGCGACCTCGGTATCGATGCTGCGGACATCGACCGAAACGTATTTGCCGACGTCGGACATCGCCACCGCGGCCTCAACCGCGGCGTCGTTGGCGATGATGACGCGCACCGGCTTCAGGCGCTGGACGCCGGGCACCGGTGACAGCAGCACGCGCAACTTTTCGCCTTCCTTGACGCCGCCGTCGCGTCCGCGCGCGCCGAGCACCGCAACGATCGACTGGATCTCGTCCGGCGTCGCGCCAAGATCGCGCAACATCGACATGACGTTGTCGCCCTTCTTCACCGGCACGACGCGCTCGGTCCAGGCGTTGCCGCCGGTCGCCTGGGCGGCTGTCTTGGGCAACAGTGTGATGTTTTCGGGAACGATGCGGGCTTCGAATCCGGCATAAGGATCGGGTGCGGACTCTTGCGCATAGGCAAGCTTGATGCCGGTAATGTTGGCGGCGATCGGCAGATGGTTCGCGGCCTTCTCGCTCCAGGCGGAGGCTTCACGCACGCGCGCCATCACCTCGTCGTTTGGCGTCGCCACTGCGATCCGCATGCGCGGCAGCATTGGTTGCAAATCGCGCATGACGAAGGCGACTTCCGCGTCAGGCTCCGCCACCGGCTTGTCGTCGGCCACCGTTCCGCCGCCGGGCGCGGAATCGACGAGCAGCTTTTGCGGATTGTAGGGCGGGATATTGGCGGAGAGGTCGGAGACGGTGAGCGAGAGGTTGCCGGCGATGCGGACAAAGGGGCGCACGCGCACGACTTCATGATTGCCGGCGCGCGTGATGGTCGAGACGCGGATCAACTGGCGCGCGAAGTTCGGTTCTTCCGCGGTCGGCAGGCGGTCGCTTTTGTGTGGGGCGCCAAGCTTGTCGGCGCCGGCGCCAAGCGCGCCGCGCAGCGCAACTTCCACGCGTTCGGGCAGCGAGGCGAAATTCGTTTCACCGTCGAGCGACGTGAAAACGGCGCCGCCCATAAGAGCAGCGCCGCACAAAGCGGTCAGGATCGTGCCGGAAAACCACTGCACGGAGATGCGGCGGCGGTCGATCAGATTGCCGGTTTCGCCGTCCACCGAAAGCGGAGGATCGTTACCGAGCGCGATGGCTTCGGCCTGTCTCGATCGATGCGCGCCGCGCGATCGTGAGTGATCCAAGCTCGCCGTCCCCTGCGCTTGCGATCGAAGGTGGTCCTGCGGCACCCGGGTTTACCCTTGGCGGTGCACCCTTGCCGTCCGCAGGCCGCTGAATCAGGCCGGCAAGATGCCGGTTGGCTTCTGTACCGTCAATGACGGCCGATACCCGGTTCACTGGCCTAAAGACGGTGGCGGAGCGCCCCCGTTGCGATTCAATCCTTCGACTTCTGCCTGCAAGAACGGGGGAGGAATGTGGCCTCAGTGCGGCGCAGCAGGGGATTAGGGACCCCACGCGGTCAACCATGAAAGGCAAGTTAATGCCTCGCGCGACATGAGGCATCGCAGTGCAAAAGAAGCGTTCGTTTTTGGATTGACTCCACGCCGGGCCGAAGCCTATATACCGCGGATCGGCGCACCGTCCGCTTACGGCGTGATGGCGCGCCTCTGAAGCTCCTCACTGGAACAGTGAAACATCATCCGACAGTCCTCGGATGTGTTGGGCTTCGACGGCTCCCCGGTCACCCGGGGAGAAGGGAAACGCGTTGTTTCCCGGGCTGTTTGAAAAGTGAATCGGAAGAAAGAGAAACGTGGACGGCGGGGTCCTTGCGGGCCGCCTTCTTGCGGAGAAGCAATTCTTCATGAGAGGCGGCTTTGGAAGAGACTTCGGCGGTACACGTTTTAGGTACATCGCTGATCGAACGTTTCGATCAGTGGGTGGACCTCGTCAATGTGGCGACACTACCCAGTGTCGTCACTGCGCAAACGTGACCTGCCGGGATAAAAATCTCATCCAACTTGAGAGTTTGATCCTGGCTCAGAGCGAACGCTGGCGGCAGGCTTAATACATGCAAGTCGAGCGCCCGTAGCAATACGGGAGCGGCAGACGGGAGAGTAACACGTGGGAACGTGCCCTTTAGTTCGGAACAACCAAGGGAAACTTTGGCTAATACCGAATACGCCCTTACGGGGAAAGATTTATCGCTAAAGGAGCGGCCCGCGTCGGATTAGCTAGTTGGTGGGGTAATGGCTCACCAAGGCGACGATCCGTAGCTGGTCTGAGAGGATGACCAGCCTCACTGGGACTGAGACACGGCCCAGACTCCTACGGGAGGCAGCAGTGGGGAATATTGGACAATGGGCGCAAGCCTGATCCAGCCA
>JBARCH010000340.1:0-3188 GCA_049793875.1 Pseudolabrys sp. | reverse complement strand
ATGATCGGACCGACCGGCGTCGGCAAGACCGAGATTTCGCGCCGGCTCGCGAAACTCGCTGGCGCGCCATTCCTCAAGGTCGAAGCTACCAAATTCACCGAAGTTGGTTATGTCGGCCGCGACGTCGAACAAATCGTGCGCGACCTCGTCGAAATCGGCATCACGATGACGCGCGAGCGCAAGCGCAAGGACGTGCAGGCAAAGGCCGAATTGAACGCGGAAGAGCGCGTGGTCGATGCACTGGTCGGCCCCGGCGCCTCGCCCGCAACGCGCGAGACATTCCGCAAGCGCCTGCGAGCGGGCGAACTCGACGACAAGGAAATCGAGATCGAGTTGCAGTCCGGCGGTGGCGGCGGCATGCCGATGTTCGAAATTCCCGGCATGCCCGGCGCACAGATGGGCGCTATCTCCATCGGCGATATTTTCGGCAAGCTCGGCGGTGGCCGCACCAAGACGCGGCGTGTCACCGTGCATGATTCGCACAGCCTTCTGGTCAACGAGGAATCCGACAAGCTGCTCGACAATGAACAGCTCATCCAGGAATCGATTCACGCGGTCGAGCAAAACGGCATCGTATTCCTCGACGAGATCGACAAGATAGCCGGACGCGAGGGCCGCTCCGGCGCCGACGTGTCGCGCGAAGGCGTGCAACGCGACCTGCTGCCGCTGATCGAAGGCACCACCGTGGCGACCAAGCACGGACAGGTGAAAACCGACCACATCCTGTTCATCGCGTCGGGCGCATTCCACATCTCCAAGCCATCCGATTTGCTGCCGGAATTGCAGGGCCGCCTGCCGATCCGCGTCGAATTGAAGGCGCTGACGCGCGACGACCTGCGCCGCATCCTCACCGACCCGGAGGCTTCGCTCATCAAGCAATACATCGCGCTGATGCAGACCGAAGGCGTAACGCTGCAATTTGGCGAGGACGCAATCGACGCCATCGCCGACATCGCCGAAGCCGTGAACGGCTCGATAGAAAACATCGGCGCGCGCCGATTGCAGACTGTGATGGAGCGCGTGCTCGACGAAATCTCGTTTGCGGCGCCCGACCGCTCGGGCGAGGCGGTGAAAATCGACGCCGCCTACGTGAACGAGCACATCGGCGATCTCGCCAAAAACACAGATCTGTCGCGGTTTATTCTTTGAGTGCCCCGCCCGTTCCCCAACTGCAGCGCGGCACCAAGTGGTGCCGTACTGCATCCGGGACACACTCTTCCGGCGATGTTGATTTCGTCCTAATAATCCCAGCCAGCACCGGGAGGAAAAAATGACCGTTCAAACCGCAAGCCGTAATCCGCAAACCGTCGAGGAAGCAAAGGCGCTCGTCAGGCATGTCGAGTCGCTGTTCCTGCCGTGGAATGTGGATGCGCTGGTCGAGGGCTTCACCGACGATTGCGTCATTCGCTTCGGCACCGTGCCGGAATTTCGTGGTCTTGCGGCGCTGCGCGACTTCTTCACGACGCGCAGCAAGCGGCAAAAGAATTATCGCCTGCGCAAGGAATTGCGCTCGATCAGCGGCGACGTCATCGCCAATGTCTGGTCCGGCGAATGGGAAGACACTGAAAGCGGCGCGCCGATGAAAGGCTTCGGCGTCGAGACCTGGGTTATGCGCGGCGGCAAGGTCGCGATCTGGGAAGCCGCCTTCAACGTCTCGCGTGCCGATCAGGCCGAGGGTGTCGGCCAACTCCTCAAATAAGGAATATCTTTATGTCGCTTTCGATGTTCAAGGCTTCCATTCCGACGTTCGAGATCACGCTCGGCGCGCTCTCCGCCGTGCTCGACAAGGCTGAGGGCCACGCCGGCGCGAAAAAGTTCGACAGCGGCGTGCTGGTCAATGCGCGGCTGGCGCCCGACATGTTCGCACTCGTCAAGCAAGTCCAGGTCGCCTGCGATCAGGCCAAAAAGGGCGCGGCGCGGCTTGCCGGCGTCGAGCCGCCGCCGTTCGAGGATAATGAGACGACGATCGCGCAGCTCAAGGAGCGCATCGCCAAGACGCTGGCGTTTCTGAAGACCCTCGATTCAAAGGCGATTGACGCTTCCGCCGACCGCACCATCACCTTCCCGCTCGGGCCGAAGAAAGGCGAGATGAAAGGCGACGATTATCTCAACCACTTCGTGTTGCCGAACTTCTACTTTCACGCCACCGCCGCCTACGCGATTTTGCGCCACTGCGGTGTCGAGATCGGCAAGCGCGATTTCCTCGGCGCCATTCCGCTGAAGACGATTTGAGGGACCGTTGTTTTATTCGTCATGGCCGGCTCTGCCCGGCCATGACGGTTGCGGCAACCGCTCCTACTTCCCGCCATTCTCCATGCAATCCATGATGAACTTCGAGCGCTGACTCATCGGGATATTCTCGCGTGCGGCTTTTTGCTTGCACGCATTCATCCGGCGCGCTTGATCGGGCGACGTCATTTTTTTCGCCGCCGTCGCTTTCATGTCGTTTTGCGCCGAAGCCGCATCGGCCACGAGCATCAAGCTCAAAATCACCGTCAGCAGGAATAAGACGACGCGCGGCATGGCTATCCTCCGCAAGTCGATGAAGGTGGTCGGAATGATCGCGCCGATCGCGGGGTGCAAGCAAGCCTAATGCCGCGCGCGCCGCACCCGCACATAGAGCGCGCCTTCGCCGCCATGGGCCACGTGCGCCTCTTCGAAACCGATCACAAAGGCCCGGAATTCCGGCAGATTCAGCCAGTGTGGCACCTGCCGCCGCAGCACGCCGCGCTCGCGGTCGCCGCCCTGCTCCGCGCGAAACCCCTTGCCGGTAATCACCAGCACCAGTTTCGCCTCGCGCGCACTGGCGTTGCGCAGGAACCGCAACAGTGCGGGATGCGCTTCGCTTTGCGTCATGCCGTGCAGATCGAGCCTGCCGTCGATCGCGTCGCGCCCGCGCACGACACGCTGCTTCATCCGCCGTCCCAGTGCTTCAAGCGACGGCGCGGGTTGCGGCTTGGCCGCAGATCTGGGTGCAGCCTTGGTCGCTGACCTGGCGGCGCGCGTTTTAGACGTTGCAGCGGCTGGCTTTATTTTCGGCGGCGGTTCGGGTTCGTCTTCGTCATCGGAAGACTCCGGACGCGGCACGCGCAGCGGCGCGATTTTCTTGGTGAAGACAGTCCACAATTCATGTTCGTCGCGTGTGAGCCCGCGGCGGCGGCGCCCGCTCATGGCCGCGCACTCATGGC
>JBARCH010000339.1:0-2291 GCA_049793875.1 Pseudolabrys sp. | reverse complement strand
GTTTGGCGATGAAGAGGCCTTCCTCGAGGCGGAAGGTCACGACACCGTTCTCGTCCCGCGGTGCAAGTACGGCGCTGACATCCGGCGTCGCCTGCTTGAGCATCGATCGCAGGAACGCTTGCATGTTCGCGTCATGGCGGCCGGCCCAACTCGCGAACTCCATCGCCTTGTCGATCTGCTCTTCGTGCGTGATGGTGAAACCGGCTTTCGCGAACGCCGCGCGCCATTCTTCCATCGTCCAGGACCGCAAGTGGCTCGGGTCGCGAAATCGTTCGAAGGCGTTGACGTAGTCGCCGACGCTGCCGGCGGGCACGATATTATCGACCAGCGCCATGACGCCGGTCGGCTTGAGCACGCGATGGGTCTCGGTGAGGAAATCGGGAATGCTGTCGAAGTGATGCGGTGCGATACGGCAGGTGACGAGATCGAACGTCCCGTCTTCGAACGGCAATGCTTCGGCCTTCGCGTAGGCCGTACGGATATTGTCGAGGCCGCGCTTCCCGGCTTCGCCGCGCACCATCGTGAGCATCTCGTCGGTGATGTCGGTCGCCCACACGCGCGCGACGTGCGGCGCGAAGGTATAGGCGACATGGCCGCCGCCGGTCGCGACGTCGAGCATCTTCCAATCGGATCTGGGCTGAACCAACTCGACAAGGCGTTCCAGGCTTTTGCCCTTGGCGTGCGGCTTGCTGGTGAGATAGGTCGCGGCGGTCTTGCCGAACTGTTCCTGGACGAGGGTCTTGGACATGAGAGTTCCGGTACGTTGTGCAGACGGCCGGACTATAGCTTCACGCCGGAAAAAATGCCCTGCATCTTTCGATGCAGGGCATCCGTCGCTTTGGTCCCTTGGGAGGGTAAATCAGTGCACGATCATGCCGGTGAACACGTAGGCCTGCAGCATGACCAGGACGCCGACGAGGCTCGCCAGCACGATCGAGTGCCAGAACACGAAACGCAGGATCGTGCCCTCGTGACCGAACCAATTGGTGGCGGTGGACGCGACCACGATCGACTGGGCGTCGATCATCTTGCCCATGACGCCGCCGGAAGAATTCGCCGCGGCCATCAGGATCGGCGAGATGCCGAGTTGGGTCGCGGTGATCTTCTGCAGGTTGCCGAACAGGATGTTCGAGGCGGTGTCCGAACCCGTCAGCGCCACGCCCAACCAGCCGAGCATGGTGCCGAAGAAGGGATAGAGCACGCCGGTCGCCGCGAAGGCGAGACCGAGCGTGGCGTCGATGCCCGACAGACGGGTGAGGGTGCCGATCGCCAGCATCGCAGAAATGGTGATCAGCGAGTAGGCGCAGATCTTGATCGTGCGCCCGTATGCCGCCACCAGTCCGACCGGCGAGAAACCCATGACGAAGCCGGAGATGATCGCGGCGATCAGCATTCCCGAGCCGGTGTAGGAGAGCCACGTAAATCCAAATACTGCGGACTCTTTCGTCGGCGTTGCGACGATCGGTGCGACCTTGTTGATCATGTTGTGCAGGTCGGGCACGGCGTAGTTCCAGGTCGCCCACGGATTGACCGTGAGCTTGAACGCGTTAGTGCCCCAGATCAGCAGGATGATGCAGACGATGATCCACGGCGCCAGCGCCTTCCACATCTCGCCCGACGAAACCTGCCTGGTTGAAGGAATCTTCTTCGGCATGGTGTCTGCCGATTCATCCTTGGTCCGCAGAGCGGCCGACAGCCAAAGCTCTTTCGGCTGCCACACTTTCAGGAACAGGATGAGGCAGGCCATCGAGATCAGCGAGGCGCCGATATCGACGATCCACGGGTTGATGAAGTTCGAGATCAGGAATTGCGGGATCGCGAACGAAACGCCGGTGACCAGAACTGCCGGCCACACGCCCATCATGCCGCGCCAGCCGGCGAAGGCCCACACGACCCAGAACGGAACGATCAGCGAGAAGAACGGCAACTGACGGCCGACCATCGCGCCAAGCAGGAAAGGATCCAGTCCCGTCACGCTGGCGAGGCCCGCGATCGGCGTGCCCAGTGCGCCGTAAGCAACCGGTGCAGTGTTGGCGATCAGCGAAAGGCCGGACGCCGCGAGCGGCGAGAAGCCGAGACCGATCAGGATCGCACCCGTCACGGCAACCGGCGTGCCGAATCCGGAAGCGCCTTCGAAGAAGGCGCCGAACGAGAACGCGATTAGCAGGAGTTGCAGGCGCCGGTCGGTGGTAACGCCGCCGATGGTGTTTTGCAGAGTCTCGAACGCGCCTTTCTCCACCGTCAGCCGATAGAGGAAGATAACGTTGAGCACGATCCAGCCGATCGGGAAG
>JBARCH010000338.1:0-3828 GCA_049793875.1 Pseudolabrys sp. | reverse complement strand
GCGGAACGATTTGCGGCGGCCTTCGGAGATGCCGAGGTAAAATTCCTTCACGTCCTCGTTCTCGGACAGCGATTTGGCGGCGCCGTCCATGACCACGCGGCCGTTCTCGAGAATGTAGCCGTGGCTCGCGACTTTCAGTGCCATATAGGTGTTCTGCTCGGCCAGCAGGAACGAGACGCCCTCCTTGATGTTGAGATCGCGCACGATCTCGAAAATCTCCTCGACGATCTGCGGCGCAAGGCCCATCGACGGCTCGTCAAGCAGGATCATCTTCGGCTTCGACATCAGCGCGCGGCCGATCGCGCACATCTGCTGCTCGCCGCCGGACGTGTAGCCCGCCATCGACTCGCGCCGTTCGGCAAGCTTCGGAAAATACGCATAAACCTTCTCGAGATCGGCGCGGATCGCCGCTTTGCCGTCCCTGCGGGTGAAAGCGCCGGTGAGCAGATTTTCCTCGATGGTGAGATGGCCAAAACATTGGCGGCCTTCCATCACCTGGATGCAGCCGCGCCGCACCAGTTCGTTGGGCGACAGATCCTGCACTTCCGCGCCATCGAAGGCGATCGAGCCCTTGGTGACGTCACCGCGCTCGGCGTGCAGCAAATTCGAGATCGCTTTCAGCGTCGTGGTTTTGCCGGCGCCGTTCGCTCCCAACAGCGCGATGATGCCGCCTTTCGGCACATCGAGAGAAACGCCTTTGAGCACCAGAATGACGCGGTCGTAGATCACCTCGATGTTGTTGACCGAGAGGATGTTCTCCGCCTTCGCGGAAGCCGTCGCTTTTGTCTGGACTACGGCCGGTGCCATGACTGCTCCGCAAAAACCCCTCCCCGCGCGGGCGGGGAGAGGAAATTTTTGCCGGACGTCAGCTTACGACGACTTGTCGCAAGCTTCCGTGCGCTTCGGCCAAGGCTGGTTCTTGCTGACGTAGTCGGCCGCAGCAGCATCGAGCATCGGCACGACCTTGTCCTTCATGGGCGAAATCCAATCGGAAATCTTGACCCACTTGGTGCCGTCCCACTGATCCACATAGGCCGAATGATGGCCGTTATGGTCCGAGCAACTTACGGAGATCGGCGGAGCGAAGTTTTCCAGACCAATTTCCTTCCAGCGCGCCGCGGAAATGTTCAGGCTCTCCATTCCGCGCCGCATGTCGTCACCGTTGATGGCTTTCTTGCCGGTGAGCTTCTGTGCGTTCCTGATCGCTTCGGTTATCAGCACGGCATTGAGCACGCCGCGATTGTAGAGATTTTCGCCGAGCTTTCCGGGCGGCGTCTGGCTGATGCCCTTATCGACCACATACTTCTTGATGTCCTGCAGCGCCGGGAAATTCGCGCCCACGGCGTTGAAGTTGAGCGCGAGGTAGCCTTTCCCTGCCGGGCCGGCCGGGCGCGCATCATCTTCGCTACCAGACCACCAGACGCCGATGAAGTGGTCCATCGGGAAACCGGTCTTGGCGGCTTCCTGCACGGCTGTCGGGTTCATCGCGCCCCAACCCCACATGATCATGTAATTGGGGCGATCGCGGCGAACGCTGAGCCAGATGCTCGACTGATTTTGCATCTGGTTCGGCGGCACCGGATATTCCTTCACGGTGAATCCGTAATCCTTCGCCAGTTGATGCAGCAAAGGCAGCGGCTCGCGGCCATAGCCGCCGTCAAAGAAGATGTAGCCGATGGTCTTGCCCTTGAGCTTGTCGAGGCCGCCTTCCTTGCCGCCGATGTAGCGGAAGATGATGGACAGGCCGTCCCAATAGGTCGCCGGCGGATTGAATATCCACGGGAAGTCCTTGCCGACCGCCGATGCCGAAAGACCATAGGCCATCGACAGGATCGGAATGTGATCGACGGACGCTTTCGGAATGAGCGCCAGTGTGATGCCGGTGGACCACGGATTGATGACGACCGGATGCTTGCTCTTGAGCGCTTCGTAGCACTCGACGCCCTTCTCGTTCTTGTAGCCGGTCTCGCATTCCTCGTAGGCAATCTTGGCGCCACCGACGCCACCGTCGCGCGCGTTCAGCATGGCGATGTAATCGCGCACGCCGTTGGCGATCGGAATGCCGGAATTGGCGAACGGCCCCGTGCGGTAAGTAAGCAGCGGTACGAAGATGCTGTCTTGCGCAACAGCCTTCGAAGCCAGGGCGGACGCGCCCACGAGGCTTGCGAGAGCCGCGCCGAGAACCAAATGTTTCAAGCGCATTGTGTTTCTCCCTTGTGCGTCTGCCGGTGCTTTTGCCCGGCTTTTACATTTGCCCTCGACCGGGAGGGGTATCCCTTCAGCCGGCACACCGAGACGCCGGATGGGGGAATTGGCCTCAAGTGTGCACCCTCAATAAGGGAAAGGCCACACCCTGAGTTTCTGCTTTCCGATCTGCCAGAGCCGCGCCAACCCGCTCGGCTCGACGATCAAGAAGAAGATGATAAGCGCTCCCAGGATCATGAAGGTCATCTGTTCGACCGTCGCGGCGTTGAGCGGGAGATTGAACGTCGCTGCGGCGCTGCGCAGCACGATCGGCAAGCCCCAGATCAACGCCGCGCCGAGAAATGACCCGAGCAGGCTGCCGAGACCGCCGATAATTACCATGAAGAGGATTATGAAGGACTGGTTGATGCCGAAACTTTCAGACTCGGCATTGCCGAGCCACAGGAAAACCAGCATCGCCCCCGCCACGCCGCAATAGAAGGACGACACCGCGAAGGCGAGCAGCTTGGTCGGATAGAGCTTGATGCCGATCAGTTCGGCGGCGATATCCATGTCGCGTACTGCCATCCACGTGCGTCCGATGCGGCCGCGGATCAGGTTCGATGCGAGCCACGTCATCACAGAAACGATCGCAAGCACGATCAGGTAGCGCGTGATCGGCGTTGCGGTCGGTCCCGTTATCGGCAGGCCGTACAGGGTTCGCGTCGGCACTTCGATCGACGCGGACACATTGTAATTGTAAAGCCACGGGATGCGGATGAAACACCACGACAGGAAGAACTGCGAGGCGAGCGTTGCAACGGCGAGATAGAACCCTTTGATCCGCAGGCTGGGCAGGCCGAAAACAATGCCCGCTGCCGCGGCAAAAAATCCCGAGCAAACGATCATCACAAGAATGTTGATTCCGGGGAAAAGTGTCGCGAGCTTGTAACAGGCGAACGCGCCGACCCCCATGAAACCGGCGGTGCCGAGCGAAAGCAATCCGGTGTAGCCCGTAAGCAGATTGAGCCCGATGGCGGCAAGCGAAAAGACCAGGATCGGCGTCAGGACGGAATCGATCACGAAATCCGACGCCACCAGCGGCACCAGGATAAACGCCGCCGCGAGGATCAGCGCGATGCCGAGCTTGTCCTGCAGAATCGGGAACAGCGCCGCATCGGCAGCATAGGTGGTCTTGAACTGTCCCGCTTCCCGATAAAACATAATGCGCCTTCAGATCCGCTCAATGATGCGTTCGCCGAACAGGCCTTGCGGCCGGAACAGCAGGAAAACGAGTGCGATGACGTAAGCGAGCCAATCCTCAATGCCGCTGCCGAACAACGGACCCCAATAGAACTCGCCGATCTTCTCGCCCACGCCGATGATAATGCCGCCGACGATGGCGCCGGGAATCGAGGTAAAGCCCCCGAGGATCAGGACCGGCAGCGCCTTCAGCGCGATGATCTCGAGCGCAAACGACACGTTCGAGCGTGCGCCCCACATGATGCCGGTCGCAAGCGCGACAATGCCGGCGGCAAACCACACGATCACCCAGATTTGCTCAAGCGAGATGCCCACCGACAACGCGGCACGATGGCTGTCGGCGACCGCGCGCAACGCGCGGCCGATGCGGGTCTTCTGGAA
>JBARCH010000337.1:0-12816 GCA_049793875.1 Pseudolabrys sp. | reverse complement strand
CTGGAGACGCCGGAGCGGCGCTACGTGCTCCGCCGCAAGCCTCCGGGAAAACTGCTCCCGTCCGCCCATGCGGTCGATCGCGAGTACCGCGTCACGCGCGCACTGCATGCACAGGGGTTCCCCGTGGCGGAGCCGCTGCTCTATTGCGACGACGCCTCGGTTGCGGGCACGCCGTTTTACCTGTCGGCGTTTGTCGATGGCCGCGTGTTCTGGGAGCCGCAAATGCCGGCGTCGAACGCGATCGAACGCGCGGCAATTTACGACACCATGAACGCGACGCTCGCCCGTTTGCATTCGTTCGATCCGGCGGCGATCGGCTTGAGCGATTTCGGCAAGGGCGAGAATTATGTCAACCGCCAGATCGAACGCTGGTCGAAACAGTATCGCGCCTCCGAAACCGAAAAGATCGACGAGATGGACAGGCTGATCGAGTGGCTGCCGCGCAATCTGCCGCCGCCAGGCCCCGCAAGGCTGGTGCATGGCGACTACCGGCTCGACAACATGATTGTCGATCGACACGCGTCGGAAATTCGTGCCGTGCTCGACTGGGAACTTTCCACACTCGGCGATCCGCTCGCCGATTTTTCCTACCATCTGATGGCGTGGCATATGCCGCATTCCGAAAGCGCGGCCGGTACGGCCACGCTGGTTGGCCACAATCTTACGCAGCTCGGAATTCCGCCGATGGCCGACTACGTGGACGCATATGTGAAGCGCACGGGCCTTGACCCGCGCCCTTATCTTTCCGTTTATCTCGCCTATAATTTCTTCCGCATCGCGGCGATCCTGCAAGGCATCATCGGCCGCGTGCGCGACGGCACGGCAACGAGCGAATTCGCGCCGGCCAAGGCCGAAATGATCCGCCCACTCGCGACAAAAGCGTGGGAATTCGCACGCCAGCACTGACCGCGCCGATAAGGCCAACGCTGCCTTGCCGCGGCCCTTAAAATTGCACTGAAAACTTGCATCATCGTTTTACGGAGGGCGCATAGCTTGCCGCGCAACCGGAAGGCGTATTGCCGTGGATATCGCAAGCACCGGCGTGCAGAGAGTCGGCTCAAAGAAGGCAATCAATCCGAAGGCACGCGCCTCGGATACCGCGAACGATTCCGCGGACGAGGACACGTCCGAAGAGCATTCGCTGTCGCCGCCTCCGCCGGGCACCGGCCAGTTCGTCGACAAGATGGCTTGAGTGATTCAGCGGCGCGCCGCGAAAAACTCCTTCAGCAGCACGCCGGATTCGCTTTCATTGATGCCGCCATAGACTTCCGGCCGATGATGGCACGTCGGCGAAGCGAAAAACCGCACGCCATTTTCCACGGCCCCGCCTTTTGGGTCGCCCGCGCCGAAATATAGCCGGCGAATGCGCGCGAACGACATCGCCGCCGCACACATCGCGCAAGGCTCAAGCGTCACGTAAAGATCGCAGTCCGAAAGCCGCTCCGAGCCGAGCGCCGCTGCTGCGGCACGGATTGCGAGCAATTCCGCATGCGCCGTCGGATCGCGATCCGCCAAAGTGCGGTTGCCGGCCCGCGCCACAATCTCGCCGTCCCGCACCACCACGCAGCCGACCGGCACCTCCCCCCGCGCCGCCGCGTTACGGGCTTCGTCGAGGGCATTTTGCATAAATGAAGGCATGCTCGTTTCGGATGCCGAACTCTGCTATCAGGCCGCAACCTTCCTTATTGCGGCTTCGAGCATGTCCGGCAAGTCCACGTCTGAAAGTCCCGGCGAGCGTATCGCCAAGGTGATCGCGCGGGCGGGGCTCGCCTCGCGCCGCGAGGCCGAGGCCTGGATCGCCGCCGGGCGCGTCGCCGTCAACGGCGCCACGATTTCCTCGCCGGCGCTCAATGTCGGGCCTGCCGACAGCATCGTGGTCAATGGCGAGCCGCTGCCGCGGCGTGAGCGCACGCGGCTCTTCCTCTACAACAAGTCGCGCGGGCTGGTGACCACGAACTCCGATCCACAGGGCCGCCCGACCATCTTCGCGGCGCTGCCGAAACATCTGCCGCGCCTCATCAGCATCGGCCGGCTCGACCTCAACACCGAAGGGCTGCTGCTGCTCACCAATGACGGCACGCTTGCCCGGGTGCTGGAACTGCCGGCGACCGCCTGGTTGCGCAGCTATCGCGTGCGCGCCTATGGCCGCGTGACGCAGGAAGCGCTCGATGGCCTCAAGCGCGGCGTCACCATCGATGGCATACGCTACGGCGCAGTCGAGGCGACGCTCGACCGCGAGCAAGGCTCGAATGTCTGGCTCACCTTTGCCATCCGCGAGGGAAAAAACCGCGAAGTGCGCAATGTCCTGCGCCATCTCGGCCTGCAGGTGAACCGGCTCATTCGCGTGTCATTTGGGCCTTTCGAGCTTGGCGCGCTCGAGGACGGCGCCGTGTCGGAGGTCGAGACATCGGAGCTGCGCAAGCAGCTCGGCGAAAAGATCGCGGCGGAAGCGCAGGCCGATTTCGAGGGGCCGCTGGTCGTCGATAACCCGCGGCACATCCGTCATCCGGAGGCGCGCGGCAGGCCGCGCCGAACGCCAAAGGGCGATCGACCGTCACCGTTCGACGCGAGACGAGGCCGCCCACGTCAGGACGACAAGGCAAAGCCGAAGCAGGACGACCGTTACGACAAGAAGAAAGTCAGCCGCCGTGATCGCACCGGCGGGCCAAGGCCGTCACGGCCAAGGCCGAAATAATGCGTGTGGTCGGCGGACGCTTGCGCTCGCGCGCACTGGCCGCGCCGAAGTCGGACGCGGTTCGACCGACTGCTGACCGGTTGCGCGAATCGCTGTTCAACATCCTCATGCACGCTTACGGCGATCCGATCACCGGCGCGCGCGTGCTCGATCTGTTTGCCGGCACCGGCGCGCTCGGCATCGAAGCGATCTCGCGCGGCGCGGCTTACGCACTGTTCGTCGACGAGGGCGTGGAGGCGCGCGCACTCTTGCGCAATAACGTCGAGACGCTCGGCCTCGGCGGCGTCACCCGTATTTTCCGCCGCGACGCGAGCAACCTGGGGCCCGCTTATCCGCTCGAGCCTTTTTCGCTTGTCTTTCTCGATCCGCCTTACGGCCGTGGACTCGCGGAAAAAGCCCTCGTCTCGGCACGCGAGGGCGGCTGGCTGTTGCCTGATGCGTTGGTTGTCGCGGAAGAAGCCGCTGACGCCGGGTTCAAGACGCCGGGCGGGTTCGAAGAGCTTGAACGGCGCACCTATGACGACACGGCGTTTGCGTTTTTGCGATTCGCCAAACCGTAACTTACCGCCTTCCGAACAGCCGCTCGATATCCGTGAGTTTCAATTCGACATAAGTCGGGCGGCCGTGATTGCACTGGCCGGAATTGGGGACGTCTTCCATCTCGCGCAGCAGCGCGTTCATTTCTTCCGGCTTCAGCCGCCGGCCCGCGCGCACCGAACCGTAACACGCCATCGTCGCGGCGACGTGCATCAACCGGCGTTCGAGCGGCAGCGTCTCATCCCATTCCGCCATGTGCTCGGCGAGATCGCGCACCAGTGCCACGGCGTCGATTTCGCCCAGTATTGACGGCGTCTCACGCACGGCAATCGCGCCCGGCCCGAATGCTTCGATCGACAGCCCGAAACGGCCAAGTTCGCCGGCACGCGCGGAAAGCCGCGCCACGTCGGCTTCGTCGAGGTCGATGATTTCCGGAATGAGCAGGATCTGTCGCGCCACGCCGGCCTTGTCGAGCGCGGCCTTCATGCGTTCGTAGACGATTCGCTCGTGCGCGGCGTGCTGATCAACAATGACAAGACCGTCGCGCGTCTGCGACACGATGTAGGTTTCATGTATCTGCGCGCGCGCCGCGCCGAGCGGCTTTTCGATCAGTTCCGGCTGCGGCGAATAAGTTTCGACGCGCGTGTCCGCCTCCGGCGCACCGACATCGAACGCCGCTTGCGCCGCGTCGGCAAAACCGACGGCGGGCGCCGTCGCTGTCCCGACGTAATCACGCCCGGAGGGCCGCGCCGGCGAACGCCGCCAGTCGTAGGTGCCGCGCCGCGGCATCGCCTGCGGACGAAATGCGGCAATGGTTGCGCTGCCGCCGGTCGTCGCCGCGCGTTGACCTTCGCGCGCCAGCGCCTCCTTCAACGCACGCACGATCAATCCGCGCACAAGACCGCTGTCGCGGAAACGCACCTCGGTTTTGGCCGGATGCACGTTGACGTCGACTTCGCGCGTGTCGAGCGTGACGAACAGCGCCAGCAGCGGATGCCGGTCGCGCGGCAGATAATCGGCGTAAGCCGCCCGCACGGCGCCGACCAGCAATTTGTCCCGCACCGGCCGGCCATTGACGAAGAGATATTGCCCGAGCGTGTTGGCGCGCGAGAGCGTCGGCAGGCCGGCGAAGCCGGAGACACGTACACCCTCCCGCTCGGCATCGATGGCGACCGCATTGGCACGGAATTCCGGACCGAGCACATCGCCGAGCCGCGCGAGTTCATCGGGTGCGGCACCCCATGTGACCGGCGCACGTTCCTCGCCGGCGATGGTGAACGCCACGTCCGGCCGGCTCATCGCCAGCCGCCGCACAACGTCACGCACGGCTTCCGCTTCGGAGCGGTCCATTTTCAGAAACTTCAGCCGCGCCGGCGTCGCGTAAAACAGATCACGTACTTCGACCGTGGTGCCCTCGCCGAGCGCGGCCGGCTTCGGTGCGGATTTTTCGCCGGCGTCGACCGCAAGCGACCAGGCATGCGGCTCGTCCTTATGCCGCGTCGTAATTGCAAGCCGTGCCACCGCGCCGATTGACGGCAATGCCTCGCCGCGAAACCCGAGCGTGTCGATGGCCAGCAGATCGTCGCCGGCCAGCTTGGATGTGGCATGGCGGTCGACCGCGAGCACCAAATCCGCGCGCGTCATGCCGCCACCGTCGTCGGTGACGCGGATCAGCCGGCGGCCGCCACCATCGGTCAGCACGTCGATGCGGCGCGCACCCGCATCGAGTGCGTTCTCGACCAGTTCCTTGACGACGCTGGCCGGCCGCTCGACCACCTCGCCAGCGGCGATGCGGTTGACGATGGCCTCTGACAATTGACGGACAGTCATGGGTTCAAGCGATTCGCGTGAGCGGCAACTTTATCCGCTCGATTGCGGCGATAGGTGGCTTGGACCGACTTTGCCCCCGCTATCCCGTAGCCAGATCCGCCTTAATCGAGGCTGGGCCGCCCCCGCCGCAGGCTTTTGACGCCGGAGCGGTGTTTCTTGGTTTCCAGCCGTTTCCGCTTGGCGGCCCTGGGAACCTTGGTCGCCCGTCGCGGCACCGGCCGCACCGCCGCCTCGCGGATCAGTTCGAACAGCCGCTCCCGCGCATCGGCGCGATTGCGCTCCTGCGTACGATGCTGCTGCGCGACGATGACGATGACGCCGTCCTTGGTCAGCCGCTTGCCGGCAAGCCGCATCAGCCGCACCGCTACGTCGTTCGGCAACGACGGCGACCGGCGCACATCGAATCGAAGCTGCACCGCCGACGAAACCTTGTTGACGTTCTGCCCGCCCGGACCAGACGAACGCACAAAGCTTTCCGACAGTTCGGATTCGTCGATGCTGATATCGTCGGTGATGCGGATCATTCAGCCAAATACTTCTTCGCCAGCACTTTGCCCTCTCCCACCGCCGGCTGGCCGAAGGCATCGATGCCGAGCAGATCGCGCGAGCCGTTGCGCAGGCTTCCATCGGCTTGCCGGATGCGCAAATTGTCCAGCGCGCCACCGGCACGGCCGAGCGCCGCTTTCAGCACGTCATCGGCAACGCCGTGGAGCCCGACACGCAGCTCGCGCGCATTATCGATCGATTGCACAAACGGCATGAGGCCCCCGAATCTGCCAAGGATTTTAATGTCGAAGAAAGACGCGCGATAGCGAAAGGTTCGGAGCCGCCACGCGCTATTCGCCGCTGGAAGTCACGCCTTTCGGCTGGCCGGCCACAGTCACCAGCAGGCCGGGGCTCAGCAGCCGCTTGGCAACCCTTTTGGCGTCGGCGACGGTAACGGCGTCGATCATCGCGCCGCGCCGTTCCATGTAATCCACGCCGAGATTGTCGAGCTGGATTTGCGTCAGTTGCGCGGCGATCTTCGTCGACGTGTCGAGGTTGAGCACATAGGAGGCTTTCAGGAAGGCCTTGGCCGCCGCTAGCTCGTCGGCGGTCGGGCCATCATCCGCCATGCGCTTGAATTCCTGCTCGATGATCTTGAGCGCATCGCCGGTTCGGTCGGCGCGCGTCGCGGTGCCGCCGAGCAAGACCGATGCATTCTTCAACCACACAATGCTGTCCGACACGCCATAGGCCAGGCCGCGCTTCTCGCGCACCTCACGATAAAGCCGCGAGGTGAAAGTGCCACCGCCGAGAATATGATTGACGATATAGGCGGCCATGAAATCGGGGTCGTGGCGCGCGATACCCGGTCCGCCGTAAGCGACCACCGCTTGCGGCACGTCGATATTGACCACGATTGTCCTGCCAAGTCCGCGCGGAGTCGCGTCAGGGACCGGCCTGAGGTTGTTCTGCTCCGGCAACGAAGCGAAAGCGCGATCGATCAGCACACCGGCGGCCTTGGCGTCTATATCGCCGACGACGGTAATCGTCAGTCCGTTGCGAGCAAACACGCGATCGACGTAATCATGCATATCGGCCGCTGTGATGTTCGGCACGCTCACCAGCGTTCCGTTCGGTTGGCGGCCATAAGGATGGCCGGGAAAAGCGGTTTGCCACCAGCGTTCGCTTGCCAGGCTGTTGGGATTGGTCGTCGCACGCAAAAGACCGGCGACGACCTGCCCACGGACGCGCTCGATTGCGGCGTTGTCGAAACGCGGCGCGGTCAGGGCAAGATGCAGCAGGTCGACGGCTTCGTCGCGATGCTCATTGAGCGTGCGCAACGTCCCGCGAAAATAGTCGCGGCTGACACCGAAACTCATTTCGATGGCGTGGTTTTCCAGCCGCTCATGGAAGGTTTTGCTGTCGAGCTCGCCGGCGCCTTCGTCCAGCAAATCGACAGCGAGATTCGCGGCGCCCGACTTGCCGGACGGGTCCTGCGCAGAACCTCCGGCAAACGCATAGTTGAGAACGACGAGTGGCGCCGACTGTTCGTGCACCAGCCACGCGTGGATTCCCGCGGGGCTGGTAATCTGCTCGATATTCATCGCCTGCGCGGGCAGCGATACGAGCACGAATGCAAAAGCCGCGAGCAGCACCTTCACCCGCATCATGAACGCTTCTCCGCATGCGGCGTCGCGCCTTTGACCAGATAGCCGGTGACGGAACGGCGCTTGTCGAGCCAGCGTCGCGCGGCATCCTGCACAGCCGTCGCGGTCACTTCGCGGATACGGTCAGGCCAATGCTGGACGTCGGCAACTTTGGCGCCGGTGGTCAGCGACACGCCATACCAGCGCGCCAATGTCATCTGGTTGTCCTGCGCATAGACCGCGTCGGCGATGAGCCGCGTCTTGGCCCGCTCCAGTTCCTCCGACGAAACGCCCTTGTCGATCAGCTCGGCGATGACTCCGTCGATGTCATTTTCCAGCTTCGGCAGCGCCACACCAGCCGCCGTCGCCCCGTAAATCCCGAACTTCGTCGCATCGAGCGCGGCGCTGTCGTAGTAGGCGCCGGCCGAAACGGCCACGCGCTTGTCAACAACCAGCGCACGGTAAAGCCGGCTGTTCGATCCGGTTCCGAGGATATGCGCCAGCACTTCCAGCGCTTCGGATTCGCCGGCCTTGGCGGTGTGGAACGAGGGAACAAGATAAGCGCGCTGCAGGCTCGGTTGCGTCACACGCGGATCGGCGAGCGTGAGCGAACGCACCGCTACAGGCGGCGGTTCCTGCGGCCGAATGCGCGGGCCGAACGTGCCGTGACGCGGCACCTTGCCGTAAGTCGCTTCCGCGAAGGCGCGCGCCTCGTTCGCATCGACGTCCCCGGCAACAACGACAATCGCATTGTTGGGCGCGTAGAAGCGCCGGTAGAAGCCAATCGCATCGTCACGGGTGAGTTGCTCCATCTCGTGGCGCCAGCCGATGACCGGTTTTCCATAAGGGCTGTTGAGATAGAGCGCGGCGTCCACCTGCTCGCCGAGACGCGCGCGGGGATTGTTGGCGACACGCTGATTCTGCTCCTCAAGGATCACATCGCGTTCGGGCAACACGACCTGATCGGTGAGCACGAGGCCAGTCATGCGATCGGCCTCGAAATCCATCATTTCCTTGAGTCGCTCGCGCGGAATGCGCTGATAGAACCCGGTGTAGTCGTTCGACGTGAATGCGTTCTCGTGCGCGCCGATGCTGGCGACCGTCTGCGAAAATTTTCCGCCGGGATTTTTCGTCGTCCCCTTGAACATCAAATGTTCGAGAAAATGCGCGATGCCGGATTTTCCCGGCGTCTCGTCGGCGGCGCCGACCTTGTACCAGATCATATGCGTCACCACCGGCGCGCGATGATCCGGAATGACGACCAGTTCGAGGCCGTTCGAGAGCGTGAAATCGGATATATGCGGGCCACCCGACTGTGCGAACGCCATCGAGGGGACGGCCGCAAAAGCCAGCGCGACAACAAAAAAAACAATGGCTTGTGCGCGCCGGTAAACGTCAGACTCCATCGTCGATACAGGCCATGTCCCGAATGCGGCAAATCCTTTGCCCAGCGGTGTTCGCGGGGACAAGGAACAGGGTCGATCAGTCGTTGCCGGTCGCGCGGTCGGTGTAATAATCGAACGCCTTGGGCTGCGAGACTTCCTTGCCGACCGCATAGGGCTGGTTCGGAGATGGCGTCTGATAGCCGGACGGCGGATCGGTCAAGCTGGCGCGTGGCGGCTCACCGACAAATTGCGCCGTCTTCTCATCGCCGCCCTTGCCGAGCAGACTGTCGAAAAGGCCGCCCTTGTAACCCAACTGCGACGGGCTGAACGGCTTTGCCGAGTCTTCGGGGCTCATCGCGCCGGCGTCACGCGCGGAATTGACCTTCCGGCCGCGCTCCAACTGATCGGGCCGCAACGGGTTGGCCTCTCTCTCTATCTCGTCGGTATCCGACATCCCTTTGGCGCGCCTGGCAGCCTTGAGCGCCTTCGCACGCTTGATTTCGGGATCGACCGGCCAATTCGGATTCGCGTCGGCGGAGGCATTTTCGGGCGCCGGCAGCGAGCGGCTCGGCGGGATCACCAGCGGAGAGCGCTCGTGATAATTGATGCCGTTGTTGTCGGAATCGCCGCGTTGCAGGCCGATACCTTCCAGCAGGTTGCGGAGGAACTTGGAATCCGCCGGCTGGTCGTCGTCGCCCGCACGTGCCGGCGTCCAGGCCATGACGGCCGAAACAGCCAGGACGCAGCCCAAAGCTACACGGAATGTGGATTTTTCAACTGCACGTCGAAGCGTGAACACCGGCATCGCATTCGCCTCTACTCAAGGTCGCCGCGGAAGCCACCCAGACCGACTTTTCGCCATGGATCAGGGCGCTTTTGCGGCATATCCCCCAACCAGGGATTCATACAGGAGGCCTATAACCCCCGCAACGATGGCTACATCAGCGAGGTTAAAAACATACCAGCTAAAGTTCCAGGAGGCCGTATTGATGTGGAAATGCACGAAATCGACCACTGCCCCGTAGGTAAAGCGGTCGACCACGTTGCCGAGGGCCCCGCCGATGATGAGCCCGAGGGCGAGCGCGGATAGCCGGGAGGACGCCCGCGCGAGCCATATCCACAGCACCACCACCGCTACCAGCTTGAACGCCAGCAGCAGCCCCTGGCCAAGCGGCCCTTGGTTCTGGAGCAGGCTGTAACTGATGCCGGTGTTGTGGGTGAGCACAAAGTCCGTGAACGGCGCGACGCGCACCGGCCCGCGGGCGCCGAGCTGGAACACGGAAACCAGATAGAACTTGCTGGCCTGATCGAGCACACACGCAATCAGCGCCGCCGCGAATCCGAAGCGCGTGAGCGGGCCGCTGAGATATGCCGGCGTTTTCATTCGGCCGCGATCACTCCGCCGCCTTGCGCACCGCGTCCCATTCGCGCAACGCCTGCGCGTCGCGCGGCGACACGTCGGGATAAGCAGGATCGGCGCCAATCGTCGTCAGGATTTTCCACGAGCGAGCGCATTTCGTTCCCTCGGCAAGGCCTGGGACCACCGCGACACCGGCGACGTCGGGCAGCCGGAACGCATCGGCCGCGCCTTCACCTTTTACGATTGTCGCCGCGGATGTGATGCAGATTTCGGCAAGGTCGGCGTCCACCGCGGCCTCGAACAGATCTTCATTCGAGATGTAAACGATCGGGTGCGCTTCCAGCGAAGACCCGATGCGCTTTTGTGCGCGCTCGATCTCCAGCGCGCCGGTGACGACGCGGCGCACGGTACGAATTTTCCGCCATTTCTCCGCGAGCTTATCGTCGCGCCACACGATCGGGACCTCGGGAAACAATTCGAGATGCACGGACTCGGCATCCGTTCCGTAGCGCGAGGTCCATGATTCCTCCGCCGTGAAGCAAAGCATCGGCGCAAGCCACGTCACCGTACACCGGAACAGATGATCCAGCACGGTGAGGCAGGCTTTGCGCTTTTGCGAGGAGATCGGGTCGCAATAGAGCGTGTCCTTGCGGACGTCAAAATAAAACGCCGAAAGGTCGGACGTCATGAAGCTGCTCAGTGCGGCGAAGATGCGCTTGTAATCGAATTCCTTGTAGGCTTGCCGGACCAGGTCATCGAGTTCGGCGAGGCGATGCAGCATCAGCCGCTCGAGTTCCGGCATCGCAGCTCGCGCGACGCGGTCCTCCTCGTGGAAATGCGCGAGGCTGCCGAGCATCCAGCGCACGGTGTTGCGAAGCTTGCGGTAGGTCTCGACCGTGGTCTTGAGAATTTCCTGGCCGATGCGCAGGTCGTCGGCGTAGTCCGATGCGCAGACCCACATGCGCAGAATGTCGGCGCCGGATTGCCGAATGACGTCCTGCGGCGCGACCACGTTGCCGAGCGACTTCGACATCTTGCGGCCGTCCTCGGCCAGCACGAAGCCGTGCGTCAGCACGATATCGAAGGGGGCGCGGCCACGCGTGCCGCAGCTTTCGAGCAGCGACGATTGAAACCAGCCGCGATGCTGGTCGGAACCTTCCAGATACATCACCGTATCCGGCCCGCCATCCGATTTCCGCCTGATGCCGGCGAACGCCGGGAAGCGCTTCGGATCTTCTAGAACGAAAGCGTGAGTCGAGCCCGAATCAAACCAGACGTCGAGAATGTCGTCGACCTTCTGCCAGCCTTCATTGCCACGCTTGCCGAGAAAGCGTTGAGAGGCGCCCGGCTTGTACCAGGCGTCGGCGCCCTCAATCTCGAAGGCCTCGATTATGCGCAACTCGACTTCCGGGTCTTGCAGGATGTCGACGGAGCCGTCGGCTTTCTCCTTGATGAAGACGGCGATCGGCACGCCCCAGGCGCGCTGACGCGAGATCACCCAATCCGGCTTGGTATTGACCATGCCGTTGATGCGGTTCTCGCCCTGCGGCGGCACCCATTGCGTGGCCTTGATCGCCTTGAGCGCGCGATCGCGCAACGTGTCGTTGCCGCGGTCGATGTCCTTGTCCATCGCAATGAACCACTGCGGCGTGTTGCGGAAGATGACCGGCTTCTTAGAGCGCCACGAGTGCGGATACTGGTGCTTGAGGCGGCCGCGCGCGATGAGCATGTGCGCGTCGATCAGCGTCTTGATCACCGCCTCGTTGGCGTCGCCCTTCTCACCCTTGTCGTTGATGACGCGCTTGCCGGTGAAACCGGGCGCCTGCGCGGTGAACGCGCCGTTCTCATCGACGGTATAGGGGATCGCGGTATTGATGCCGCGCTGTTCGAGTGCACGCGCATTGGCGGTCCAGACCTCGAAGTCCTCGCGGCCATGACCCGGCGCGGTGTGGACGAAGCCCGTACCCGTGTCGTCGGTGACGTGCTCGCCGGCGAGTAAGGGAACGGCGAATTCATAACCGAACTCAGCAAGTGGGTGTCGGCAAACAATCCTTTTAAGGTCGTCCGCCTCTACGTTGCGAAGGCGTTCGTAGGTTTCGACTTTGGCGGCCTTGAAAACGTCGCCCGCCAATTTATCAGCGAGCACATATGTGTCGCCGATCCGAGCCCAATTTCCTGCAGCCGCCGCGATCACGCGATAGAGGCCATAAGATATCTTCGCAGAATATGCGATCGCGCGGTTGCCCGGCAGCGTCCAAGGTGTTGTCGTCCAAATGATAATCGATGCCGAGGCAAGATAAGCATCATCACCCAGTTGCGAAACATTTCCCGTTCGTGAGACTCGGCTGTTCGGGCTTTCGACGACGACCGGAAATTTCACCCACACCGTATCGCTAGTGTAATCCTCATACTCGACCTCCGCCTCCGCGAGCGCGGTCTTCTCCACCACGCTCCACATCACCGGCTTCGAGCCGCGATACAATGTGCCGTTCGCCGCGAACTTCATCAGTTCGCGCGCGATCTGCGCCTCGGCCGGAAAGCTCATCGTCGTGTAGGGATGCGCCCAGTCGCCTTCGACGCCGAGGCGCTTGAATTCCTCGCGCTGCACGTTGAGCCAGCGCTCGGCGTAGGCGCGGCATTCCTGACGGAATGCGATCATCGCCGCCGGGTCCTTCAGATCGGGCTTCGGCTTCCCTTTGGAGCGGTAATTCTCTTCCTCGATCTTCCATTCGATCGGCAGGCCGTGACAGTCCCAGCCCGGCACGTAATTGCTGTCGAAGCCGAGCATCTGCTGGCTGCGCGACACCACATCCTTGAGCACCTTGTTGAGCGCGGTGCCGATGTGAATGTTGCCGTTCGCGTAAGGCGGGCCGTCGT
>JBARCH010000336.1:0-7181 GCA_049793875.1 Pseudolabrys sp. | reverse complement strand
ATGCAAAAGCGGCATGGAATCATTCGCATCGAAATTCATTGCCCGCCATTCTCCACCTTGCCGCCGTCGGCCTTCAGCGCTTCCGGATGCGGCATGGCAATGACGTTGTAGCCGGAATCGACGAAATGCACCTCGCCGGTCACGCCGCTGGACAGGTCGGACATCAAATAAAGCCCGGCGCCGCCGAGTTCTTCCAGCGTCACCCCGCGGCCGAGCGGCGAGTGCTTCTGCTGGAACGCGAACATGTAGCGCGCATCGGTGATGCCGGCGCCGGCAAGCGTGCGGATCGGCCCGGCGGAGATGGCGTTGACGCGGATCTTTTGCGCGCCGAAATCGACCGCGAGATAGCGCACGGACGCTTCAAGCGCCGCCTTCGCCACGCCCATCACGTTGTAGTTCGGCATGGCGCGCGTGCCGCCATTATAGGTCAGCGTTACCATCGAGCCGCCATTCGGCATCAGCGCGGCCGCACGCTTCGCCGCTTCGGTGAAGGCGTAACAGGAAATCACCATGGTGCGGATGAAGTTTTCACGCGTGGAATCGGCGTAGCGGCCCTTGAGTTCGTTCTTGTCGGAGAAAGCGATGGCATGCACGAGGAAATCCATCGTGCCCCATTGCTTCTTGATCTCCGCAAACACGGCATCGACCGACGCTATGTCCTCGACGTCGCAAGGCAGCATAAACGAGGAGCCTGCAGATTCCGCAAGCGGCTTGACGCGCTTGGCCAGTGCATCGCCCTGATAGGTGAAGGCGAGCTTTGCGCCATGCTCGCTCAGCGTCTTCGCGATTCCCCAGGCGATCGAGTGGTCGTTGGCGACCCCCATCACCAGCCCGCGCTTTCCTTCCATCAATCCCGGCATTACGATCACCACACCCTGTCATCGTCCGCGAAAGCGGACGATCCAGTAACCCCTGTCATCGCGAGAAGGCAAGGCCGGCGAATACTGGATGCCCCGCCTTCGCGGGGCATGACAGCGAAGAATATCGCGACGAATAAGCTCATGCGTCCAGATGCTTGAACGCCACCGACGCGTTGGTGCCGCCGAAGCCGAACGAATTCGACAGCACGCAGCCGAGCTTCGCGTTGTCGCGCCGCTCCCGCACGATCGGCATGTCGGCAAAGGCCGGATCGAGATTTTCGATGTTGGCGCTTTCGCAGATGAAGCCGTTGTTCATCATCAGCAGCGAGTAGATCGCTTCCTGCGCGCCGGCCGCGCCAAGTGAATGGCCGGTGAGCGACTTGGTCGCCGAAATCGGCGGGCACTTGTCGCCGAACACCGTGCGGATTGCCTCGATTTCCTTCAGGTCGCCGACTGGCGTCGCGGTGGCATGCGGATTGATGTAATCGACCGGCGCATTCACGGTCGACAGCGCCATCTTCATGCAGCGCGCCGCACCTTCGCCCGACGGCGCCACCATGTCGAAACCGTCGGAGGTCGCGCCATAGCCGCAGACTTCCGCATAGATTTTCGCGCCGCGCGCTTTGGCGTGCTCAAGCTCTTCCAGAACAAGCACGCCCGCGCCGCCGGCAATGACGAACCCGTCGCGGTCCTTGTCGTAAGCGCGCGACGCTTTTTGCGGCGTGTCGTTGAATTTCGACGACATCGCGCCCATGGCATCGAACAGAACCGACATGGTCCAGTCGAGATCCTCGCAGCCGCCGGCGAAGATCATGTCCTGCTTGCCCCACTGAATCAGTTCGGCGGCGTTGCCGATGCAATGATTGGAAGTCGCACACGCGGACGAAATCGAATAGTTGACGCCTTTGATCTTGAACCAGGTCGCGAGCGTCGCGGACGCAGTCGACGACATCGCCTTCGGCACCGCGAACGGGCCGACGCGCTTCGGGCCTTTTTCCTTGGTGGTCAACGCGGCTTCGACGATGGTGCGCGTCGACGGGCCGCCCGAGCCCATGACGATCCCGGTGCGCTCGTTGGAAATATCGTTTTCCTCGACGCCGGAATCGCGGATCGCCTGCTCCATCGCGACGTGATTCCACGCCGCTCCGCGGCCGAGGAACCGCATGGCACGACGGTCGACCGTTTCCTCAGGCACCAGCGTCGGCGCGCCATGAACCTGACAACGGAAACCGAGCTCGGCGTAAGCGTCCGCGCGCACGATGCCGGATTTGGCCTCGCGCAGGCTCGCCAGAACTTCCTGGGTGTTGTTGCCGATGGACGACACGATGCCCATTCCGGTGACGACCACACGCCTCATACGGTTCGACCTTTTACCGTTGCAATGCTTCTTGGATGATTGGGCCACACTTGGGCCGGCCAATGCAATCCCGCAAGTCCATGACCCGTGGGTTGATGCGGACCGCGTACAATCCGCCGCTCACGCGCCGGTGGGCTGGAGCATCTGGTCCTGCTTGAACAGCCCGACTTTGAGGTCGCTGGCGCGATAAATGATATTGCCGTCCGCCGACAGCCAGCCGTCGGCAATGCCGAGCACCAGTTTCGAGCGCATGACACGCTTGAGCTCGATGCCGTAGATGACCTTCTTCACGCTCGGCAACACCTGTCCCGAAAACTTCAATTCGCCGAGGCCGAGAGCGCGCCCTTTGCCGGGCGCACCGAGCCAGCCGAGAAAGAAGCCGACCAATTGCCACAGCGCGTCGAGGCCGAGACATCCCGGCATCACCGGGTCGCCCTTGAAATGGCAGAGGAAGAACCAGAGGTCCGCCTTCATATCGAGTTCGGCGCGGATCATGCCCTTGCCGTGCTCGCCACCGGCCTCCGAAATCTCGGAAATGCGGTCGAACATCAACATCGGCGGCAGCGGAAGTTGCGGGCCATCGGGGAACAATTCGCCGCGGCCGCAGGCCAGCAGGTCCTCGTATCCGAAGCTGTTACGCCGGTCCGCGACAGGCGCGCTGGTACCGGCAGGCTGGCTTGGCTCTATTCCCATGAGTAAATCCCTAACATACGGCGCCAAGGCGGCAAAGGTCGTGACGCGCGCGCCGGTTGGTTCCTTTGGCCGAACAGCGACATAGGCGCAAAAGGCCGCAGTTGCGAGGGAGTTGCATCAACCCCTCCCCACCTATATGTTTCATTTGAAAAAGACGTCCAGCCGGAACCTCGCGGCTTCCGGCGGTTTTAGGCATTACCCATGGCAGAATTGCGTACCACTGTTTTGATGCAGGCAAAGGCGCGTGTCGCCCAGCCGGCCTCGTCCGGGCACTCGGAAATGACGGGCTGTCCGTGGCACGACGTCAAAGCCATGCTTCGCCAGGTGGGATTGCGTCCGACCCGTCAGCGCATGGCGCTCGGCTGGATTCTGTTCGGCAAAGGCGACCGTCACCTCACGGCCGAGATGCTTTACGAAGAGGCGACCCGCGCCAAGGTGCCGGTGTCGCTCGCGACGATCTACAACAAGCTGCACCAGTTCACTGAAGTCGGCCTGCTGCGCCAGGTCGCAGTCGACGGTTCGAAGGCCTATTTCGACACCAACGTGTCGGCGCATCATCACTTCTTCGTCGAAGGCGAAGACGAATTGCTCGATATTCCGGGCGCCGAAGTGATCATGGACAAAGCCCCGGCTGCGCCCGAAGGCTTCGAAATCGCGCGCATCGACGTGGTCGTGCGCCTGCGCCGGAAGAGCTGACAGCAATAAGCGTTTCGTTGTCATGGCCGGGCATAGCCGTTCGAAGAACGGCGTACTTTGCACACCTGTGTCCCGGCCATTTCCTTATGGACGCAACGTGCCAGCCTCAGCGGGATCGCCGGGACAAGCCCGGCGATGACAAATGAGGGGCCAGCGCGAGCCCTTAATCCACTTAATCCACCTTCTCGTTCGGATAGGCGCCCCACAGGCGCTCCTGGCGAATCCAGCCGTCGAAATCCTTGCCGCTGAAATGACACCAGGTGCCGGTGCAGGATTTGATGGCGCCGACAACGCCGGCCTGCAGCTTGGCGGTCACGCCCGATTCGACATCGGCATCCTCGTATAAGGGCACAAGCTCGGCGTTGAGCTTCGGCACGACGACCGCTGTACGCTTGCCCGACAGCAGCGAATGATAGACCCAGCCCTCCGCTCCTTCCCAGTCGCGGATGCGCCGCCAGTTTTCGAATTCGGCGGTTATTTCGACCGGCATGCCGACGCGGGTGTAAACCCAGCGAACGTCCTGATCGCGGTTCGGACCCGCGCGCACGTTGATCCGGTCCGACTTAAGGCTGACGAAGCGCGGGACCGGAAGCCCGCTGACCGACCCGGTCGCGATGTCGCCCACCGCCGCAAACCCCGATTGCGAAAAAACTGCCGCGGCGGCAGCCGCCAGCACCCCGCAGACGAGCCGCCGGAACACGGGAGCGATGCTTTTTCTTGTTACGGTCATCTGATAGGAAGGGTGGGAACTGTGGCCGAACTTGCGTGGGAACTGGTCGCGTACAGTTTCGGTGAGCCCGGTTAAAGAGAACTAAATCGGCCGCCTAAAGTGCCGATACTCTGGCGATCCAGGGCGCTGCTCCGCACCGAGGCCTTTGAAGATGCCAAAGACCAAAAAGCCGCTCGTCATCGTCACGCGCAAGCTGCCGGACAGCGTCGAACTGCGCATGCGCGAACTGTTCGACGTGCGGTTCAATACCGAAGACAAGCCGATGACGCAGGGCCAACTCGCCGAGGCGGCCAAAACCGCCGACGTGCTGGTGCCGACCGTGACCGACCGGATCGACTCCTCGGTGCTCAGCAAATCCGGCGAGCAGCTCAAGCTGATCGCCAATTTCGGCAACGGCGTGGACAATATCGACGTCGCCACCGCCGCGGCGCGTGGCATCACGGTCACCAACACGCCGGGCGTGTTGACCGAGGACACCGCCGACATGACCATGGCGCTGATCCTCGCGGTGCCGCGCCGGCTCACCGAAGGCGCTACCGTCATCACATCCGACAGCGACTGGCGCGGCTGGTCGCCGACCTGGATGCTCGGCCATCGCATCTGGGGCAAGCGTCTCGGCATCATCGGCATGGGCCGCATCGGCCAGGCGGTGGCGCGGCGCGCCCGCGCCTTCGGCCTGCAGATCCACTATCACAATCGCCGCAAGGTCGCGGCGCGCATCGAGGAAGAACTCGACGCGACGTATTGGGAAAGTCCGGACCAGATGCTGGCGCGCATGGACATCGTGTCGGTGAACTGCCCGCACACGCCGGCGACGTTCCATCTTCTCTCGGCGCGGCGGCTCAAGCTGATGCGGCCGGAGGCCTACATCGTCAACACGTCGCGCGGCGAGGTCATCGACGAGAACGCGCTGGCGCGGCTGATCGAAACCGGCGAGATCGCCGGCGCCGGCCTCGACGTGTTCGAGCGCGAGCCGGCGGTCAATCCGAAGCTGGTGAAGCTCGCGCGTACCGGCAAGGTCGTGCTGTTGCCGCACATGGGCTCGGCCACCATCGAAGGCCGCGTCGACATGGGCGAGAAGGTCATCATCAACATCCGCACTTTCATGGACGGCCACAAGCCGCCGGATCGTGTGCTTCCGTCGATGCTGTAGGCGGCGCTTATTGCGCCGCCTTCGGCAGCGCGACGATCATGTCGAGTTCGACGCGCGCGCCGGGTGACGACAACTGGTTGATGCAGACCGTCGTGCTCGCCGGACGCCAGTCGCCGAAATATTTGTTCATGGTCACGTGCATCTGATCGGCGTCACGGAAGTCGGTCAGATACTTCGTGATCTTCACTACGTCGCGCCAGGTCGCGCCCTTCATATCGAGGATCGACTTGATCGATTCCATCGCGCGGCGGGTCTGTTCCTCGATCGCATGCGGCTGCACATGCTCTTCATCGACGTGGGGATGCTTGTGATAAAGCGGCGAAGCGGTCGCGCCTGAAACGAACATCAGGTCGCAAGCGCCGATGATGTGGATCGCCGGGGCATAGGGCATCGTGTGTGCCTCCTCCGGCTTGGGATGCACGGCCTCGAGCTTGAAACTGCTTTGCGGCTTGGTCATCACGGTCATAGCAAACGCTCCCTTTCCGTATGAATCGAAATCAGTCGACGCGCCAGTTGCCGAGCGAGGCATCGATGGCGTCCTGCGCCTTGGTGACGATGATACCCAGCACGGCCAGGACAATCAGCACGGCAAAAACCTGTTCTGTTTCGAGGATTTGTCCCGCCAGATACAACCGCGCGCCGAGTCCCACCTTGCCGACAACCATTTCGGCGGCGACCACCAGAATGATCGACACACCGAGACCGAGCCGGATGCCGGCGAAGATCGACGGGATCGCGCTCGGCAGCAGCACGCGGCGCATGATCTGCCGCGGCGTCGCGCCGAGGTCGCGCGCGGCCAGCACCAGACCGGGATCGCTTTGGCTCACGCCAAGGACCGTATTGATGACGATCGGAAAGATTGCGCCGAGAAAACTGATCGACAGCATGAACGGCCCGCCCGTGCCGAGCCAGATGATCAGAAGCGGGATGAGCGTTATTTTCGGCAGCGGATAAAGCGCGGCGATAAACATGTCCGCGACCGCCCGCGTGCGAAACGATGTCGCGATCCACAAGCCCAGCAATGTGCCGGCAACCAGCGCAATGGCGAAACCGGCAAAGATGCGCCAGAGCGTGACGCCGAGATCGATCGCAAGCCCGCCGCTTCCGAACATCGCGATCAGCGTGACGATAATTTGCGACGGGCGCGGCAGGTAAAGCGCGGAGACGCCGGTAAGACGCGCCACCAATTCCCATACCAGCAGCACCAGAACGATCGAACCCCAGCCGAGAAAGCGCGGATTATCGAGCAACGAACGCCGCGCGACGTGCGGGCGTTTTGCCGGCGCGCTGCGATCGACGGCAGGGGCGGGTTCTATTTTTTCAATCATTGCGGTCGCTGACCATCGCCCGCATCACTTCGTCGCGCAGCAATTCATAGATGCGGTCAAACAGGGCGGCGAAACCCGGATCGCGCGTGGTCGCAATGCTGCGGGGGCGCGGCAGATCGACCTCGATGCGAGCGGCGACCCGTCCGGGCCGGGCCGTCATGACAATGATCGTATCGGCCAGCAGGATCGCCTCCTCGATCGAATGCGTGACGAGGATTGCGGTCGTTCCGCTGGTCTCCACCAGCCGCGCCAGTTGTTCCTGCAGCACAAGGCGAGTCTGGGCATCGAGCGCACCGAACGGCTCGTCAAGCAGCAGGACTTCCGGCTCCATCACCAGCGCGCGGGCGAGGCCGACGCGCTGACG
>JBARCH010000335.1:0-3379 GCA_049793875.1 Pseudolabrys sp. | reverse complement strand
TTTCACGACAAGGCCGGTTCCCAGGTCAAATGCGGCTTTTCAAGCCTGAGCGAATGCCAGCAGGCAGTCGGCGGCGACAAGAACGCGGTCTGCATGCCCGATCCGACCTTCGCCGACAACAAGGCCGGCCGGCATGACACCGCCCTCGCGGCGTTGCGCGATCACGCACCGGCGCGCCGCCCCATCTAGGCGGCCTTGCGGCACCAGCGGGCGCCGATGCGATCGTGGCGGCGCTTCGTTCCCGGCCTGTTATGGCCGGGGCAAGCCCGCTCCTGATCACGGTTTCCGGCTGTTGCCGCCGGCGCGCCGATGTGTCGCGCCGAGCGGCTTTACGTATTCATCGACTCGAAGAACTCGCCGTTGGTCTTGGTATTGCGGAGCTTGTCGAGCAGGAAGTCGATGGCGTCCATCGTGCCCATCGGATTGAGGATGCGGCGAAGCACGTACATCTTCTTGAGCACGGCGGGTTCCACCAGCAGCTCTTCCTTGCGGGTGCCGGAGCGCGTGATGTCGATCGCGGGGAAGGTACGCTTGTCGGCCACCTTGCGGTCGAGGATGAGCTCCGAGTTGCCGGTGCCCTTGAACTCTTCGAAAATCACTTCGTCCATGCGCGAGCCGGTATCGATCAGCGCAGTCGCGATGATGGTGAGCGAGCCACCCTCTTCGATGTTGCGCGCGGCGCCGAAGAAGCGTTTCGGACGTTGCAGCGCATTGGCGTCGACGCCGCCGGTCAAGACCTTGCCGGAGGAAGGGACGACGGTGTTGTAGGCGCGGCCAAGACGGGTGATCGAGTCGAGCAGGATCACCACGTCGCGCTGATGCTCGACCAGGCGCTTGGCCTTTTCGATCACCATTTCGGCGACCTGCACGTGACGCGAAGCCGGCTCGTCGAAGGTCGAGGAGACGACCTCGCCCCGTACCGAGCGCTGCATGTCGGTGACTTCTTCCGGCCGCTCGTCGATCAGCAGCACGATCAGAAACACTTCCGGGTGATTGGAGGTGATCGCGTGCGCGATGTTCTGCAGCAACACGGTCTTGCCGGTGCGCGGCGGCGACACGATGAGCGCGCGCTGGCCTTTGCCGATCGGGGCGACGATATCGATGACGCGCGGCGAGAGATCCTTCTTGGTGGGATCCTCGTGCTCCATCTTGAGCCGCTCGTCGGGATAAAGCGGGGTCAGGTTGTCGAAGTTGACCTTGTGCTTGGCTTTCTCGGGGTCTTCGAAATTGAGCGTGTTGACCTTGAGAAGCGCGAAGTAGCGCTCGCCTTCCTTCGGCGAACGGATGTGACCGTCGACGGTGTCGCCGGTGCGCAGGCCGAAGCGGCGGATCTGGCTCGGCGAGACGTAGATATCGTCCGGCCCCGAAAGATAATTCGATTCCGGCGAGCGAAGGAATCCGAAGCCGTCGGAGAGAACTTCGACGACGCCTTCGCCGATGATGTCGATTTCCTGCGTGGCGAGTTGCTTGAGGATCGCGAACATCAGCTCCTGCTTGCGCATGGTGCTGGCGTTTTCGACACCGTTTTCTTCGGCGAACGCAACGAGTTCTGCCGGGGTCTTGGACTTGAGGTCCTGGAGTTTCATTTCCCGCATTGGGGGTAGTGGTCCTGTGGAGAGAGCCCGGCGCTTTTCAAAAAAGGAGAAACCGCACGGGGGGATTTAGAGAGAGGGATCGCAGGTCTGGGGTAACGCGGGAGATTGGGAAAAAGTGCCCGGGGACCCGATGCTGCGGCCGGCCCGAACGTTCGGAACCGGAACGCGATTTGCATCCGCCTACGTTCGGTGGGACGCACCTACATAGGAAAAAATGCGCTTTTTAGCAAGGGCGTTCGCGCGCTTTGTGCGGGCCTGTGGGTCGCCTAGAACGGCTTCACCACCGCCAACAGCACGATCAGGATCATGAGAACAGTCGGTATCTCATTGACGATCCGATAGAATTTCTGCGAATGCCGATTCCTGTCGGTGGCGAAATCCTTAACCAGCCGGACGAAATGACCATGCACGCCCGACATCACCAGCACCAGCACGAGCTTGAGGTGCAGCCAATGGGAGGCACGGAAACCGTCCCATCCCATCAGCCAGATCATTGTCAGGCCGAACACCCAGGTCGCGATCATTGCCGGGTTGATAATGGCCTTGAGCAGCCGGCGCTCCATCATCTTGAAGGTTTCGGACTGCTTCGAGCCGGGCTCAGCCTCGCAGTGATAAACGAACAGCCGCGGCAGATAGAGCATGCCGGCCATCCAGGCGATGACCGAGATGATGTGGAAAGCTTTCACGTAGAGGTACATTTGTGCCGGCCGATCAGTTGCTGTCATCGCCCGCGAAAGCGGGTGATCCAGTAATCTCCGCCCTCGCAAAAATCGCAAGCGTCACCACGTCCTGGATGCCCGCCTGCGCGGGCATGACGGGCTGTGGGTTATCGCTGCTTACGACCCTCTCACTCTTTTCAGCATCTGCTCCACATGCGCGATAGGCGTGTCGGGCAAAATGCCGTGGCCGAGATTGAAGATGAAAGGCTTGCCGGCGAAGGCGTCAAGCACGTCGTCGACCGCGGCATCGAGTGCGGCGCCACCGGCACGCAGGACGATCGGATCGAGGTTGCCTTGCACTGGAATGCGGCTCTGGATGACGTCACGCGCAAAACGTTTATCGACCGTCCAGTCGAGACTGACGGCATCGACACCGGTCTCCAGCATATAGCGCGGCAGCAGCAACCCGGCGCCGCGCGGAAATCCGATGAACTTCGCGCCCGGCACCTGTGCACGAACGCCATTGACGATGCGGCGTGCCGGTTCGATACACCAGCGCGCAAATTCGTTTTCCGGCAGCACGCCCGCCCAGGTATCGAATAGCTGCAACGCGTCGGCACCGGCCTTCAGTTGGCCGACGAGATAAGTGATCGAGGCTTGCGTCAAAACATCGATCAGACGGGCAAAACCCTCAGGATCGCGATAGGCGAAAAGGCGCGCCGGCGCCTGATCGGGCGTTGCCTCGCCCGCAACCATGTACGTCGCGACCGTCCACGGCGCGCCGCAAAATCCGAGCAAGGTCGTTTTGTCGTCGAGTGCGGACTTCACCCGGCGAACGGTCTCGTAAACCGGTGCCGGAATTTTCTCGTCGATCGTCGTGCGCAGATCTTTCAGCGCAGCCGAATCCGGCAACGGCTCGAGCCTGGGTCCCTCGCCAGCGACAAATTCAACCTTGCGGCCAAGCGCCAGCGGAACGATCAGGATATCGGAAAACAGAATCGCTGCATCGAAGCCGAAGCGCTTCACCGGCTGCAGCGTCACTTCCGACGCCATTTGCGGATTGAGGCAGAGATCGAGAAACCCGCCGGCCTTTTCGCGCAGCGCGCGATATTCCGGCAGATAGCG
>JBARCH010000334.1:0-15118 GCA_049793875.1 Pseudolabrys sp. | reverse complement strand
GAGCAAGGATATCGAACGTCGCATCGATATGATTTCCGGCAAGCGAGACGGTACGCTCGCCGCCACCGCGAAACGGCACGAAAATGACGTCGAGCTTGGCTTTCTCGACGAACGCGGCGGCATAAATTTGCGCCGAACTGCCAGGATCGATCCCGACTCGCAGCTTCCCCGGATGGCTTTTCGCATAACTGATAAAGTCACCGAGGGTTTTCCACCCGCGGCTTGCAGAAACCGCGATGACGGCCGGGTCCATGTTGATCATCGAGACCATCTCATAGTCGGCAGCATTCGTCGGTGTCGGGACGGTGTACTGAGCCGTCAAAAAGCCGGTCGAGAAGATGCCGAGTGTGTAGCCGTCCGGCGCCGAACCCGAGACTTCTTTGGCACCCAACACACCGCCGGCACCCGGTTTGTTGACGACAACAACCGGCTGACCGAGTTCACTTTTGAGATATAGCGCTACCGCACGCCCGCAGAGATCTGTGCGGCCGCCCGGCGGATACGGCACGATCAAGGTAACCGGCTTGGTCGGATAATCCTGCGCATGCGTGCCGTCCACCGGCGCGAGCAGCGCCAATAAAACCAGGCCTGGCACAATCAGCGAAGCGGCCTTCGAGCGTTCCCCTGCGCGGCGACGATAGAAAGAAACCAGCCCGCGCACCACAGGCACACCGACAATGAAAACAAGAACTGACATGAGTACTGCTGCCACTGGACTGCTCCAAAATATGAGGAAATCTCCGCTGGACATGATGAGCGATTGCCTCAACGACGTTTCCATGATCGGACCGAGCACGAAGGCAAGAACCATCGGCGCGTGTGGAAATCTGAATTTCGTCATGAGGTAGCCGAGTATCCCGAACATCGTCATCGTGACGATGTCGGTCGGATTGTTGTTGACGCCGTATGCGCCGGCCAGGCAGGCCAGCACAATGATCGGAACAAGAATGCCGGTTGGAATCAGCGTGATTTTCGACAGCAACCCGATCATCGGAAGCATTGTGACGATGAGAATGCAGTTGCCGATAAACATGCTGGTGACGATCGCCCAGAATATCTGCGGATGCTGCATCATCAACGTCGGCCCCGGCGTCACGCCGTGCAGCATGAAGGCGCCAAGGATCAACGCCATCACGACGTTGTCCGGCAGGCCCAACGTCAGCAGCGGAATAAAGCCGCTGCAGGTCGCGGCGTTCGCAGCGGATTCCGGCGCAGCGACCCCGGCAATCGCGCCCTGACCGAATTTCTGAGTGACCGCGCCCCAGCGCTTCGCGACGGCATAGGCCACATATGACGAAATGGTTGCGCCGCCGCCCGGCAACAGACCAACAAAAAAGCCTACCAGCGTGCCTTGCCCGATCGCCCGGCGCGCATTGCGCCAGTCTTCACGAGTCGGAAAAACGGCAAAGAAGCCCTTGGGGACAGGAATGGGCTCCGCCGGCGCGCCGGATATTTTTGTCTCAATGAGATGAAAGACTTCGGAAATACCAAACAGGCCCATCACCATCGGCACCAGGTCGATGCCGGATTGCAAATCGAGCGTGCCGAATGTGAACCGCGCCGAACTGCGTACAGGGTCGAGACCCACCGTGCCGAGCAATAATCCCAACAACGTGACGGCAACCGCCTTCCACATCGAATCCGTCGCCAAATAACTGACCAGCGTGAGGCCCAGCAAGGTCAGCGCGAAATACTCGGGAGGGCCGAAGTCGAGCGCGAATTCCGCGAGCGTCGGCGCAACCAGGCCAAGTCCGAGCAAGCCGAACATCCCGGCGATGAAAGCGCTGAACATCGACATGCCGAGCGCGGCTCCGGCTCGGCCCTGCTTGGTTAGTTCATAGCCGTCGATTGCGACCATGACGGACGCGGATTCGCCAGGAACGCGCAAAAGGATTGACGTGATCGAGCCGCCATACATCGACCCGTACCAGATGCCGGCCAGCATGATGACCGCGGTCGTGGTGTCGAGGAAGTAGGTGATCGGCAGCAACAACGCGATCGTTGCCGCCGAACCCAGGCCCGGCAGGATGCCAATGACGACGCCGAGAACGACGCCGACAAAGCAGAAAAGCAAATTGGCCGGCTGTAACGAAACCGAAAATCCCAGAAGAAGATTAGAAAACAGATCCAATGCGGCCTCCACAGACCACGCCTTTACAGCTGCCGGATTTGATTTGGCCTTGTTTCCAGCAACCCTTTTTCGCTGTCGCCCCGCCGCCTGAAGTATGAAACATGAATTGTATTCAGAATACACTCCAGACCGACGCTGTCAACGCGAGGATAACCCGTTTGGTATGCATTTTGGCCGATGACTGCTCCCGTACGCGAATGGCGTATCCGCGAACCTCTCTTTCAGCGGTCGCGGTTCGCACGGGAAATGCCTGACGCATCCAAACTCGTCGCATCGTTTGCCGGAGGCTTTTCGAGCGGGAGACGTCATGCAAGCGGCCAGGCGGCTTGCATAAAAAGCCCTGCTTGAGCTTTCCGGAGGGCCGTCATGATCATCGCATGCCGATCACGCCAGCCGCGCTGCGTCGCTCCGGCCATGTTGTTTCGGCATTGCACACCGGCCTGTTGTGGAAGCGTCTGCAGCCGCGAGAACTCAATTCGCGCTGACGAGGAAAGGCAACGCAGTCGGCCGCACAGCTAGATCGCCGCGGGCATATCTAATACCCTTGCATCGCTTTTCTCTGACACCGCCAGTCACTGCGGTCGATCACAAGTGATGCCGTCGTCGACAAAGGGTGTTTGCGTGCCGTCAAGACGATTCTTTCTCATCCTCTCGATGTTATGGCTGGCTGGCGTCGCAATCCGCGCGCCTATTCTCGCAATTCCGCCGGTCATACCGCTCATCCGAACGGACCTGAACATGTCCGGGACCGAGATCGGAGAACTGTCGGGCATTCCGATGATTCTGTTGGCGCTCGCGGCCCTTCCCGGTTCGGCCCTTATCGGACGGTTTGGCGCGCTGCGTACATTGATGATCGGCTTATTGATTACCGCGATCGGCAGCATGCTTCGCGGTTTTTCTTCGACGACGGCAATCTTGTTCGCCGCAACAGCGGCAATGGGCATGGGCATCGCGGTCGCACAGCCTGCGTTACCGGTGATGGTCAGGCAATGGCTTCCCTCGCGCATTGGACTGGGCACCGCCACGTATTCCAATGGCCTTATTGCCGGTTGCATTTTTCCGGTCGCCATGACGCTCACGCTGATCATGCCAACGCTGACCAAGAGCTGGCAGTTAGATCTCATGCTCTGGTCGATCCCGAGCTTTGCGGCACTGCTTTTTCTTGCTGTCGCGGCTCCTCGAAGCGAGGAACACCTTTCGGCCGCCGAGAAACCGGCGGGTTTCCTGTCGGGCATGGATTACGGTTTGGTCTGGCGCATCGGACTGATTTTCGGCGCCAACAACTGTATCTATTTCGGCACGAATGCATTTCTGCCGCCGTATCTGAACGCGATCGGACAGCCGCATTTGGTGACCGAAGCACTTTCTGCCTACAACGCCATGCAGTTGCCGGGCTCTCTCGCCGTGCTCGCGTTCGCAAGCCGCGTCGAACGACGCCGATGGCCCTATATCGCTGCCGGGCTTTGCCTCGTGCTTAATCTGGCCTGGCTTTCAGCCAGTGCAGGCATCTGGACCATCGCGGCAGCAGGAACGCTTGGATTTTTTAGCGGTACGACGCTCGCGACCGGACTTATGCTGCCGCCACTGTTGAGCAAGCCGTCGGAAGTTGCGCGCGTCGCTGCCGCGATGTTCACGCTCAGCTATGCGCTGGCCATGGTCGGATCAATCGCGGGCGGGGCGGTATGGGATTTGTTTGGGCATCCTCGATTTGCATTTTTTGTATTGGCCGTGTGCGCCCTGCCCTTGATCGTCGTTACGCCGACGCTCGATTTCAAGCGGCAGTACTAGGCTCTCAACATCTGTTCAGACGTCAATGATCGCGGCCCTCAAACAGGAAGCCGCGCGTCTATATTATTACAGGGCAAATCGCAGAATGAGGCTGCTGCCGGTAACGATCGACACGACGGAAAGAATACGAACGAATTGCGCCCGCGACAGGCGCGTCGAAATCCGGTGTCCGATGTAAAGACCGAGAAAAAGCGCCGGCAGCCCGGCAATCGCCATCTCAATCATGCGAACGTCACTATAAGAGCCGGCGGCCAGAAATATCACGGCTCGCGTTGCCGTGCTTAACCCGATCAGCGCGCTCTGCGTTGCGCGCATCGTATCTTTGTCGTTGAGCCGCCGACCGAGATAAAGCGCATAGACAAATCCGCCACTTCCAAAGAGTCCGCTCACCACTCCGCCGGCGAGGCCGAACGGCACAACCCAGATTCTGCCGATGAGCGCCTGATTGGGACGGGGAAATAGCTCATATATTCCGTAGCCAACTGCAAAAAATCCGAGCGCCGCCGCCGTGAGCCCACCGGGCAGCGATATCAGAAGCATGATACCGGCAACGCTGCCGACGACCATGAGCGGAACGAGCCAAATAAGTTCGCGGATATCGATCTTGGCCTTCAGCTTAATGCCGTTGGTAAGCGCCGCTATCAAATCGAGAAGGGCAAGCAAGGGCACAACGCTGGCCACCGGAATGCGGTGAGCCATGACCGGCGCGGAAATCAGCGCCGCCCCGAAGCCCGCGATGCCGAATATGATGTAGGCAATCGATAAACTGACAAAAACGACGGCGTTGGTCATCCAGTCATTTGAAGAATAGAGCGATGACATCAGACTGGATGTCATGCCCGGCGGCCACGGCTATGAACGACGGTCAAACAGGTCATACGGGCAATGGCTGGCAATGTTTGCATGGTACGCCGGCAAACGGGCGAGACGCCGGACACTGCCCATCATTCGCCGCCTGGGGCGGAAGCATGCGGAGAAGCATTTCCAGATGCGTATGTATACTGTCTACATATTATGTCAACAGGCTGGCTGGCCGCGCCAAATGGTCTTCTCTGAAGTAATGTTCGATCATGGACGATGAGGCCAATGACGGGGAAGCGGCAGATGCGTCCAACCTGGGACTCTTGTTCCGGAATACGGAAAGACTGTTCGGTTTGAAGACCTTGGCCGAGGACGCGTGATGGACGCCGACGTCTTGATTGTGGGCGCCGGCCCGACCGGATTGACCCTGGCGATTGATCTCGGGCGCCGCGGCGTGCGCTGCATCCTGATCGAGCAGAAGCCCGAACCGGCATTCCTGCCAAAAATGGAGCGCATCAATGCGCGCTCGATGGAAATTTTTCGGCGCATGGGTCTGTCGGCGCAGATCCGCGCTGCCGGCTTGCGTGCCGACGTGCCGATGGACGTCTACATCATCCTGACGATGACGCAGACGCCGCTGCTGCGGCTGCCCTACCCTTCGGTCGCGGAGGCAACCGCAACCATTCGTGCGACCAACGACGGAACCGTTCCGTTAGAGCCGTACCAGTTGATCTCACAATATACGCTTGAGCCGCTTCTGAAGACGATCGCAGAAGGAACGCCCAATGTTACGGTACGGTTCGGCACCGAATTTCTCTCGCTCCAGCAAGATGCCGAGGGCGTAAACGCTGCAATAAAGCCCGCAAGCGGGAACACGGAAAGCATTCGTGCACGCTATCTTGTCGGCTGCGACGGGGGCGCAAGCTCGGTGCGCGGGGAGCTCGGCATTTCCCTCCGCGGGGAAGGCCCCCTGTTGCAGTTCCGCCAGGCGCTTTATCGCTGCGACGAATTATTCGACAGGATTCCGATCGGCAATGGCCCAGGACGAGGACGTCATTATCACGTCGCCGATGACAAAGGCTCGTTCCTCATCATGCAAGGCTCAACCGTCCACTGGACGCTGCATGCCACGGTCGACACTGACGAAGAGATGAAGGCACAGTTCGAGAAGGTCGTCGGCATCCCGGTCAAATATGAAATGCTGTCCTGCAACCCCTGGCGTCAAAACCTGCTGCTCGCCAATTCCTATCGGAAGCAGCGGGTATTCATTGCCGGCGACGCGGCGCACCTGGTCATTCCGACGGGCGGCCTCGGCATGAACTCCGGCGTCGGCGACGCGATCGATTTGTCGTGGAAGCTCGCAGCTACGTTACAAGGCTGGGGTGGCCCTAATCTGTTGCATTCGTATGAATTGGAAAGGCGGCAGGTCGGCGATCGCAATATCGGCGCTTCCCGTTATGCTGCGATCGGGCGCCGAAAATGGCGCGCCCTTTGGCGTCCTGATATCGGCGACGACACACCGCAGGGCCGCCAGGCGCGCGAAATCCTGATTAAAACGGCAGACATCGAGCAGCGCAAATCCAACGAAATGGTTGGCGCGGAATTGGGCTATCGCTATGTCGATTCCCCGATTATTTGCGATATTCCCGGCGGCCCCGAACATCTGTTCAGGGAATATCAACCCACGACATTCCCGGGAGCAAGGCTGCCGCATATCTGGCTCGACGACGGCACAGCAATGCAGGATCGTTTACCCGAAGGCTACGTCATCTTGAAGCTTGGCCGGACGAAAGCTGATACTGCTGCGCTGGAAAACGCAATTCGCTCCTATGGCGCGCCAATCTCGGTGCTCGAAATTCCCGATCGTGTGGCACGAGAGGTCTATCAATATGATCTGATTCTGCTGCGACCGGACCTTCATGTCGTGTGGCGCGGACATCATGCGCCATCCAATCCAGGCGAAATTGCCGCCATCGCGACTGGACACTAATCAAGAACAACGTTGCGGGCGCCCCGCCTCCACCTGCGAGAGTCCGCGAGCCTCTCGGCCCGTTGTCACGAGAGCGAGGAAACCTACGAGTTTTTCGGAATAAATGCTGAGTTCGTTTTCGTATGAAATTACGGGTCACACCCAACTTGTTAAAAAGTTTGGTGGGCGCACCAGGGCTCGAACCTGGGACCCGCTGATTAAGAGTCAGCTGCTCTACCAACTGAGCTATGCGCCCGGATTGCCGTCCGCGGGGCAACCGCCCCGTTAGGCGTGCGTGATCTAGCAAAGCGATCCTCGCATGTCCAGCCGCCAGGCCCCACCGAGAATGCAAGCAAATAAAGAAAAAGCCGCCGGGCGAACCCGGCGGCTCGGGGCGGCGGCACGTGTCAGGGAGAGCACGTTACCACCGGCCACTTCCCTTATTGCGGCAGCGGCTCCTGATCTGCACCGCGCGGTCCATGATGATGCCAGGCACCGGCACCATAGTGTGCGCGATGGTGTCCCATGTGGCGGCCGCCGAGCCGCGCGAGAATCGTGAAACGATGCTTCTGCGCTTCGTCGAGGCTTTGATAGAGCGGCGCCTCGGCGTCCGCGAGCTTCTTCAGCGAAGCACCTCGCTCGGTCATCATGGTCGCACGCGTAGCCATGCGCGCGACCGGATCTTTCGGCTTGTCGGCGCTGGCACGCGCGGCGAAACGTTCCGAACGCTGCTTGGCCATATCGCGCAGCGCAGTCTCAACCGCCGGCCAATTCTTTTCCTGATCCGGCGTCAGCTTCAGGCCAGTGTGAAGCGCGGCGATGCGCGCGTCGCCGAAGGCCGTCATGTCGGCCGCGCTTGGCCGCCAATGCCGCACATGATCCGAACCGTTCTGGAATTGCGCGTAGGCGAGAGAAGTCCCGGCGATCGCAAGCGCGGCCGTACCGGCAAGAACTGATTTCCACATGGCCACCTCCAATGACATTTCAGATGCCATCGATAGTGGAGCGCACGTGCCGACAAGCAAGTTAAAGTTTTGTCAGAGATTAATTGGATGCAATGTTGATGTATCGACGTTCATTAACGTTCGTCGCACAGGAAGAGATTCAACGGAAAAGTAATTTCGTAACCAGGCCCAAAAGCCTTTGTCGTCATTTCCTTACAGGCCGAGATAAGCCTGCCTAACTTCCGGATTGGCGGCGACGGCGCTCGACGTTCCTTCAGTGAAGGAACGCCCCTCGGCAATAACGTAAGCGTAATCGCTGAACGCCAGGGCAAGGTGGACGTTTTGCTCGACCAGTAGAATCGTCGTGCCCTCTTCCTTGAGCGACTTCAACGTGACGACGAGCTGCTGCACGATGACAGGCGCGAGACCCAACGACAGTTCGTCGATGATGAGAACCCTGGGGTCGGACATCAGCCCGCGCGCAATGGCGAGCATTTGTTGCTCGCCGCCGGAAAACGTCCCGGCCCGCTGTTTCCGCCGCTCCTTGAGCCGCGGAAACAGCGTATAGACCTTGTCGAGATGTTCGGCGTAGCGCTTGCGCGCGCGGACGGGATAAGCACCCATTTCGAGATTCTCCTCGACGCTCATCTCGGCATAGAGCTGCCGCCCCTCCGGCACCAGCACCAGACCTCGCGCCGCTTTCGTATGTGTCGAAAGCCGCGTGACGTCTTCGCCGCCAAACGTGACGCGGCCGCCCATCGGCCGGATTGCACCGGTGATGGCGCGCAAGGTCGTCGTCTTGCCGGCCCCGTTGGCGCCGACCAGCGTGGTTACCGTACCGGCTTTCACCTTGAGCGAAACGCCCCACAGGACCTGCACCTCGTCGTAACCGGCTTCGAGATTCTCGACTTCGAGCAGCAGCGTATCGTTTGCGACCCCGCTCACGACGCACTCTCCTCTGCCACTGCGAGCAGTTTGGAGTCGCCAAGATAAGCCTTGATCACGTCCGGATTTTCCGCGATCTCGCGCGGCAAACCTTCCGCGAGCCTCCGGCCGAGATTGATCACGACGATGCGATCCGACAGGCTCATGATCGCGCGCATGACGTGCTCGATCATCAGGATCGTAACGCCACTTTTGCGAATGCCACGGATGGTTTCGATCATGTGCTCGATCTCGGTCGGATTGAGACCGGCCAGCACTTCGTCGAGCAGCAGCAGCTTGGGGTGCGCCGAAAGGGCGCGCGCCATTTCGAGACGCTTCTTGCCGCCGGTCGTCAGCGAGCCGGCAAGCGCGTCGATCCGGGGACCGAGCCCGACCGATTCTGCGACTTCACGCGCGGCCTCTCGCGCATCGCCGAGGTTCATGTTTTCGCGGCCGAAGCACGCGCCGACCATGCAATTTTCCAGGACACTCAAGCCGAGCAACGGCTGCATGATCTGATGCGCGCGCGCGAGGCCGTGACGCGCGACAACATAGGGCGCCATACCGGTGATATCGGTACCGTCGAAGACGACCTGGCCAACGTCCGGCGTGATCACCCCGTTGAGCAGGTTGAAGACTGTGGACTTGCCCGCCCCGTTCGGGCCGATAAGCCCAAGAATTTCACCCTGATTGACGGTGAACGTCAGTTCGGAAACGGCCTGCACGCCGCCGAAACGTCGGCTCAGATTGATCGCCTGCAAAAGCGCGGTCATTGCAGCCACTTCCGCAAGCGCGGCACGCGCGCAAACAGCCAGCCCATCAAGCCGCCCGGCACGAACAGCACGATGACCAGCAGCAGAGCCCCCGCAAGCACCAACTGCAGGTGCGAAAAGGTCTCGGAGAACAACAGGAAACTGCGCAACTCTTCATAGAGGAACGCACCGATCACCGGACCCGTGACCGTGCCGGCGCCACCGAGCATCAGCATCACGATCGCCTCGATCGACGTCGTGAGATCAAACGCGCCGTTCGGCTCGATAATGCCGCTCTTGAAAAAATAAAGGCAGCCGGCGACGGCGGGAAGAAATCCGGAAATGCTGTAGATGATCGCCTTGTACCGCGGCGTCGGCACGCCGAGCACCGCGGCGGCATCTTCGTTTTGCCCGATCGCCAGAATGCCGAGGCCGAATTTCGAGGTCTTGATCGCGTAACTGAGCAGCAGCGACAAACCCATCACCACGACGATCAGGTAATAGCAAAGCCACAGGCCGTTCATCGGGCCGCCTAGGGGCTCATAAGCGTCCATCGACAGGTAAATGCCGGTGGCGCCGCCCCACGGCTCGAAATTGGTGACGAACGCATGAATCGCCTCGTTCACGCCGATGGTTGCGAGCGCGAAGAAGGCGCCGCGCAGACGCAGAATTCCAAGGCCGAACAGGTAAGCCAATGCGCTGACGCCTACGCCTCCGATCAGCGCGGACAGGACGAGATTCACGTGCCAGGTCGTCGCAAGATAAACGCCGATATAGCCGCCGAGGCCGAAAAAGACGATGTTGCCGAAGTTCACGTAACCGGCGTAGCCGATCATCAGGTTTAGATTGCTGGCGAGCGTGACGTAGACGGCTGCAAGCAGCAAACTTTCGCGCAGACTGACGTCATCCAGAACGTTCGGGGCGACCCCGACGATCACGGTGAAGACGACGATGAGCCACGGAAATGGCCGCCGCGCATGCCGCAGAAGTTCCTCGGCCAGCGCACGACGCGGCTTGAAGGTCCCCGCTTTCGCGACTTCCTGGGAAACGGAATTCGACACGGCTGGTCAGGGCCTCGTGAACGAGAAGATACCGCGCGGGAACGCCATCAACGTCAGCACGAACAGGACGAACTCGATGATCGGCGTCCAGCTCACCGGTGTGAACGGCGTCGCCAGGCCTTCCACCATGCCGAGCGCAATGCCGCCGAGCAGCGCGCCTGCCGGATTGCCGAGACCGCCCAGCACTGTGACGACGAAGCTCTTGAGCTGATAGGCCCCGCCTGACAGTACCGTGAACGGAAACAGCGTCGAGATCAGCGCGCCCGAAACGCAAGCGAGTGCGACACCAAGACCGAAAGCCATCGCCAGAACCCGCCGCGTCGGAATGCCGTTGAGTTCCGCAGCTTCGCGGTTGCTGGCGACCGCGCGGATCGCCTTGCCGGGCCTCGTGTAATGCAGGAATAAATAAAGCAGCCCTGCGGTTGCACCGGCGATAACGGCCGCCATGATGTGCGTACCGGTAAATGTGTAATTCTGGATGGTGATGCCGGGTAACGAAATCGGGACATTGTAGGGGCTGGTCGTCCACGCTGCGGTCGCCAGCCCGATAATGATCATGTTGAGCGCAAACGTCGCCAGCAAACTCATCAGGATCGGGCGGCCGATAACGCGATTGACCGACATCCAGTAGATGACGACGCCGGCGACAAAGCCGACGACCAGCACGATTGGGATGCCGTAATACGGGCTGACACCGGTCGCGTTCGTCAGAAAATAAACGACGAACATCCCGAGCACGATAATTGCGCCATGGGAAAGATTGATGACATTCATCACGCCCCAAATGAGCGTGAGACCCATGGCAGCGACACCATACACGGCACCGACAAGCACCCCGTCTATGACGGATGCAAGAATTCCGATCATTGCTGAGGCCTGGATGTAACGGGAACGGGCCAGTAACGGCCCGTTCCCCAATCAATCAATATTTGGCTTCTGCGGTCTTGGCATTGTCCGGCCAAATGACTTCCTTGACCAGCTTGCCATCCTTCATCTGCCACTGCGCGATGACCATCTTGTGCGCGATCTGCAGTCCGTGGCTCTTCGGATCGGTCGAGAATTTGGTCTGTCCGAACAGCGTGGTCGCGTCGGTCTTGTTGAGCTCTTCTGCGACCTTCTTCGGATCGATCGAGCCCGCCTTCTCTATCGCGTGCTGCAGAATGAGAGCACCACCATAACCACCCGCCGCATGGTAGCCGGGAGCGATCTTGAACTTGTCAGTGAATTCCTTGGTGAACTGTGCCGGTGTCGGACCGAAATCCGGCTTGTAGGTCACCTGCGGCTCCCACTGTGACGGCACGGAAACGCCGACGGCGGACTCACCGAGTTTTGAGAAATTGGGGCTGTCCGGCGCGACCAGCAGCGAAACCCATTTCAGCTTGGCCTTCTGGTCGTGAAGCTGGCGCGCAAGCGTCGAGCCATCGGCATAGTGACCACCGCCCAGCAGCGCGTCTGCGCCCGAAGAAATGACCTTGTTGATGATCGGACCGAAGTCGGTCGTCGAACTGCTGTAGGATTCCTCGAGCGCGACGGTGAAGCCGGCTTCCTTGGCAAGTTCGCGCGTCGCCTGCGCCACTGCTTTCGAGAATGGGTCGTCTTCATAGACGAATGCGATCTTGGCCTTCGGATTCTTCTTCTTGAGTACGTCGAGCGCACCCTCGAGGTAGTGTCCGGCGCCGGTGTAGGTCTGGAACAGATTCTTGTTGCCGAGCTTGTAGGTCTTCTCTTCGGCACCGCCGATGCTCATCATCACCTTGCCGTACTGCTCGGAAATGATCGCCGCGGTGGCGACCAGACCCGACGAATACGGGCTGAACAGGAATTGCGCCTTATCCTGCGTGATCAAGCGCGTGTAGAGCTGCTGCACGCGGGTGCCTTGCGACTCGTCATCGTAGCTGACGAATTTCACCTTGTAGGTCTTGCCGCCGGCCTTGATGCCACCTGCCGCGTTGACGTCGTCGCGCCACATCTCAAAACCGCGCAACTGCGAGGTGGAGTCGTTGTTGAGCTTGCCGGTCTGCGACGCCGTGAAGCCGATCGTAACCGTCTCTTGCGCGAGTGCCGGACCAGCAGCGAAAAAGGCCGCAGCCGCAAGCAAATAAAGGCTTTTTCTCATTTTTTTCCTCCCTGGACCGCCCCCACCGAACATTTCGGGTGGCACGATTGCAACGGGAGAAAGAAGTGTCAATGGGCCAAAGGGTTGGCATCCCTGCGGCTAAAAAGGCGCCGCGCGCAGGCGCGTCATCCCGAAAGGCTTTCGATTTTACCGGCGGTGCCGAGTGCCTCAGTTGAGCGCGGCGACGACGGGGCCGAGGCCCATTTCCTGCGCCAGTGCGCGCGCGTTGCGCCGCTGATCGTCATTAAGAGCGACGATCAGCGGGCGCGCGGCGGTTGCCAGCCGCTGTATGGCTGCGCTGTTGAGAACGATGGTTACGACCCTGCGGCTGATCCGATGCACGAAACCGGACGGCTCGCTCTGTGCCTGGCGATGCGCGATGTCACGCAATGCGGATTCGACCGCGGGCCAATAAGGCCGCTGCGATGGCGTGAGGTTCAGAACGTTTTTGATGCGAGTGATGTTGACTTCGGTGATGCCAGCTCCCCGCGTCATCGAATAATCCGCGGCGTGGGCGGAATTGGTTACAGGCACAAGGAAAGCAAGCGCCGCAACCGCGGCCGCAACAATCGTCATTCTCATTCGGAAGAGTTCCCGCATTCGAGTTCGTTGTGCGACGCGGTACGGGGAGAATTCGCCGCTACCAAGAACAAAATGCGGACGAATTGTGATTTTTGGCCCTTCGCCGGAACCAAATGCGATCAGCGTTACCGCGCTCGTGGTGAGCGCGGTAACGCAGTTCCAATTCTCAGCGCGACGGAACTCAGCCGGCGTCGGTTGAATGAATCCGGTGCTCGATCGCCGGCGTCTTGTGCCGCCGGCTGGTGAGCTTGTTCAACGCACCAAGGTAAGCCTTCGCCGAAGCGACCAGCGTATCCGGATCGGCGCCGCGTGACGTCACCGAGCGTCCGTTTTCCGACAGGCGCACCGAAACTTCCGCTTGCGCGTCGGTTCCTTCGGTCACTGCATGGACCTGATAGAGCTCGAGCTTGGCCTCATGCGGCAACAGCGCGCGGATCGCCTTGAACGTCGCATCCACCGGACCGTTGCCAAATGCCTGCGTCGTGGATTGCTTACCTTCGATATCCAGGGTGAGCGTCGCCGACTGCGGGCCTTGCGTACCCGCGATCACGGTCAGAGACACCACCTTGCTGCGATCGTGCGCGGTGGCGATTTCCTCATCGACCAGCGCCTCGATGTCTTCGTCGTAGATCTGCTTCTTGCGATCGGCGAGCGCCTTGAAGCGTACGAAAGCGTCTTCGAGCTGGTTTTCGGCCAACTGGTAGCCGAGTTCTTCCAGCTTGTGCACGAAGGCGTGGCGGCCGGAATGCTTGCCCATGACCAGCGAAGTCTGTTTCACGCCGACCGACTCCGGCGTCATGATCTCGTAGGTCTGCGCATTCTTGAGCATGCCATCCTGGTGGATGCCGGACTCATGCGCGAACGCGTTACGGCCGACAATCGCCTTGTTGTATTGCACCGGGAACGACGTCGCCGCCGAAACCAGTTTCGAAGCGCGCGTGAGCATGGTCGCGTCGATGCCGGTCATGAACGGAAACTTGTCGTTGCGAACCTGCATCGCCATTACGACTTCCTCGAGCGCGGCATTGCCTGCCCGCTCGCCGATCCCATTGATGGTGCATTCAATCTGCCGCGCGCCACCCATAACTCCGGCGAGCGAATTCGCAACCGCCATGCCGAGATCATTGTGGCAGTGCGTCGAGAATCGCGCTTTGTCTGAATTCGGCACGCGCTCGCGCACCATCTTGAACAGGTTGAAATATTCCTCCGGCGTCGAGTAGCCGACGGTGTCGGGAATATTGATGGTGGTAGCGCCGGCGTTGATCGCCGCCTCGACGCAACGGCAGAGGAAATCGAACTCTGTGCGGGTACCGTCCTCGCTTGACCACTCGACGTCGTCGGTATGGTTGCGCGCGCGGGTGACCTGCCCGATCACCATCTCGTAGACCTCGTGCGGCTCCTTCTGGAGCTTGTATTTCATATGCACAGGCGAAGTTGAGAGGAACGTATGGATACGGCGGCGCTTTGCCGGCTTGATCGCCTCGGCGCAACGGTCGATATCCTTCGCAGCCGCGCGCGAGAGGCCGCAGATGACGGCGTTCTTGGAGCGCTTGGCGATCTCGTGTACGGCGGCAAAGTCGCCGTCCGACGCAATCGGAAAGCCGGCCTCGATGATGTCAACGCCCATATCGTCGAGCAGCTCGGCGACCGTGAGCTTCTCTTCGTGCGTCATGGTTGCGCCCGGGCACTGCTCGCCGTCGCGCAAGGTGGTGTCAAAGATGACGACGCGGTCCTTTTCGGACTGCTTTTGCGTGGCCATTGGATTTCATCCTTCTCGTCGAATGCGCCGCTTAAGGGCGCTCTATGGGGTTGCTCTTCCGTCTCCCCCGAGTGCCCAGGCGCAAATGCCCAGCCGGCCCTCAGGGGCGGATAAGGAGAAGGAGCGTGCCCAGAATGAGGGTGGCAACGGGCTCGACCGATCCGGCCGCCCGTCCGATCGCGCAGATGTTCTGCCGCGTCGACATTGCCTTAGAACCCTCGTCTTCGATGCGCAGGGTGGCGGAAACTCTTTAAACCCGCGTTAACCCTCGCTATCGGACTTCTATTTAGC
>JBARCH010000333.1:0-20562 GCA_049793875.1 Pseudolabrys sp. | reverse complement strand
TGCCAATCTCGCGTCGATCATTCCGACGCTGAAGCTCAAGCCGGAATTCGCAGACCGTTTCGATATCGGCATTTCGGACGAGAATCTCAGGAAGCTGGCGCATGTTTCGCACGCGCTCGATGAGTTGCTGAACCGTGCGCCGGATCGGCACGCGCCTTACGTCGGCGATAGTGCATTCGTCACGAAGGCCGGCATCCATGCCTCGGCGATCCTGAAAGACCCTGCGACATACGAGCATGTCACGCCGGAGAAGGTCGGCAACAAGCGGCAGTTGCTGGTGTCGGAGCAGGCCGGGAAGTCGAACATTCTGGCTGAGCTGGATCGCATCGGCATCAAGGTGAGCAAGGACGATCCCCGCATCGGTCGCCTGCTCGACATCGTCAAGGAGCGCGAAACGATCGGTTATGCCTACGAAGCGGCCGATGCGTCGTTCGAACTGCTGGCGCGACGCACGCTCGGTACGGTGCCGAATTATTTCAATGTGACGCAGTTCGATATCAATGTCGAGCAACGCACGAACGCGAAGGGCGAACGCGTCACGGTTACGCTTGCGGTTGTAAAGCTGAAGGTCGGCGACGAAAGCATGATTTCGGCGGCGGAAGGCAACGGTCCGGTCAACGCACTCGATGTCGCGCTGCGCAAGGATCTCGGCAAATATCAGAAATTTATCGAGGACCTGACGCTTACGGATTACCGCGTGCGCATTCTCAACGGCGGCACCGAGGCGGTGACGCGCGTGTTGATCGAGAGCGAAGGAGCCGATGGGGAACGCTGGACCACTGTCGGCGTCTCGTCCAACATCATCGACGCTTCATTCCAGGCGTTGATGGACTCGATCATTTACAAGTTGGTGAAGTCCGGTGCCCCGGCGTGACGCTGGCGGCGAGCCCATGGAAGCGACGGCTTTTGCGCCGATGCCTAGAGCTGACTGACTTCCGCTGTTTTTTGCGCCCGCTCGTCTGCCGGCGTGACTGACACGGCGGCCTGCAGCTTCGGCAGAATATCCTCGACCTTGTCCGCGACCAGCAGGCTGAATTCGAGGCCGCTGCGGATGAATTCGAGCTTTGTCATATGATCGAGCAACGCGCAGAGCGGTTGCCAGAATTTTTTAATGTTCGCGATAAGGATCGGCTTCTTGTGACGGCCAAGCTGTGCCCAGGTCAATTGCTCGACCAATTCTTCCAGCGTGCCGACGCCACCAGGCAACGCGACGAACGCATCCGCAAGCTCGAACATCTTCTGTTTGCGCTCGTGCAGGTTACGCGTGACAATCAGGTTGTCGGCATCGCGCAAGGCGTGCTCGCGCTCCACCAGGAATTCCGGGATGATGCCGGTTACCTCGCCGCCATGCTCAAGCACCGATTGGGCGACGGCGCCCATGATGCCGGCGGCGCCGCCGCCGAACACGAGGCCGACGTGATTCTCGGCGAGGATTTTTCCGAAGGTGCGGGCTGATGCTGCGAAGGCTGGATCGGTGCCGGGGCCGGAACCGCAATAAACGCAAATCTTTCTGATTTCGGTCATATTGATGCATGTGCATATGCGCCGCGGCAGCGTCAAGCTACGGCTCGTAAATTTGGCGCTGAATTGGCGGGCCGGGCGGGGGTCTGGCAGGTGATTACCGGGGAGAAAGCGCCTATATGAGTGGCCCGGCGGAGTCCTCGCGACCCGCCTCTGACGGACACTTGATGACGGCCGACCACCACCACCACCGATCTGAGCACGGCAATGCCCGCGTCACCGTCGACCGCGGGGCTCTGCTGACGACGCTGATCCATCTCTGGCCCTATATCTGGCCGTCCGAGCGGCGCGATCTGAAATTGCGCGTGCTGGGGACGCTGGTGCTGCTGCTCGCGGCCAAGCTCGCGACCATCGCCGTGCCGTTCACGTTCAAATGGGCGACGGATGCGCTCGCGGGTCACGGCAGCGCGCCGATCGCGGCATCCGATTGGATGGTCTGGGTGATCGCCGGGCCGGTTGCGATGACCGTTGCTTACGGCGGCATGCGCATCCTGATGGCTGCGCTCACGCAATTGCGCGACGGCCTGTTTGCCAAGGTGGCGATGAATGCCGTGCGCCGGGTGGCCTATCGCACCTTCGTGCACATGCACGAACTGTCGTTGCGCTTTCATCTCGAGCGCAAAACCGGCGGCCTGACGCGCGTGCTCGAGCGCGGCCGCAACGCAATCGAAACGATCGTGCGGCTGGTTATCGTCCAGCTTGTGCCGACCGTCGTCGAACTTGCACTGATCGTCGCCGTGCTGATGTGGCAATTCGACTGGCGCTATGTCGCGATCATTCTCGTGACCGTCTCCGTCTACATGCTCTATACGTACTACGCGACGGAGTGGCGCATATCGATTCGTCGCAAGATGAACGACAGCGACACCGATGCGAACGTCAAGGCGATCGACTCGCTGCTCAATTACGAGACGGTCAAGTATTTCAGCGCGGAAGAGCGGGAGGCCAGCCGCTACGACCGTTCGATGGCGCGCTACGAGGATGCGAGCGTGCAGGCCTATACCTCGCTGGCGGTGCTTAATGCGGGACAGGCGTTCATCTTCACGGTCGGGCTTGCGGCGGCGATGGTGCTCTGTGCCTTCGGCGTTCAGCGCGGCGCCAATACTGTCGGCGATTTCGTGCTGATCAATGCCATGATGATCCAGCTTTATCAGCCGCTGAATTTCATGGGCATGGTCTATCGCGAGATCAAGCAGGCGGTGACGGATATCGAACTTATGTTCTCGCTGCTGGCCCGCCCGCCGGAAATCGTTGACAGGCCCGGTGCGCAGGCTCTGCGCGTTACCAGCGGTACCATTCGTTTCGAGAATGTCGCGTTCGCGTATGAGCCGGAACGGCGCATCCTGAAAGACCTGAGCTTCGAAGTGCCGGCAGGCAAGACGGTGGCGGTTGTCGGGCCGTCCGGCGCCGGCAAATCGACGCTGTCGCGGCTGATCTATCGCTTCTACGACGTCTCCGCGGGCCGGATCCTGATCGACGGTCAGGATATCAGCATGGTGACGCAAAAATCCTTGCGCGAAGCGATCGGCATGGTTCCTCAGGACACCGTGCTGTTCAACGACACCATCCGCTACAACATCCGATATGGGCGGTGGGGAGCAAGCGACGCAGAGGTTGAGGAAGCTGCACAACTTGCACAGATCGACGACTTCATCCGCATGTCGCCGAAGGGCTACGAGACCGAGGTCGGCGAGCGCGGCTTGAAATTATCCGGCGGCGAGAAACAGCGTGTCGCGATCGCGCGCACCATTCTGAAGGCGCCGCCGATTCTGCTGCTGGACGAGGCGACCTCGGCGCTCGACAGCCATACCGAAAAGGAAATCCAGGACGCGCTCGAGCGGGTCTCCCGCAATCGCACCACGCTGGTGATCGCGCATCGCCTTTCGACCATTGTCGGCGCGGACGAGATCATCGTGCTGGAGCGGGGCGAGATCGTCGAGCGCGGCACGCATTATGCGCTGCTTGCGCGCAACGGGCTTTATGCCAGCATGTGGAATCGCCAACGCGAAGCGGAAGAGGCGCGCGAGAAGCTCGCTCGCACCGGCGAAATGGAGGCTGCTCCCAATCGCAACCCGCCGCCGGTCGAGGATGAGATCACCGCGGCCGCATCCATGCCGCTCGATGTCCCGGCCGACGCGGCGGAGTAAAGCATGTCGATCGTCAACTCTATTCGTTCCCAGTTTGCGCCGATCACGCCTGAGGGCTACCCGTTCATCGGGGCCTTCGCGCTCGTCAGCCTGATCCTGTTCTGGGTGTGGACGCCGCTTGGCTGGCTTGGGACACTGGCGACTGCGTGGTGTGCCTATTTCTTCCGCGACCCGCCGCGCGTGACGCCGGTGCGCAACGGGCTCGTCGTTTCACCGGCCGATGGCCGCGTGAGCCAGGTCACGATGGTGGCGCCGCCGACCGAGCTCGGCCTCGGAGACACGCCGATGACGCGTGTCTCGATCTTCATGAGCGTCTTCGATTGTCACGTGAACCGCAGCCCCGTCGCCGGCCGCATCGAGCGGATCGTTTATCGGCCGGGAAAATTCCTGAGCGCCGACCTGGACAAGGCGAGCGCGGACAATGAGCGCAATTCCCTCGTCATCGCCACGGCCACGAGCCGCATCGCGGTGGTGCAGATCGCGGGACTGGTGGCGCGGCGCATCGTCAGCTTCGCGCGTGAAGGGCAAGACCTTGCTACGGGTGAGCGGTTTGGGATGATTCGTTTTGGTTCCCGGCTCGATGTCTATCTGCCGCAGGGAGCGGCTGCGCTGGTCGCTGTGGGGCAGACTTCCCTGGCGGGGGAAACCGTCATCGCCGATCTGGGCGGGTCGGATTCCCGCAGCTTCCGGGCCGGTTAGCGCGTTTTTCCGCTGCTTTCTACAGGTCGTTAACGACCAACGGGTATTTGACCGGGACGCCGTGGCGAGAAATGCGCCCAAAGCGTATATTGCCGGCATGGTATTTCCACCCTTCGACCCGACTCGCTCGCCGGAAAAACGCCGCCGCTTTCGGCCCATTCCGGTCCGCACGCTGCTGCCAAACCTCATCACATTGCTCGCGCTGTGCGCCGGTCTCACGGCCATCCGCCTGTCGGTGGAGGACAAACTCGATCTCTCGCTCGCGGCGATCGTATTCGCTGCGCTGCTCGACGGTGTCGACGGACGTGTCGCGCGCATGCTCAAGGGGACTTCACGCTTCGGTGCGGAACTCGACAGCCTTGCCGACTTCGTCAATTTCGGCGTCGCGCCGGCGCTCGTGCTCTATTTCTGGGGGCTGCACGATCTCAAATCGGCGGGCTGGATCGCAGCCCTGGTGTTTGCGATCTGCGCCGCGCTTCGGCTCGCGCGTTTCAACGTCATGATCGACGACCCGAACCGCCCGGCGTGGGCGGGGAATTTCTTTACCGGAATCCCGGCGCCTGCCGGCGCCATCACCGTCCTGCTGCCGATTTACCTCGCCTTCCTCGGAGCGCCGCACGGGATCATCGTCGTGTGGCTCACTTTCTTCTACACGCTCGCCATCGCACTGCTGATGGTTTCGCGCTTGCCGGTGTTTTCGGGCAAACGTGTCGGCAAGCGCGTGCCGCCTGAATTCGTATTGCCCGTTTTCGTGGTGGTGGTTTTGTTTTTCGCGCTGCTGATCAGCTATCCATGGGCGGTGCTGACCATCGGCACACTCGCTTATCTGATCTGCTTGCCGCTCGGCTGGATGTCGTACCGCGATCACGAGCGAAAAGCCGCAGCGGCTGCTGCCTCGGTTGCGCCGGCAGGTGAATCTCCGGCGCCGGATTACGCGCCGCCGTCGGACGATAACGACGACGATCGTCCCACGCGGCTCAATTAAGTTTCGGCAAGAGTTCGCCTGTCAGTGCGTGCCAAGCGGATAGCCGGGCATCAAGTCATAGGGATGCTTCCAGCCGGGCAGGGCCTTGATCCGTTCGCACCAGGCTGCAATCGCCGGATAATCCTTGGCAATGTCGAAGCCGAATTCGTCGGCCGGGTAATAAAGATAACCGGCGAGCGAGATGTCGGCGATGGTCGGCCGCTCACCCAGCAGAAATTTCCGTGACGCAAGGCGCTTGTTGACGATGGCCAGATTGCCGTCGATGCGTCCCTTGAGGAAGGCAAGAACCGCCGGATCTCCAGGCGGCTTTACAAGCGTGCGCAGGAAGCGAAACGGGCCGAGAAACCCGTTGACCTTCTGATTGTCGAAGATGATCCAGCGCAGGGCTTCGAGTTCTTCATCCTCGCCTTGCGGCTTGAATTTGCCCGAACGGTTGGCGAGGTAGGTGAGAATCACGCCCGACTGCGAAAGATGCTTGCCGCCATGCACGAGCACGGGGGCTTCGCCCATCTCGTTGATGTTCTCGCGGTAGTCAGACTTGCGGGTCGCGCCGTTTGCAAAGAAATCGACCCACACCGGCTCCCAGTTCGCACCGATCAGATTGAGCATGAGCGCTGCCCGATAGCAGTTGCCGGACTGCGCAAAACAGTGGAGCTGATACTCGGCCATGATGGTGTCGTGAGGTTTGAGGATGACGCTAGCGGTTGAGCGTGACCGGCGTGCCGGTTGCCGCCTTGCCGTCGAATTTTCCGTTTTCAAAAGTCAGGTTGGCAAGCGGCTCGCTATTGTGGTCCCTGATGACCAGTTCGTTGCTTTCAAACGCCCAGTGCCGGCTGGTGAAGAAATTGCCCGGGCAGCCGCCTTCCGGTGCGATGGTGCCCTCGCGCGCACCTGCCGCGCCGTTAAAGCGCATGCCGCAGGCGGGCGCGTTGGGCGTAGCCAACATCCAGCGCCCGGCCATGTCGATCTTGGGCACCGGGGGAACTGCGGGTTTTGTTTCACCAAGCGTGAACTGCCCGCCGGCACAGCCGGCGAGCATGAGCGTGGCGACGATGATGCTTGCGGTGCGGAGCATGGTCATGCGTCCGGCGCGTCACTTCATCGTCGGGATGACGAATTCGGCACCTTCCTTCGTGCCGGACGGCCAGCGGGAGGTGACCGTTTTGGTCTTCGTATAGAAGCGAATTGAATCCGGCCCATGCTGGTTGAGGTCGCCGAAGCCGGAACGCTTCCAGCCGCCGAAGGTGTGATAGGAGAGCGGCACGGGGATGGCGAAATTCACGCCGACCATTCCGACATTGACGCGGCCGGTGAAGTCGCGCGCAGTATCGCCATCGCGGGTGAAGATAGATACGCCGTTGCCGTATTCATGGTCGGACGGCAACCGCACGGCTTCCTCGTAGTCCTTTGCGCGCACGACCGAAAGCACGGGGCCGAAAATCTCTTCCTTGTAGATTTTCATATCCGGCTTGACGTGATCGAACAGGCAGCCGCCCATGAAGTTTCCGTTCTCGTAGCCCTGCAATTTGAAATTGCGGCCATCGACGAGGAGCTTGGCGCCTTCCTTCACGCCGGTTTCGACGTATTGCTTCACCTTGTTGAGCAGCGCACGCGTCACCATCGGGCCGTAATCGGCTTGCGTGTCGGTCGAAGGGCCGATCTTGAGACTCTCGATGCGTGGAATGAGCTTCTTGACCAGAATATCGGCTGTCTTTTCGCCGACCGGCACGACGACCGAGATCGCCATGCAGCGTTCGCCGGCGGAGCCATAACCGGCGCCGATCAGGGCATCGACTGCCTGATCCATATCCGCATCGGGCATGACCACCATATGGTTCTTGGCGCCGCCGAAGCATTGCACGCGCTTTCCGTGCGCACAGCCGGTCGCGTAGATATATTCGGCAATATCCGAAGATCCGACAAAGCCGATCGCCTTTACGCGCGGGTCGACGAGCAGCGCATCGACGGATTCCTTGTCGCCGTTGATGACGTTGAGAATGCCTTCGGGTAGGCCGGCTTTGACGAAAAGCTCGGCGAGCCGCATCGGCACGCCCGGATCGCGTTCCGACGGCTTGAGGATAAAGGCGTTGCCGCACGCAATCGCCGGCGCGCATTTCCACAGCGGGATCATTGCCGGGAAATTGAACGGTGTGATGCCGGCAACGACACCGAGCGGCTGACGCATCGAATAGAGGTCGGTGCCGGTACCGGCGCTCTGGCTATATTCGCCCTTCATTAAATGCGGGATACCGCAGGCGAACTCGACGACCTCAAGGCCGCGTTGGATGTCGCCCTTGGAATCGGCAAAGGTCTTGCCGTGCTCGGACGAAAGCAGACGTGCAAGATCGTCGTATTCCTTTTGAACAAGCTCCAGAAATTTGAACATCACGCGCGCGCGGCGCTGCGGGTTGGTGGCTGCCCAGCCGTGTTGCGCGGCTTCGGCGTTGGCGATGGTCTTTTCGACTTCCGCCTTGCTGGCGAGGGCGACCTTGGCCTGCACCTCGCCGGTATTTGGGTTGAACACGTCGCCGAAGCGTCCGGAGGAGCCCTTCACCTCTTTGCCGCCGATGAAATGGCCGATTTCACGCATGGATTTATCCTCCGATTGGACTGTTGTTTTTTAAGGAAAAACGGGCTTTGGGGGCTTATTTGCGGCGACTTTTGCAGTTTTCCGCCGGCAGGTCACGGTTTTTGGGCCCGTCAGCGGCCAGTTTTTCCTTCACGATCAGTTAGCCTTTACCGCCTCTTAACAGCGCCAGTCTAGGGTCAGCAGCGTGCCGCCGGTTTCGGCGCACCGAAGTCGTTGCGTCGGTGGAGTAAATTATGGATATCGCGACCAGTTTAGGTCTGTTGTGCGGCGTCGGCGTCGTCGGCCTTGTGATCATGATGGGCGGCGACCTGCACATGTTCGTCAGCGAACATGCCTTCATCGTTATTTTCGGCGGCTCCTTCGCGGCGACGCTTATCCGATTTCCTCTTTCCTCGATTTTTCACGGGCTTCCGCTCGGCGCCAAATTCGCCTTTACGATGCGGCGGATGACGCAGCGCGAACTGGTCGACGAGATTGCAGGCCTGGCGGAAATCGCCCGCAAGTCGGGACCCATGGGTCTGGAAAAAGTCGAGATCGAAGACCCGTATCTCGCCAAGGGTGTCCGCTTCGTCGCCGACGGTTACGACGGCACTTTCATCCGCGACAATCTCGAGCGCGACCGCGACAACTTCCTGACCCATCTCGACGAAGGCCAGAAGATCTACCGCGCGGTCGGCGATTGCGCGCCGGCTTTCGGCATGATCGGCACGCTGATCGGCATGGTGCAGATGTTCGCCAACATGACCGATCCATCCAAGCTTGGACCGTTCATGGCCGGCGCCTTGCTTGCTACTTTCTACGGCGCGGCGCTGGCCAATCTGTTCTGCCTGCCTATCGCCGACAAGCTGCACCTCAAGCTGGTGGATGAGGAAATCAACCGCACGCTCATCATCGACGGCATCCTGATGATCCGCGAGGCGAAGAGTCCGACGCTGGTGCGCGAGATGCTGCTTGCTTACTTGCCTGAGAAACATCGCCATAGCGAAGCGGACAAGGAAGAGGCCGAACCTGAAGCCGCGCCGGCATAACCGATTGCGTGTCGGAGTAGCGTTCAATGGGTAAGCGCAAAGAAGCCCACGGCGGCGGTCACGGCTGGTTTGTAACCTTCGCCGACCTGATGGGCCTGCTCGTCAGCTTCTTCGTCATGCTGGTCGCGTTCTCAACCCAGGATCAACAAAAGCTGCAGGTGGTCGCAGGATCGATGCGTGATGCGTTCGGCGTGCAGGATCGCGTCCGCTATTCGGGCATCATCGAAGTGCTCGGTCTTCCGACGCGTCCGAAATTGAAGAATGCCGCCAACATTACGCCGGAGGAGGCTTCGGCGACGCCGTCGCCAGACGAGCACGACCACAACCGGACTTACGGCGCGCGTTTCAAGGAGGACAGCAAATTCGCGCTCGCCTCCGCCTCGCTGCGTCAGGCCTTGCAGCAGATGCCCGAAATTACGGAAGCCTCGAAACACATCATGATCGAGGAGAGCAAGCAGGGGCTCAATATCGAGATTGTCGATCAGGACGGGCGGTCGATGTTCGCCGATGGCGCCAAGGAGCCGTACGAGCGCACCCGCAAGATCATTCAGAAGATTGCGCCTGCGCTCAAGGCGATGCCGTACCGGATATCGATCACCGGCCATACCTCGACGAGCAAAGTTCCGCCCAAGCCTGGTTACGGTCCCTGGGAGCTTTCGGCTGATCGTGCCAATGCCGTCCGGGGGATTCTCGCCGCGGAAGGCGTTCCGGCGGGGCACTTCTACATGGTTGCAGGAAAGGCCGATACCGAGCCCCTGTTCCCGGACGATCCGGCCATGGCGCCCAACCGGCGGGTCACCATCACGCTGATGCGGGAAGAGCCGCCGCTGTCACCGGATTTCAAGCCGTAGCTTCGCGCCGGGTCCCGCGAGGGAATTAGGCAAATTGCCGCGGAAAGACTGCGGTATTTTCCGCTGCGTGACGGTGATATAAGCCCGGCCAATCCCATCTCCCTGGGCATGAGACCGCAAAGCATCAATGACCGACGGCGCGAACGAGACGGCGGCTGCAGCCGAAGTGGCGGTTGAGCAACAGCAAGCGCCGCCCAGTTTTCTGGCGTTGGCGATCGGCAGCGTCGGGGTTGTCTACGGCGATATCGGCACCAGTCCGTTGTATGCGTTCCGCGAGGCGGCCAGAGCCACCAGCGTCAACGGCATTGTGACACGCGAGACCGTGTTCGGCGTGTTGTCCCTCATCCTGTGGGCCTTGATCGTCACGGTTACATTCAAATATGTGCTGATCCTGTTGCGCGCCGACAACAAGGGAGAGGGCGGCACATTATCGCTCACGGCGCTTGCCAGCCGCGCGCTCGGGCGGCGGACGGCATTCGTCTTTATTGTCGGCGTCATTGGCGCGTCGATGTTTCTCGGCGACTCGGTGATTACGCCGGCGATTTCGGTGCTGTCCGCCGTCGAGGGGCTTACGCTCGCGAGTCCGTCGTTCAGCGAATACGTCGCTCCGCTGACGGTCGTGATTCTCATTGTGCTGTTTGCCGCGCAAAGCCGCGGAACGGCGAAAGTCGCCGCGATGTTCGGGCCGATCATGGTGATCTGGTTTCTGTCGATCGCCGTCGCCGGCGTGCTGCACATTCGCGACGATCCCCATGTGCTGCTGGCGATCAACCCGCTGTACGGCATCGAATTCATTTATCACCACGGCGAGATCGGTCTGGTTACGCTCGGTGCCGTATTCCTGTGCGTCACCGGCGGTGAAGCCCTCTACGCCGACCTCGGGCATTTCGGACGCAAACCGATTCAGGTTGCGTGGTTATGCCTGGTGCTGCCGTCGCTGCTGCTGAATTATTTCGGTCAGGGCGCCAAGGTTCTCGCAGACCCGAGCGCGATCGAAAATCCGTTTTACCGGCTTGTGCCTGACTCGTTGCTGGTGCCGATGATCGTGCTGGCGACGGCCGCGACCGTGATCGCGAGCCAGGCGGTGATCACGGGCGCTTATTCGCTGGTCCATCAAGCGATCCGGCTTGGGATGCTGCCGCGGCTTGCGATCCTGCACACGTCGGCCTCGCATGTCGGGCAGATTTACATTCCGCGTGTAACCATGGCCTTGCTGGCCGGCGTTCTGCTGCTGGTTGGCCTGTTTCATACATCGAGCGCGCTTGCGTCGGCTTATGGCATTGCCGTCGCAACCACGATGGTGGTGGACGGCCTGTTGATGTTCATTGTGGTCTGGAAGCTGTGGAAGTGGAAACTGTGGCAAACGGTACTGTTCATCGCTCCGTTCGTCGTCGTGGATCTCACATTTTTCTCGGCCAACTTCCTCAAGCTGTTTGAGGGCGCCTGGGCTCCGATTCTTTTCGGCGCCTCGATGGTTCTTTTGATCCTGACGTGGCGGCGCGGAACGCGTCTCCTGTTCGATAAAACGCGCCGGACGGAAGTGCCGCTCGACACGCTGTTCCGAAATCTCGAAAAAAGACCTCCACACACCGTCTCCGGCACGGCGGTGTTCCTCACCAGTGATCCGGAATTCGCGCCGACCGCGCTGCTTCACAACCTGAAGCACAACAAGGTGCTGCACGAGCACAATGTCATCCTCACGATCATCACCGCCGATACGCCGCGCGTGAGCGAAGAGGAGAGGGTGCACATCACGCCGCTGTCGAAGCACTTCAGCAGGGTCGCGCTCAAATTCGGTTACATGGAGACGCCCAACGTGCCGAAGGCACTCGCCATCGCGCGCAAGCACGGCTGGAGCTTTGACATCATGTCGACGTCGTTTTTCCTGTCGCGCCGCGCGCTCAAGCCGGCAGTGAAATCCGGCATGCCGCGCTGGCAGGACCGCCTTTTCATCGCTTTGGCCCGGTCCGCCAGCGATGCCACCGACTTCTTCCAGATACCCACCGGCCGGGTGGTGGAGGTCGGCACCCAGGTGACGGTCTAGACGAACGCCCCATTCAAGCATTTGAAATAAAAGGAATTTTCTGAGAAATCGGGTTTGCGTCTTCTGCATGTCGCAAATGTGACCCCTGCGGAAATGACGGGGCCGCTTGGCCGGCTGCGGTGTTATAAGCCCGACCCTTGCGTATATTGCACTGCAACAAACTTAGGCAGCATCCCATGACCTCCGGTATTGCCGCTCCCCACGGGGGCGCGATTGCGGTCGAGAACAACGGCGACATCGCATCCAAGACCGGCTTCTGGGGTTTGACGATCGGTTGCATCGGCGTCGTGTACGGCGACATCGGAACCAGCACGCTTTATGCGTTCCGTGAATCGATGCTGGCGGCGGTCGGGCCGGACAACCCGGTGAATGAGGCCGTCGTCCTCGGCATCCTCTCGCTGATCATCTGGTCGCTGTTCGTCGTCGTCACCGCCAAATATATTTTGATTTTGCTGCGCGCCGACAACAAGGGCGAGGGCGGTACACTCGCACTGATGGCTCTGGCTTACCGCGCGATCGGCCGGCATGGAGTCGGAATCATTCTGCTCGGCATCGTCAGCGGCGCGTTGTTTTACGGCGACGCTATCATCACGCCTGCGCTTTCAGTTCTTTCGGCGGTCGAGGGTCTGAAGGTCGTGACGCCGGCGTTCGATCAATATATCGTACCGCTGACCGTTGTGATCCTGATCGCGCTTTTTTCCGTGCAATCGCGCGGCACCGCGAAAGTTGCCGCCTTCTTCGGACCGATCATGGTTCTGTGGTTTGCCGCCAGTGCGGCCGGCGGACTTTGGCACATCGGACAGAATCCGGGGGTGATCTGGGCCTTCAATCCGATCTACGGCATCACTTTTCTCGCGCACCACGGCGTCATCGGTCTGTTCACGCTCGGCGCAGTGTTTCTCGTCGTAACGGGATCGGAAGCGCTCTATGCCGATCTCGGTCATTTCGGTCGCGCGCCGATCAGAACCGCATGGCTGGCTGTGGCGTTGCCCGCGCTGGTCGTGAACTATCTGGGGCAGGGCGCGCTTGTGCTCGCCAATCCGAAGGCGATCGAGAATCCCTTCTTCCTGCTCTATCCGAAATGGGCATTGCTGCCGATGGTCGTGCTGGCGACGGTCGCGACGGTCATTGCCAGCCAGGCAGTCATTACCGGCGCCTATTCGCTTACCCGCCAGGCCATCCAGCTCGGTTTGTTGCCGCGGCTCGAAATCCGTCACACATCGGAATCTCTGTTCGGCCAAATTTTCATGCCGCGCGTAAATATGCTGCTGCTCGTCGGCATTTTGTTTCTCGTCGCCATGTTCCGTTCATCGAGCGCGCTTGCCTCTGCCTATGGCATCGCGGTTACCGGGACGATGGTGGTCACGGCCATGATGGCATTCGTCGTGATCTGGCGCGTGTGGCAATGGCCGATGGCAGGCGCCGCGGCACTGATAGCGCCGTTCCTTTTCATCGACCTGACGTTTCTCACGGCCAATATGCTCAAGGTCATCGAGGGTGGCTACGTGCCGCTCGCGCTCGGCGCTCTGTTGATGCTGGTGATGTACACGTGGCGGCGCGGCAGCCGTCTCCTGTACGAAAAAACGCGGCGGCAGGAGACTCCATTGGAATCTCTCGTCGCCAGTCTCGAAAAAAATCCGCCGCAGCAGGTCCCCGGCACCGCGGTATTTCTGACCAGTGACCCGCAAAGTGCGCCGACTGCACTCCTGCACAGCCTCAAGCACTACAAGGTATTGCACGAGAAGAACGTCATCCTCACGGTCGAAACGGCCGATACGCCGCGAGTCGATATTGCCGAACGGGTGCGCATCGAGTCGGTCGGAAAAACATTTTCACTTGTGGTGCTGCGTTTCGGCTTCATGGAGACGCCGAACGTACCGAAGGCCCTTGCCATCGCGCGCAAGCATGGCTGGCAGTTCGACATCATGTCGACCTCATTCTTCCTGTCGCGCCGTTCGCTGAAGCCAGCGGCGCGGTCGGGAATGCCGCGCTGGCAAGACCGTCTGTTCATCATCCTCACGCGCGCCGCCAACGATGCGACCGACTATTTCCAGATTCCGACAGGACGGGTCGTCGAGGTCGGCACCCAGGTGACGATCTAGCTGAAACGGTTGCGAATAAAATCGGTGCGGCGGCGCGCAATTCCGGCTAAAAACATCCCAACCTGGGATGGAGTTGCGGTATGGCGGAAGGCATGGAGCGCGCCGACGAAGTGCGGAATTTGACGCCAGAGGAAGTCGCGCGCGGGGTCACCGAAGGCCGCATGGTTCTGGTCGATGTGCGCGAGCCGAACGAAACCTGCGTCGAATGTTATCCGGAAGCTGTGATTGTCCCGCTGTCTGCCTTCGATCCGGGCCAGATCCCCGATCCCGCGGGCAGGGAGGTCGTGTTCGCCTGCCGGTCGGGCCGGCGTTCGGTGACGGCGTCTCTGGCGGCGCAGGATCAAGGTTATCCCTACAAGTGCCACCTCGCGGGCGGCATCCTCGCGTGGAAAGCCGCGGGTTTGCCGACGCGAAGCGGAAGCTAGAAGCAGGCAACCGCAGCCTTCAACATGGCCAGGACCACGAGCTTCCGCGCCCGGTTTGCTGGTCTTGCGCTGGTATGCGCCGTCTGCACGTTCCTGGCCGCAACGGCCGGTGCGCAGCCGGCGTCCGAACGCGTCGTCAATGTCTATAACTGGTCGGACTACATCGATCCCGACGTGCTGGCGGCCTTTACAAAAGAGACCGGCATCAAGGTCCAATACGACACCTTCGATTCCAACGACACGCTTGAGGCCAAGCTGCTGGCCGGCAAGTCGGGCTACGACGTCGTCGTGCCGACCGCTTACTTTCTTGAGCGGCAGATCAAGGCCGGTGTTTTTCGGAAGCTCGACAAGAGCAAGCTCCCCAATCTCGTGAATGTCTGGCCGGATATCGCCAGACGCCTCGCTTTCTACGATCCGGGCAATCAATACGCCGTCAATTATATGTGGGGTACGACCGGCATCGGTTACAACGTAAAGGCGGCGCGTGAGCGGCTCGGTCCCGATGCAAGGATCGACAGTTGGGACATGGTGTTCAAGCCGGAGAACCTAGCCAGGTTCAAGGAATGCGGCGTGCACATGCTCGATTCATCCGACGACATCATGCCGGCGGCGCTGCATCAGCTGGGACTTGATCCGGCTTCGACCGATCCAAAGGAGCTTCAGCAGGCCGCCGACCTGATGATGAAAATCCGGCCGCTTGTCCGAAAATTCCATTCATCAGAATACCTCAACGCGCTGGCGACCGGCGAGATCTGTTTTGTGGTCGGGTGGTCCGGCGACATCAAGCAGGCACAGAAGCGGGCGGCGGAAGCGAAAAACGGCGTCGACATCCGTTACGTGATTCCGAAAGAGGGCGCACAGATGTGGTTCGACAATCTCGCCATCCCGAGCGACGCCCCCCATGTCGACGAAGCGCACGCCTTCATCAACTTCCTGCTCAAGCCCGAAGTTGCCGCAAAAAACAGCGATATGGTTTCCTACGCCAACGGAAATATCGCGAGCCAGAAATACATGTCGAAGGAAGTGCTCGACGACCGAAGCGTTTATCCCGACGCTGCCATGATGGCGAAGCTTTACACGATCAATGCGCGCGATGCGAAGACGCAGCGGATCGTCAACCGGCTCTGGACACGGATCAAGACCGGCCACTGACTGATGCGGCGCGATCTTCAGGCCGCCAGCGCCGATGTTGCCACAGCCACTGTTCCGGATGCTCGCGAATCCATCCTTCGACGACCGACATGACGGTTTGCGTGGTCGCGGCGACATCGATTTTTCCGGCGGCGTCGCGCGCGGGTGCAATCGCCTCGGTTATCTCGGCCCGGAAGCGATGACCCGGCAAACGAATGATGCGGGTCCCGTGAATGGGACAGTCGAAATGGCTCGCCAGGCGCGCGAGGAGCGGATTGGCCATCGTGCGGCGCCCGAAGAATTCGACCTCGACGCCGCGCACGTAATATTGGTCGACCAGCATGCCGACATGGGCGCCGCGTTTGAGCGCACCCGCAATCTTCACCGGCGCGTCGAGACCCGTTGCGATCAGCGCGCCCATGCTGGCGCCACGGGTCTCGGTGATCCAGCGATTGAGCCGCGCGATATTGGGGCGCCGATAAAGCACAGCGCTGTCGAGTTGATAGTTGGCGGCGCAGACGGCGGGTAATTCCCAATTGGCGAGATGGGCGGCGAAGATCAGTGCCGGCTTCCCGTCGTTCAGAAGCGTCCGGAAACGCTCGATGTCGGCCGGCAAAAGCTCGACGCGTCCATGCGGGTCCGGCGCCGACGGGTTGTAATCCCAGATGCGGTCGAGGTGAGCGAATTCGATGCCGACACGGCCAAGATTGTCCCATGTGCCGCGCAGGATATTGCCGATTTCAGCTTGCGATTTTTCCGGGAAGGCGGCCGTGAGATTGGCGCGCGCCGTGCGGTTTTCCGGCAACAACGGGCCGATCGTTCGCATGATCCATGCGGCGAAATCGGCCATCATGTCCGGATCGGTGAGCCGGATTATCCTGAGCAGCCCAAGCACGGTCGCGCCAACGATTGCGTCGCCGGCGCGCTTGCCGCCGCGGCGCAGGTGCCGGAGCATCCGCCTTATCGCGCTCTCCATCGATCCAGGCCAGTTTCAGAAATGAACGATTACTTTGCCGAAGACCTGACGGCTTTCAAGGCGTGCCAGCCCGCTCTCGAAGTCGACGAGCGCCACTTCGGTATCGATTGCCGGCGTTATTCCGTTCGCCATCTTGTCGAGACTATCGCGGATGTTGCGCATCGAGGCGCCGAATGAGCCGAAAATCTTGTATTGCTGCTGAAAGAGCTGCATCAGGTTGATGGTTACGGTCGGTCCCGCCGTCGAGCCGCAGGTGACGAGCCGGCCGCCGCGCTTGAGGCAAAAGAGGGAAGCGTTGAAGCCTTCCCCACCGACGTGCTCGAACACGACATCGACACCTTTTTTCTTCGTGAGCTTGCGGACGGCGCCTTCGAACCGTTCGGTCTTGTAATTGATGACATGATCGGCGCCGAGCGCCTTGGCCTTTTCGGCTTTGGCGTCGTCACCAACCGTCGTGATGATGGTGCAGCCGATCGCCTTCGCCATCTTGATCGCGGCGGTGCCGATGCCGGAACCGCCGGCATGCACCAGGATCGTCTCGCCGGATTTGAGCTTCGCATTGTCGAACAGCATGTGCTCGACGGTGGCAAATCCGATCGGCGCGCAAGCCGCGTTGCGGAGGCTTACGCCTTCCGGCACCGGCACGACGAGGCGCGCCTGCATGTTGATGAGGTCGCGCGCAAAGCCATCGACATGAAAGCCCATGATGCCGGCGACGTTCTCACACAGATTGTCACGGCCTTCGCGGCACGCGGCACATGTGCCGCAAGTAAGGCCGCCATACATCACCACGCGGTCGCCAATCTTGAGGTTTGACACGCCGGAGCCGACAGCCGCGATTTCGCCGGAAGCCTCCGCGCCCACAACAAGCGGAAGCTTGCGCTTGACGAAGGCCATGCCGCGGAAGCCCCAGACATCGAGGTGGTTGAGCGCCACCGCCTTGACCCGGACGCGCACTTCGCCGGCGCCGGGCGGCGGCGGATCAGCCACGTCGGCCAGTTCAAGCTTGCGGTCGCCGATAAGGGTGAGTGCGCGCATGGAGTTTTTCGGGGCGAGACGGCGGGTCAGGCCGGCTCGAGGCCCATGACCAGCGACACGTTCTGGCCGCCGAAGCCGAACGAGTTGGAGATGGCGTGCCGCATGCGGGCATCGCGCTGCTGGTTCGGGACGACGTCGAGCGGAATTCCCGGGTCGGGAAAATCATAATTGATGGTCGGCGGAATGCGCTGATGCGCCAGCGTCAGCAGCGTGAAAACCGCCTCGATCGCCCCGGCCGCCGAGAGCGTGTGGCCGATCATCGACTTGTTGGAGGAGATCGGCACGCTTTTGATGCGCTCGCCGAACACGGTGGAAACGCCAAGGTATTCCATCTTGTCGTTTTCCGGCGTGCCGGTGCCGTGCGCGTTGATGTAATCGACTTCGTCGGGCTCGATCCCGGCATCCTTGAGGGCATTGGCAATGCAACCGATGATCGGCTTGCCGCTGGGGCTCGATCGCGTGCGGTGGAAGGAGTCCGCCATTTCGCCGCAGCCTTCGAGTATGCCGATGATCTTTGCGCCGCGCGCTTTCGCTGCGTCGTAGCTCTCCAGCACCAGCGCGCCGGCTCCTTCCGCCATGACGAAGCCGTCGCGATTTTTGGCAAACGGTCTGGCGGCGCCCTGCGGCGGATCGTTATGCGTGGACAACGCCGACAACAGCGAGAATCGGATCAGCGATTCCGGATTGACCGAACCGTCGGCTCCGACACACAGGGCCGCTTCGGTTTCGCCACGGCGGATCGCTTCGATGCCAAGCTGGATTGCGCTCGCACCGGAGGCGCAGGCCGTCGACAGCGAAACGGGCGAACCCTTGGTGCCGAATTTCTGCGCGAGATGATCGGCGACGGAGCCGAAAAGGAACCTGTGATGGTAGTCGGGGAACCGGTCACTCACGCGCAACATGTCGGAATAGGAGACGCTGTCGTTTGCGCCCGACTCTTTCGCGAGCTCCAGCCGCTGCGGCCATTCCATCTCGATCGGCGGCACGGCGAGAAACAAGGGACCCGGGAAATCGCCACGCGGTCCGATGCCGGATTCACTGACGGCTTCGGCGGCGGCCAGATCGGCGACGTATTCCGACAGGGCCGCCGAGCAGGGCTGCGGCGGAACGAAATCGACGCTGCCGGCGATGCGGGTCTTCAGGCCGTCAGTGGGAAAGCGGGTGATGGCGCGAATGCCGGACTCGCCGGCGGTGAGCTTTTGCCAGTTCTCGGCCTTGCCGGCGCCAAGTGAGGTCACCACGCCCAACCCGGTCACGGCGACAACGGGCCGGCCTGCTTTGTCTCGCGTCGATGACATTCAATTCTCCTTCAGCCGGCACGCTCGACCAGCGCAAGACCTTCGCCGCGCCAGTGTCCCACGCCGGTCACGACGACCTGCTGCAATTCGCCGGCCATTGGCTTTTCAAGGCCCGACGAGTCACAGGGCGGGAACAGACTAGCATGGCCGAGGGCGACCGCAGCGAGCGCCACGTTCATCGGGAATTGCGGCTCCAACCCATGCCCGAGGTAGGAACCGGTCGCGCGGACGGCAAGGCCGGGCAGGGCGCTTAAAAACGCGCGCTCTTCGCCCGTCATCGGCTGCGCACCGGTGGCGCCGGACAGGACGCCATAGTGTCCCGGCGAAAGCCTGCTCTCGATCTTGTCCCACAGGCCGCCGAGCGTACCGGTGACGGCGCCGGGCTGGCGATTGGAGCGATCCGACACGACGGCGGAGAGCCGCGCAAAAGGTTTTGCGCCGCGCGCCTGTGCATGCTCGCGCGCCTCGACAACCAGAAATGCGCCAAGCGAGCCGAGCGCGAAACCGCCCTTGTCGCCGCGATCCCAAACGGGTTTGAAACCGTCCTTCAGCGTGAGTCCGGCGAATTCATAAAGCATCAGCAAATCGGGCCGCTCGCCATTGTGCGCGCCGCCGACCAGGGCGATGTCGCTTTGACCCGCGGCAATGCGCGCGAGCGCGATACGGACGGCATCGATGCCGGCCGACTCCTCGCCCATGAATGTGCGCGACGAACCGGTGACGCCGTGCACGATCGAAATGTTGCCGGCAAGCAGATTGGAAAGCTGCGCCAGGAACAGCGTCGGGCGCAGGTCGCTCATCAGCCGTTCGTTCAGAAACGCGGCCGGATTATCGGCATGCGGAAGGCCGCGCAGGATGGTGCTGTCCACGGCAAGGTCGCGCTCGCCGCCGCCGGCGGCAACGATCATGTCCATGCGCGAAAGAATGTCCGTATTGCCTTTGACGCCAGCGGAATCGAGCGCGAGGCCGGCGGCGAAGGTGCCGATCCGCTGCCACGGCTCCATCTGGCGCTGATCGCCCTTTTTCGGAATTTGGCTGTCGAAATTGAGCGGCCCGAGCGGGTGGACGACATAGGGCGCGAATGTCGTCGTGTCGGCACCGGGCTGTGCCAGCATCAGCTTTTGCCAATGCGCATCGGGCCCTTCGCCGAGGCTGGAGACAATTCCAATTCCGGTGATCCAGGCTTCACGCAGGGCCTCAGCCATCGGCGAGTGCCCCGGCGGGTAGTCCTATACGCGTGGCGGTTTCCCGCATCTTTTGCCGCATTTCCGGGTTGGGGAAATCGAGCACACGCAGCGTAATGGCCGCGTCACAGACGGGCTTGCCGTCGGCACTGATCTCGGCCTCTGCGACGGCGTAGCCGGAGCCCTCGTGATCGAGGCGTGCCGAAATCGCCAAAACCTGTCCGGGCGTAACGAATGTGCGGAACTTGGCTTCCTTGACCGATGCCAGAAATGCCATCCGTTCGAAATGGGTCACGGCCACGACGAGCCAGCCGCACGTTTGCGCCATGGTCTCGATCAGCAGCACCCCCGGCATCAAAGGATGGCCGGGAAAATGTCCTTCGAAGATCGGGCTTTTGGTAGGGACAGTCGCCTGGCTGCGAATCGTACGGTCGGTCAGATTAAGATCGACGACCCGGTCGATCATCTGGAAATACTCAAGGAGCATGCGAGGTCCGCCGGAGTTATGCTCCCTTGGCAGCGACGAGCTCGTCGATGCGGGCG
>JBARCH010000332.1:0-9843 GCA_049793875.1 Pseudolabrys sp. | reverse complement strand
AGTCCGGCTTCGGTCGGCCACTTCGTCTCGCACGGCTGCATCCGCATGTATAACCACGACATCATGGAGCTTTACCGGCAGGTGCCGCTCGGCACGCAGGTCGTGGTGCTGCCGTAAACTTCTCCGGTCGCGCCGAGGCGTAACGCGGCGGAGAGACGTTTCATTATTCAGCCGCACCAACTCCCGCGCCGTCCGCCGGAGTAGCGCCGCGCAAATCCGCCGTCGAGCATCGCCGCGGAAACATCCGGGGTCCGCGCCGTCGACACGTCGGCATCGACGCGGCCGCCGTATTTGTCCTGCCCGACATGCGTGATGCCGACCGCGCCTTCGTTCAGGATTCTTGTCAGCGCCTCGCGCGCAGCGAGCGCTTTGGTGCGTTCGTCTTCACAGCGCGCATGCAATTCGGCGGCATCGATGCCGCGCAGGCGCACGCGCGTGGTGATCTCCATGCCCGGCCAGACATGCACACGCGCCTCGAACGTATCGCCATCGAGCACGCGCAGGACTTCGGCCGGGTGACCGGCCTGACTGACAATGGGCGCAGCACGCGGCGCGATAACAGGCTCGCTCGCCGCAATCCCGCTGCCGGCGCCGGACGGCGCGAGCACCACTGCCGCGGTCAATCCGGCGGCAAAGCCGGCAGCGGCAAGCAGCAAGGCCCCGCCGCGCTGCGGCATCGCAAACGATCTGAGTGCTAGGAACATAGTCCTTGATATATTCGCTCTCAACCGATTCGGGCAAACTCAATCTTTGGTTGTATTGCTGTCCGACGCAATTTATTCTAGAACGCCCGGGATCGGCCAAAGGCCGGGGAAAACTCGGCTTTCGGCCGTTCCACCCGCGACCCCGACACAATTCACCATCATGGTTTGGCAATGGCGCGTCCCCGTACCTCACCCCAGCCGGAAGTTCCTGGCCTCGCTGCCCGCCGCATCGCCGCGGACATAATCGACGGCGTGCTGCGCCGGCGGACGGCGCTCGACGAACAGCTTTCCGGGAAAAGCGCGCACCCCGGGCTGGCGACGCTGGAAGACCGCGACCGCGCACTGACACGCCGCCTGGTCGCGACAGTCCTGCGGCGTCTCGGCACGTTGCGCCACCGCGTCGGTGCGTTACTCGATCGCGGCTTTCCCAGCGATGCGCCGCGTGCGGAAACGATCTTGCTGATCGGCACGGCACAAATTCTCTGGCTCGACGTGCCGGACCACGCCGCAGTCGACCTTTCGGTGCGGCTTGCACAAGCCGACCGTCGCGCCGCGCGCTATGCCGGCCTCATCAACGCGGTGCTGCGCCGGATCACGCAGAACCGCACCGCGACCACGACAGAGCCCACACCGCGCGACACGCCGGACTGGCTGCTCGCGCGTTGGGAAAAAAACTACGGCGCGGAAACCGCGCGTGCGATCGCAGACGCGAACGGTCACGAACCGGCGCTCGACCTCACGGTCAAGCAGGACGCTGAATCCTGGGCCGAGCGCCTGCGCGGCCGCGTGCTGCCAACCGGCACCGTGCGAACGCTGGCCCACGGCGCCATCTCGCTGCTGCCGGGATTTTCCGAAAGCGCCTGGTGGGTGCAGGACGCGGCTGCTTCGCTGCCCGCGCGCCTGCTCGGAGATGTCCGCGACAAATCGGTTGCCGATCTCTGCGCCGCGCCCGGCGGCAAAACCGCGCAACTGGCGTTTGCCGGCGCGCGCGTCACGGCCGTCGATCGCTCGGCGCAACGGCTCACGCGCCTGCGCGAGAACCTCACGCGCCTCGGCCTTGACGCCGAATCTGTCGCAACCGACGTGCTCGAATGGCAGGCCGAGCCGTTCGACGCCCTTCTGCTCGATGCGCCCTGCTCGTCGACCGGCACCATCCGCCGCCATCCCGATGTGCCGTGGCTCAAGAGCGAGGCCGACATCGTTGCACTCAGCGGAATGCAACGGCGGCTGCTCGATCGCGCGGTGTCGCTGCTCAAGCCCGGCGGCACGATGGTCTATTGCGTATGCTCGCTCGAGCCGGAGGAAGCCGAACAGCAGATCGACGCCCTGCTGGCGCGCGAACCGGGCGTGATCCGCAAGCCGGTGACGGCCGGCGAAGTCTGCGGCCACGCCGAATTCATCACCGGCGCAGGCGATTTGCGCACCCTGCCGCCGCAATTGCCCGACGCCGATCCGCGCTGGGGTGGTCTCGACGGCTTCTTTGCTGCCCGTTTAGTGCGGCAATAGCGGTCCGCGGTACGTTCTATTGGTTCTCCACCGACCGTTCGCTATCTTGTGGGCCAGGCGGGGGAATCGCCCCTCACGCCGGGGGATGGCGGGCGCAACATGATGCGGGTTTCGTTCGCAGAACGAGCCAGATTGAGCACGCTGATCGCGCGCCGCGCCTATAGCAACCTTGCCGCCCGTTTCACGACGCATTCGCTCCTGCGCTGGCGCTTCGGCCGCGGCAAGACCGACCGTCTGGTCATTGCGCCGCAGGACCTGCGCACCGCCGACGCCACGCGTGCCACCGAGATCTACGCCGGACGCTTTGCCTTTTCCGGCAAGGTTGTGATGTCCGACAGCCGCTCGCCATTCGAAATGACGCCGCCGTCGGACGAGTGGGCTTCGATGCTTCTCAGCTTCAACTGGCTGCGTCACTTGCGCGCCGCCGATTCCCCGATCACGCGCGCCAACGCGCGCTCGCTGGTGGACGACTGGATCACGCTGCAAGGCGGCCGGAACACCATCGGCTGGCGTGCCGACATTCTATCGCGCCGCATTTTGTACTGGCTCTGTCAGACGCCTCTGGTGCTTGAAGACGCAGATGCGCGGTTCTACCGCCGCTTCATCCGCAGCCTGATGCGCCAGGTGCGCTACCTGCGCAGCGCGGGTGGCGAAACGCGCGACGGCCTGCCGCGCCTGCAAACGGCGATCGCGCTGACATATGCTTCGCTCTGCATGCAAAACCAGTCGCGCTGGCTGCGGGCAAGCGCGCGAAAGCTGATCCACGAACTGAACCGCCAGATCCTTCCCGACGGCGGGCACATCAGCCGCAATCCGGGCGCGCTGATCGAAATCCTGCTGGACCTCTTGCCGCTGCGCCAATTGTTCACGCACCGCAATCTTCCGCCGCCGGCCGCGCTCAACAATGCCATCGACCGGATGATGCCGATGCTGCGCTTCTTCCGGCACGGCGACGGCAATTTCGCCCAATTCAACGGCATGGGGCCGACCGCCGTCGATGCGCTCGCGACCGTGCTCGCCTATGACGACGCGCGCGGCACCCCGGTATCGAACGCGCCGCATTCCGGCTATCAGCGCATCGACGCCGGCAAGAGCGTCGTGCTGATGGACACCGGCCGGCCGCCACCGATCGCGCTCAGCCAGGAAGCGAATGCCGGATGCCTCTCGTTCGAGCTCTCATGGCGCACGCACCGCCTCGTCGTGAATTGCGGTCTCCCCGCGGTCAATCGCGAAACGTGGCGGCAGGTGGCGCGCGCGACCGCCGCGCATTCGACCGCGACACTCAATGACACGTCTTCGTGCCGATTTATCGAATCGCCGTGGCCGCGGCGGCTGCTCGGCGGCGTCCCTATCGTCGGCGGCCCCCGCAACGTGCACATCGCGCGCGACGACCTCGCGGACGGCAAGGCCTTGCGCGCGTCACATGACGGTTATGCGCGCGACTTCGGCGTGATCCATACCCGGGCGCTCAAGCTCTCCAATGACGGCCTTCTGCTGGAGGGCGAGGATTCATTCGCGCCGCTGCGCGGCGATGTGCTGCCGCAGACCGCGCAGGACGAGTTTGCCATCCGCTTCCATCTGCATCCGGGCGTAAAGGCAAGCCGGCTGCTGGATGGTCACGGCGTGATCCTGCTGCTGTCCGACCGGAACGTGTGGACGTTCAGCGCCTTCGAGGACACGGTCGAGATCGAGGAGAGCGTGTTCCTCGCCGGGTCGGACGGCCCCCGCCGCACGGTGCAGATCGTGGTCTATGGCCACGCCCGCCATCAGCCGAGCGTGCAATGGAGCTTCCGTTACACGCCGCCGGCGCAGGCAGCCGCCGAAAGGCGGGCGCCCGGCGACGAACCTGAATTACCGCTGTGAACACGTCCCGATCCGGGGCGGCGACACCTTGAAATTGCCCTCGATGTCGGTGGATATGGGCTGACATGAGCAGCCACCCGCGCCGCATCACCCGCGCCCTTCTGTCGGTGTCGGACAAGACCGGGCTTGCCGATTTCGCCCGCGCGCTCGCCGATTACGGCGTCGAACTGGTCTCGACCGGCGGCACCGCCAAGGCGCTTAAGGACGCTGGGCTTGCGGTCACCGACGTTGCCGACCTGACCGGTTTTCCGGAAATGATGGACGGCCGGGTGAAAACCCTGCACCCGAAAGTGCATGGCGGCCTGCTTGCGATCCGCGCCAACAAGCAGCACGCCGCCTCGATGGAGCAGCACGGCATCCGGCCGATCGACCTGCTGGTGGTGAATCTCTATCCGTTCGAGGCGACGGTCGCGAAAGGCGCCGGCTACGACGACTGCATCGAGAACATCGACGTCGGCGGGCCGGCGATGATCCGCGGCGCGGCCAAGAATCACGCCGATGTCACGGTCGTCGTCGAGCCGGAAGATTACGCCGCGGTGCTTGCCGAACTGGCGCAACACAGCGGCATGACGACGTTCGAGCTGCGGCAGAAACTCGCCGCCAAGGCTTTCGCGCGCAGCGCCGCTTACGATGCCGCCATTTCAAACTGGTTCGCCAATGCGCTGCGCGACGATGCGCCGGAATACCGCGCCTTCGGCGGCAAACTGATCGAGGCGCTGCGTTACGGCGAAAATCCGCACCAGAGCGCGGCATTCTATCGCGCTCCCGGCGAGCGCTTCGGCGTCGCCAGCGCGAAACAGGTGCAGGGCAAGCAGCTCTCCTACAACAACATCAACGACACGGACGCAGCTTACGAATGCGTCGCCGAGTTCGATCCGCAACGCACCGCCGCTTGCGTTATCGTCAAGCACGCCAACCCGTGCGGCGTCGCGGAAGGCGAAAGCCTGGCGGACGCCTATCGCAAGGCGCTCGCCTGCGATCCGACGTCGGCCTATGGCGGCATCGTCGCGGTCAACCGCAAGCTCGACGCCGCAGCGGCGCGCGCCATCACCGAGATCTTCACCGAAGTCATCATCGCGCCGGATGCGAGCGACGAAGCGATCGAGATCGTCGGCGCAAAAAAGAATTTGCGTCTGCTGCTCGCGGGCGGATTGCCCGATCCGCGCACGGCCGGCCTGACGATGAAATCGGTTGCCGGCGGGCTGCTCGTTCAGTCGCGCGACAATGCGGTGGTCGACGACATGCCGCTCAAGACTGTCACCAGGCGCGCACCGTCTGACGCCGAGCTGCGCGACCTGCGCTTTGCCTTCCGCATCGCCAAGCACGTGAAATCGAACACCATCGTTTACGCGAAGGGACTCGCCACCGTCGGCATCGGCGCCGGGCAGATGAGCCGCGTCGACTCAGCGCGCATCGCCGCACGCAAGGCGGAAGACGCAGCGAAGGAAGCGAAACTCGCAGCCCCGCTCACCAAAGGCTCGGTGGTCGCCTCCGATGCGTTTTTCCCATTTGCGGACGGCTTGCTGGTGGCGATCGAAGCGGGCGCCACGGCGGTTATCCAGCCCGGCGGCTCAATGCGCGATGACGAAGTGATCGCGGCCGCCGATGCGCATAACGTCGCGATGGTGTTCACCGGGACAAGACATTTCAGGCATTAAACCCGGTACACCAAACGCAAAGCCGTCATGGCCGGGCTTGTCCCGGCCACGACAGCAAAAAAAGCTGCGTCAGGTACCATTACTGCCGCGCCAGATCGCCCAGCAGGCTCGCCGCCACCGACAGCTTCGACAGCGTCAGGCCCGAACCGGCGATCTCATGGATCGCCGCACGAATACGTTCGACTTCCGCCTGCCGCGGCTTGACCCATGCCTCCACCGCATCGGCCCCGGCATGGCCGTTGCCGACCATCGCTGCGGCAAGACGCCGCTCGGCGTCGCCGATCGAGTCAAGCGTCCGGTCGAGCGCGAGCCGGTCGAAATAATCCACCACCGTAATGCTTGAAACGGCGCCGGCGACGCGGTCGAGCTGGAAGAAGGCTTCGCTGGCGAAATAGGTCTCGGTCACTTCGGCGACCGGACGCTGCGCGCGATCGGCCACCGCCACGATGTCGGGCGCGGCCTTGAGCGCCGGCAGGTTGGCGAGCCGCCGCGCCAGGTCGTTTGGCACGCCGGCATTCTTGAGCTCGGCTTCGCGCGCCGCGCGCGCCATCAACGCGTCCTTCGACAGCGCGGTGTCGAGCGCGGTCGCAACCTGTGCAATGCCCGCGCGGTAATGATCGATGACTTTCGCAAGGCCCTGCTTGAGATCGACATTGCGCAGGAACCACACCAGCCGATCCAGCAGCAGGTCTTCGACGGCCGCATAAAGCCCCAACTGCATCTTGCCGGGAATCTTGTTGTCGAGCGTGTTGATCTCGTCGTTAAGCGCCGGCATGCCGAAGCTGTCGCGTACCGCCGAGAACGCGGCGGCAATCGCGTCGGGCGCTGCGCCGGTCTGGTCGGCGATACGCACGATCAGCGTCGGGCCGCCGCGGTTGATCATCGAATTGGCAAGCTGCGTGGCGATGATCTCACGACGCAAGCGATGAGCGTGCAGCGCGGGCGCATAACGCTGCGACATTTCCTTGGGGAAATAGCGGCCGAGTTCGCGCCCGAGATAGGGATCGTCCGGCACCGCGCTTTCGAGCAGGTCGCTGTAAAGCGTGAGCTTGGCGTAAGCGAGCAGCACCGCGAGTTCCGGCCGCGTCAACGGCACCTTGCGCTTGCGCCGATCCTCCAGCGCCATGTCGTCGGGCAGGAATTCCACCGCGCGGTCGAGATGGCCGTGCATTTCCAGAATTTGCATCAGCCGCTGCTGGAAGCCGAAATCTTCCAGGCCGCGCCGTTCCACAAGCGACAGCGCCAGCGATTGCAGATAATTGTTGCGCAGCACCAGCCGCGCGACTTCGCCGGTCATCTCGGTGAGCAGCGTATTGCGCCCGTGCAGCGTCAGTTCGCCCGAGCGGACCGGCGTGCTGAGCGCGATCTTGATATTGACCTCGACGTCCGACGTGTTGACGCCGGCGGAATTGTCGATGGCGTCGGTGTTGAGCCGAATGCCGCGCATCGCCGCCTCGATGCGGCCGCGCTGCGTCATGCCGAGATTGGCGCCCTCGCCGATCACCTTGCATCTGACGTCGGCGCCGGTGACACGGATGGCGTCGTTGGCACGGTCGCCGGCCGCCTCCTCCCCTTCGCTCGACGCGCGGATGTAGGTGCCGATGCCGCCGAAGAACAGCAGGTCGACCGGCATCTGCAGGATCGCCTTCATCAGCGCCTGCGGCGTCACCGCCTCGCCGACGCCGATGAGCTTCTGCGCTTCGGGGCTGAGCCGGATTTCCTTCGACGAGCGCGGGTAGACGCCGCCGCCCTTCGAGATCAGCGACTTGTCATAATCCTGCCAGCTCGAGCGCGGCAGCGCGAACAGGCGGGATCGCTCGTCAAAGCTCCTCACTGGATCCGGGTCCGGATCGATGAATATGTCGCGGTGGTCGAACGCCGCGAGCAGACGGGCCGTCTTCTCGCGCATCAGGCCGTTGCCGAACACGTCGCCCGACATATCGCCGACGCCGGCGACCGAGAACGATGTCTTGCCAACATCGATATCCATCTCGCGGAAGTGCCGCTTCACCGACTCCCAAGCGCCGCGCGCGGTGATGCCCATCGCCTTGTGATCGTAACCGGCCGAGCCGCCGGACGCGAAAGCATCGCTGAGCCAGTAATGATGCCCGTCGGAAAGCTCATTGGCGGTGTCGGAGAACGTCGCCGTGCCTTTGTCGGCGGCGACCACGAGATAGGGGTCGTCGCCCTCGTGACGCACGACATTTTCCGGCGGGACGATCTTGCCGTCGGTTGCGATGTTGTCGGTGATGTCGAGCAGCGTCGAGATGAACAGTTTGTAGGTCGCGATGCCTTCCGCCTGCACGACGTCGCGCGCCGCGCCCTTCGGAATCAGCTTCGGCACGAAGCCGCCTTTGGCGCCGACCGGCACGATCACCGCGTTCTTGACCTGCTGCGCTTTGACAAGGCCGAGAATTTCGGTGCGGAAGTCCTGCGGCCGGTCCGACCAGCGAATGCCGCCGCGCGCCACCTTGCCGAAGCGCATATGCACGCCTTCGATGCGCGGCGAATAGACGAAGATTTCATAAAGCGGTCGCGGCTTCGGCAGGTCGGTGAGCTTCTTGCTCTCGAACTTGACGGCGATCTCCGCCTTCGGCTGTCCATCCGCTCCGGCCTGATAGAAGTTGGTGCGGATCGCCGACTGCACAGCGTTGACGAAATGGCGCAGGATGCGGTCCTCATCCAGGCTCTCGACGTCCGACAGCGCATTCTCGATGCGTTCGACGATCGTTGCTTCGCGCGCGGCGCGGCCCTGATCGTTGTGCGGATCGAAGCGCGCGTGAAACAGCGCGACGATTTCACCGGCGATGCCGGCGTGCTTCACCAGCGTCGTCCACATGTAATCCTGCGAATACGGCACGCGGATTTGCCGCAGGAAGCGCGAGAACGCACGAATGAGCGCAACGTCACGCCAAACCAGACGGCCGGAAAGCACCAGCGCGTTGTAGCCGTCGTTTTCGGCAACCCCGCACATGATCATCACGAAGGCGTTTTCGAGCCGCGCCTTGGCGCCGTCGAGGTCGATGGTGCCGCCACCGCTGCGCTCCAGCAACATGTCGTGCAGCCAGACGCCCCGGACGCCCGGCGCCTTCGGCGCTATATGGTACGTGCGCTCGTCCACCACCCGGAAACCCATGTTTTCCAGGACCGGAACACGCTCGGACAGCGGCAGAGGACGCTCCAGGCTCCAGATCTTGAGGCCGACCGTGTCCTGGTCCTCCTCCACCCGATGATGGAAATCGACACCGAGTGGATTTCGCTCCGACAGGCTTTCGATCATGCGGATGTCGGCGACAGCAACCGCGGGAGCATAAGCGTCGTGGTAACCGGCCGAGAGCGCATCGCTGTAGCGCTCAAACAGCGCCGCCGCCTGTTCCGGCGGATTCACCACTGCGAGCGCGTCGGCGAAATCGTCGCTCCAGGTGCGCACGATCGCCGTCACCGCCTTTTCAAGCGTAAGGCGATCGATCTGAGGGGTTTTTCCAGCGTCACGCCCGATGATGAAGTGCACGCGCACAAGTGCGCCTTCTTCCGGGAAGAACGGGTAATACGCTGAGACGCGGCCAACGAACGCACTCGCCAGATACTCGCCGATGCGTTCGCGAATGTGGCTGTCGTAGCGTTCGCGCGGCACGAATACCATCACGGATGCAAAGCGATCGAAACGGTCGCGCCGCACCAGCACGCGCACACGCGGCCGCTCATCGAGCTGCAAAATCGCGACCGCGAAATTGTAGAGCGTTTCCTCATCGACCTGAAACAACTCGTCGCGCGGATAGTGTTCGAGTACGTTCGCCAGCGCCTTGCTTGAGTGACCGCCGGAGCCGAAGCCGGCGCGCTTTTCGACGCCGGCGATCTTGCGGCGCAGATACGGAATGCTGTGCGCCGAACGCGTGTAGGCGGTCGAGGTGAACAGGCCGACGATGCGGAACTCGCCGATCAGGTTTCCCGCGGCGTTGAATCGCTTGACGCCGATATAGTCGAGGTAGATGCGCCGATGCACGCGCGAGCGGATATTGGCCTTGGCGATGATGAGCGGCCGCGGCTCCTTCAGAAACGCCATGATTTCCGGGGTAAACTCGAGCAGTTCGGCGCCGCGCCGCAGCACGCGC
>JBARCH010000331.1:0-3053 GCA_049793875.1 Pseudolabrys sp. | reverse complement strand
GATGTCGGGCATGAACACCGGCAACAACCGCGCCAGCGCCACCCGGTGATCGACTGTCATCTGCTCGACGTCGGGATCGCGCTTCCAGAGCGGGTCGGATGACTCGACCAGCGTTGCGCCGAGCTTGCCGCCGAGAATGTCCTTGATTTCCTTTGCCGCCGCCGTGGTGACCGGCTCGTCGCTCTTGTGGCCCGGCCGCACCGTCATCGACTCGCGGATGACGCCAATGCGCAGGCCTTTCAGCGCGCCGGCAGCGCCTGAACCGTGCGCGTGCACGGCATAAGACTCAAGCACCGACGAACGCGGCACGGTGGTGAACGGATCGCGCGGATCGTAATAACCTTCCTTTGGGTCCTTCAGCGCATCGAGCACCTTCGCGCAATCCTCAATCGCGCGCGCGAGAATGCCGGTGCGGTCGACGTGAATGTCGGCGCCGATGGCGCCGCCGTCGAAACCGAGCAGCGCCTTGTGCGGCAGAATGAGCGCCACCGCGTTGTGGTTGGCAGGCCCCCGGCAGGAGGCGCGCGTTTCCTCGCCCAGGCTGCACATGACCATGTTCGTCGAAACCGACGTGCCGGAGCCGGAGCTTGAGCCGAGCGAGGCCGCGCGCGTGGTGTCATACGGGTTCGACGGATTGCCGGCCCAGGTGCTGCGCTGATAGCCGAGCGTCGACGGCAGCACCTTGTCGGGCTTGTGAGAGCCGCCCGGATCTTCCGGCCGGCCGTTGTATTCGGTGTTCACCGCCTTGGCGAAGATGATCGCGCCCTTCTGCCGCAACTGCTCCACCAGCACATGATCGCGCGCGGGAAAATCGATGTCGTAATGCGCGTCGCCACCGCCGGTCGAGCGCATGTCGCCGGTGTCGAACGGGTCCTTGAACGAGAACACAACGCCGTACATCGGCATCTTGTCGAGATCGGGATTGCGGCCGTATTGCGCATCCAGTTCGGCGGCACGTTCGAGCGCATCCGGCTGCTGACGGAAAAATTCGCAGACCGGCGGTGCGCCTTTCGGCAGCGGGCCTTTCGAGGGGTGCAGGTCGAAGTCGCCTTTGCAGGTGACCGAACGTTCGCCGCGGATATTGAGCGTCGCGATCGCGTTGACCTGGCCGGCATTCGGCTTGCCGACGGTGATGCCGAATTGCTGCTGCACCTCGGGATCGGACGCGGTCGCTTCCATGCGGCCGAACTCGAGCGGCGGGCCTTTGTACTTGTCGAGATCGGGCAGCAGGTCCGATGCCTTCACCGTCTCGGTGGGAAACGCGAGCGGCGCGCCGGCCCGCGGAAAGCCTTTCGCTTCCGGGATCGCCGCGCCGTCTTTCGTCACCAGCAGATTGGACGTGCCGTTGAACGCACGCACGCGCGCAAGATAATGCCGCACGACATCGACGCAGGTGGTTTCGCCCGCCCTGATCGCGGCGTGCAATTCGTCGATCGTTGCTTCTTCGAGGACGAATGTCCTGTCCGGCGTGAAGGGCTTGTTCATTGCGGCGCTTTCCTGAGGCGAAACGGGTCGCCTCCGAATCTAGCCGTCATGACAGCGCTTGTCGCCTGCAAGTCCGGGCTGGCAGACTTGCGGTCGTGAAGCGCGTTGGCGGCGCCTTTGAAGCGTAGACTGCCGCTGTTCTCTTGCAGCCTTCAGGACTTCAACGGCAGCGCGGTCGCGAGGTCGCCGAGCGCCTGCTGCAGCGCGGCCGACGCGCGGTAAAGCGGCACATAACCGCGCAGCAAAATCTGCGCCGACCGCTTGTAGGCGGCACGGCCGATCCTGATTTCCCCGCCGGCCTGCCGGCCTTCGATGGTTGCCGACAGGATGCCGGCCGGATTTTCGATATCGACCTGGACTTCCGTCGGCGCGGAACCGAGCGCCGGCAGGTTTCGCGCAAGCTCATGCGCAACCGTGCCGGGCATCAGGCACGCGGCGGCAAGACAGCAGCCGCCGGTGACGGCCATCGTGGCGTGGCCTTCCTGCGGCGTGAAATAGCGGGTCGAAATGTGGCCGCTGCCGGTGGGCGGGCCGACGATGCAGACTTTCGGCACCGTCTCGCTGTTGGCGAGTTCATCGGCGCTCATCGGCGTGCCGTCGCGCTTCTTGAGGCCCATCCTGAGCCCGGCCTCGACCCACAATTTGCGAAGCGCCGTGAAGAACGTCTCGTCGGCGCGCAGGTCCTTCACCGATTCCGTGCCGGTCTTGCCGAATTCGGATGCGCGCGCGATCACCATCGGCACCGCGACGTCGACGCAGGACACCGTGTAATCGCCGAAACGGTCCGCCACCGAACCGGTCGGCAGCGCCTTGCCGGTTTTCGCGCCGGCCGGATTGGCGAGGAACAGATCGACGCCGGGAAACTCGCCATCGACGCCGGGGATCGGCGCGGCGGCGAAGCGTTCGCCGTCGAGCGCGATGCGGCCCGTCATCGTCGTTTTCGTGTTGGTGTTGTAGATCTCGACTTCGCCGCGGCCGTCGAGATCGCGCGGCAGGAAGTGCTGGTCGATGGCCCAATAAGGCAGCGCGGCCGACATGTTGCCGCAGTTCACGCTCCAGTCGACCGCCGCCTTGCCGGGCGCGAGTTGCGCGAGCGTCGAGACGATGCGCGGCCGGCCGCCCTCGCGCGTCACGTCGGCGAAGAACACCTTGTCGCTGGTGGCGTAACCGCGGCCGAGGCCGGTGATCTGCTTGCTGTCGCTGGTCGAGCCGGCCAGCGGCAGGCCCATCAGATGGCGCAGCAACTCTTCCCGCAAGTCGAGCTGTCTGGGAGCGGCGCGGTCCCAGATGATGAGCCCGGTCGAGGTGCCGCCGCGGACGTGGAGAACCGGAAACTCCCAGAGTCCGAAATTCCTGCGCGGCAGATGGTCGAGGACGATGGGGGTTGCGATATTCATGGTCCGCTCCTGCGAAGCGCCTTCCTCGCGCCGTTCGCGCCGCGCGTCAATTACCCCTGCTCCGGCCGGCACGACCGGCGGCTTTTGCGGGTGAAATCGGCGTGGCCGCCTCTTTTCCGGCGCCCAGATAATGCGCGAGAGCGCGCCGGCATTCGGCCTCGATTTCGTCTG
>JBARCH010000330.1:0-24199 GCA_049793875.1 Pseudolabrys sp. | reverse complement strand
GCGTTCGCGCTTGCTTGCGCCATCGCGACCCCAGCCTTCGCACGTCATCACCGCACGCACGTTCACGTCACAAGAAATACCGGCCAGATAGAATGCACGCATCTCGGATGCGGGCCGGCTTCGCAATCTTCCGCCAGTGCAGGATTTTCCAGCAGCGCCGCACGCACGGCATTTGCCTACGCGCCTCCCGTTACGTCCGGCATCGTGCGCGGCGGCGATCCGCGTCCGCGCTCCTGGTGCGGCTGGTGGCTGAGACACTATCTCGGCGTCTCCGACCGCGCGCTCAATCTTGCGCGCAACTGGGCGCGGTACGGCTCGCCCGCCGGCGGTCCAACCGTCGGCGCCATCGTCGTTTGGCGCAGCCATGTCGGCATCATCACCGGCAGCACCGGATCGGGCTGGATCATCAAGTCCGGAAACGACGATCATGCGGTGCGTGAGCGTGAGCGCAGTCTGCGTGGCGTGATCGCTTTCCGCACGCAGTGAACGCCGAAGCGGAACGCGTGTTGGCTGGAACGAAGACGGGGCCGCCCGTGTTGTGAGGAGACGCCCTCGCAAGACAGCACCCATGAGACGGCCCGCTTCACGCCTTGCCAACGAGTCCGCTCACTCGAAAGACACGCGCGCCTTCGTCAAGGCACTGCGGCGGCGCATCGCTGCGCGCTGCGAAGGCCTCGACGGCGAGCAGGTCGTCCGGGCTCTTTTCGTGCTGACCGACGAGATGTGGCAGGCCGGTATCGACGATGCGTGGGTTGAAGCGAAAATGAAAAATCGCAAGCGCGTCGGAAATATCTTCTGCATCACCTGGCTGACAATGCTCGCGACCCGCCTCGAAAAGCTGCAGGCGCGCAAGCGGTAGCCGTTACTTGTCGGCTTTGCGGCCGGGATAATTCTCGCGCTTGAGCAGCCCGGCAAGATGCGCCGCGTTCGAGGCGAGCACCGGCGTCCATCCGGCAACGGCCTTCGGCGTCTCTTTCAGGTCGATATAATCCCTGCTGCCCATCGCCTCGCCAACCCAGTAGGTCACGCCGCCGGCAGGGATGGTGAAGCCGACCTCCGCCAGCGCCTGGCAGATTTCCGCCGCCACATGATGCGCGCCGTCTTCATTGCCGACGACGACAGCGAAGCCGACTTTGCCGTATGTCGGCATGCGCTGCATGTCGTCTTTCTCGTCGAGGAAGGCGTCCATGCGTTCGAGCACGCGCTTGGCGATACTCGATGGCTGGCCGAGCCAGATCGGGGAGCCGATCACCAGAATATCCGCATCGAGCACGCGTTGACGCAGCTTCGGCCAGTCGTCGCCGTCGCCTTCATCCTTGCTGACGCCGGGCCTGATGTTGAAATCGGCGGCGCGAACGATGTCGCCCTGTGCGCCGTACTCGGCAAGCGCGTCGAGCAACTCTGTCAGCAGACGATCGGTCGACGACGGCGCCGGCGAGGATTTCAGTGTGCAATTGAACGCAAGAACTTTAAGCGGCATCGGTCGCTCCAATTCATAAAGGAACCGATGAGGGAACGCGTCACTCAGCCCGAGGTTTCAGCGCTGTGGTCGCCGCGCGCGCGTGACGATGTCACTTTACATTCCCCTTCGACGGCCCATGCGAAACAGGGGAACGGGTATCGGGGTGTGACGTTGGCAGCAGTAGAACTCGCTCCAAATCACCTCAGCAAGGGAACAATTGTCATGGGTTTCTTCTCAAAGGACATCAAGAAAATGGACGATCTCTTCGTCCATACGTTGCGCGACATCTATTACGCCGAAAAGCAGATCGTCGACGCGCTTCCCGACATGATCGAGAAGACGAAGAATGCCGCACTCAAGCAGGGCTTCGAGACGCATCTCGCGGAAACCAAGAACCACGTGAAGCGCCTGGAACAGGTGTTCAAGATGCACGGCAAGGAAGCGAAAGAAGTCGATTGCCCGGCCATCGACGGCATTCTTGAGGAGGCCGACGACATTGCCGGCGAGATCGATGACAAGCAGGTGCTCGACGCCGCTTTGATTGCGGCCGCGCAAGCGGTCGAGCACTACGAGATCACCCGCTACGGCAGCCTTGTGGCATGGGCAAAGCAGCTCGGACGCGATGACTGCGCGGCCTTGCTGCAGCAGAATCTCGACGAAGAAAAAGCCACCGACAAGAAGCTGACGACGCTGGCCGAAAATTCCGTCAACCGGCAAGCGGCGTAAACGGCATCAATGCACAAAGGCCTGTCTGACTTCTTCCGGGGTTGGGCGGGCTTTTCGCCCGCGCGGATTATTCATAAACGCGCTGCGGCCGCGCAGACGTAGAAGCCGCCAAAGTCGAAAACGTCAAGCTGAATGCCGAATTTCGCGATGCGGACGTGCGCACGCAACGCAGCGCGCGCAAATCGTTTTTGCGTCCGTCACGCCCCGACGTGGGGCTTGTTGATCTCGGTGACGGCGCCACAATTCTTGCATTCGTAGGTGAAGCAGCCGTCGGTGCCGTCGTCGGATGCGGTCCTGCTGATCACCAGCAGCCACATTTCAGTACCGCAGCGCGGACAATCCGGCGGGTCGCCGGGGATCAACTCGTCTGACGAAATGACTTTGCCTTCGTGCAGAAAGGACATGAGCCACTGTCTCCCGTTTCGCATGCCCAACGTCGCGTGCGGCCAGTGCGTTCCCTGGAACAATCGCGGCGCGGCGCCGGTTCTACCGGGCGAGGTGGCTTGATGCCGGGAAAACGGGTCGAAATCGACGACGAAACATGGCCGGTGCTCAAACTTCTGGGGCAGGACCGGATGATGACATTTCAGGAACTGGCCGACGAAGCCTTCGCCGACCTGCTCAGGAAGCACGGCAGGCCGGTGATGCTGAAGGCGGCGCTCAAGCAGAGCGCAGCCAAATCCGGCAAGACATCGCTCCGCGCGCGCAGGAAAAGGCGGCGATGAACAGGCGCGGAAGGCGAGCGCTCTTCTGCAACGGACAACTTCGTGTCAGGTCCGCGCATCGCTGCTGCTATCGGAATAACCGCTAGAACGAAAGCATCCGCTCGTAATAGCCGGTGACAGTCGCATAGCACTCGCAGGCACCCCGCTTTAATCCGTCCACGTCCACGAGGCGGATATTGCCGCGGCTGTATTTGATCAGTCCTGCTTTTTGCAGCGTGTTGGCCACGATCGACACGCTCGGCCGGTGCACACCGAGCATCCGGGCGATAAACTCCTGCGTCAGTATCAGGTCGTCGCCGTTGGAGAGTTCACGCATCCGCAGAAGCCAGCGGCACATGCGCGCTTCGACCGAATGACTGGCGTTGCATGCAGCGGATTGCTGCGCCGTCACGAACAACACCTGATCATGGCGAATGAGAAGCGAGCGGAGTTGCGTGAACCGGTCGGCGATCGCGCGAAGGTCGTCGACGTCTATCACCGCTGCGGACCCGGCGATCCGCACGATCCCTTTATTGAAGGACGTTCTTCCGTCAAGAGCCGCCGATGCATTCCATACGCCGTTATGGCCTACCATCGCCGTCTCGATCATCTCGCCGACTTTCAATTCGACGACGAGAGAGATGACTCCGGAATATGGAAAATAAACGCGCTCTACCTTGCTTCCGGTTTCCGCGAGAACATCCGCCGATTTCATCTCGACGATTTTTGAACGCGCGTGAATGGCCGCAAAAACGTCCGGGGGCAAAAATGCAAGCAACCGGTTGGGTGACTGTGTCACGATAAGTTCCTGCCTGTCGGCGGGAGCGCGATCGCGTTTCTCATCCCCGAGCGCATGGGCGCTCCAAGATGACATAGCATATGGACGATGTGTCCGATAGCTAACAAATGGATTAAGCGTGGGTCCAGGCCGCTATGTGCTGCGGAGAGCCACGCTTAAGACGTGCGGGCGCTTCATTTTTTACACAATTGCCTTGGTAAAATGACCTTCGCCGTTGCAAGAAACCTTGTTACGCGAAGGCTATTTGCGATTTTTGAGCCGGGGGGCCTGTGACAAATTCAGAGCAGAATCGTCTGTTTCCGATTGTGCAATGTCCCGGTTGCAAAACCCAAATGGATGTCATGGTCGTTGAGTCCGGCCCCAACGACTTCCACACGGTAACTTATCGCTGTGAGCGTTGCGGCACGGAGACGCCACGCACGTTCATGCGTGGCGAACTCGGTGCAGGCGACGGCAACGGTATGCGACGGCCCTAGTTGACCTTAAGGCCGAGTTTCTTGATCAGCGCGGCCCAGTGTCCTTCGTTGTCCTTGATGTTGGCGGCGTATTCTTCCGGCGTGCTGGCGATCGGGCCACCGCCGTCGGCAACGATGCGATCCACCACGGTCTTGTCCGACAGGATTTTGCGCAGCTCCTTGTTGAGCCGATCGACGATCGGGCGCGGCGTACCGGCCGGCGCAACGATGCCGTAATACTGCACGATGCTGAGATCCTTGAAGCCGGCCTCGGCGGTCGTCGGCACGTTCGGAATGGCCGACAGGCGTTGCGGGGCAGCCACCGCCAGCGCGCGCAATTTGCCGACATTGATGTTGCCGATCGCAGGCGGCAGCGTGTTGAACGCGATCATGACATGGCCGCCGAGCAGATCGTTGGTCAGCGGCCCGGTGCCCTTGTAGGTAACGACCAGCAGGTCGGTGCCGGTCATGCCCTTGAACTGCTCTGCGCCGAAATAATTGAGCGTCGGCGAAGGTGGCGTACCGATCGTGACCTTGCCGGGCTCCTTCTTGGCGAGCGCCGCAATGTCCGCCATGTTTTTCACCGGCACGGCGGGGTTGGACATGATGACGATCGGCACCGACGCGACCAGCCCGACCGGCGTGAAGTCCTTGGCGAGGTCGTAACCGGTATTGGGCGGAAGGCTCGCGCCGGTCACCAGCATCAGCAGCGTATAGCCGTCAGGTTTTGCGTGCGACGCATCGCGCACGCCGATGATTGAGCCGGCACCCGGCTTGTTCACGACGATGACCTGCTGGCCGAGCGCGTCGCTGAGCTTTTGCGCAATAATGCGGCCGACCGTATCGACGCCGCCGCCGGCGGCGAACGGCACGATGAGTTGCACGACGTGGTCCGGATAATCCGCGGCGGATGCCGCACCGGGTGCGAAGGCGACGGTTGCCGCGGCGAAAGCGAGCGCGCGTGCCGTCGTTTTGAAGCTGGTCATCAAATCCTCCCATTCAGTTTCTTGTAAATGTTGCCGTCATCTTGGCAGGTGACGGCCGTTTTTGAAACAGGGGGCTGCCCAAAGATCGCACAAGATGCGACTCTTCGTTCGGCCGTCCGGCGCGCTACATTCCCTTGGGCGCGCTCGCCAGCAGCTCTTCCAGTTGCCTGGCGTAAAATTTGGCATTGCCGGTGGTGCCGTGGCCGCGCGTGTCGATGCTGGCCGGGATCAGGTAAATGCGGCCGTTCTTCACGTGCTTCATGGCGCGCTCCAGAACGCCGGTCTCCGGCGGATTGCGCTCGTCGTCCGCGGCATTGATCGCAAGCACCGTGGCCCTGATCTTCTCCAGGTCAGGCGATGCATCGTAGTCGGCAGACGAAGCCCACTGCCAGATGAAATCGTTGGCGTCGGCCTTTACCGGCGCGGCGAGGCGCTTGGTGACGTAATCGTCGGCCTGCTTATTGGTCGGCGCGATGTTCTGATAGTTCAGCGTGCCGCCGCTGGTAGCGATGCCGAAGAACGTGATGGCGACCGACATGAAGCGCGGCTGCGTGGTGTAATCGCCGTTCTTGTAGTCGGGATCGTGCCTGATCGTTTCCAGCATCATCCGCCGCAGCATCCAGTTGCGGCTGGCCATTGCGGTCGGTTGCGCCGCCATCGGCGCCAGTGCGTCCATGTAACCGGGATATTTCTCGCCCCATATCCATGTCTGCATGCCGCCCATCGAATTGCCGATGATGAGGCGGAGATGCTTGATGCCGAGGCCCTCGGCAAGCAGCCGGTGCTGGCCCTCGACCATGTCAACGTAATCGTATTTCGGAAATTTTGCCTTGAGTCCGTCCGACGGCTTCGTGCTTTTACCGTGGCCGAGCGCGTCCGGGATGATGATGTAGTATTTGGCCGCGTCGAGCGGCTGGCCGGGGCCGTACAATTCTCCGGCGAACGCAGGCGTCAGCATTCTCGCCGCCGAGCCGCCGCTGCCGTGCAGGACGAGCACCGGCTGGCCGCTTGGATCGCCGACCGTCGTGTAGTGCAGGCGCACTTCGGGGAGCACTTCGCCGGTGTGGAACTTGAAATTGTGCGCGACCCATTCGCCTTCCTTCGGCGCCGGATAGCCGGCGGCATAGGCGGTCAGCGGCATCAGGACGACGGCGAGCGCGGCGGCAGCTTTGAAAAGCTTCATGGCGTTTCCCTGCGTTGGCGTAAATTTATTTGCGTTGTTGCGCATCGTACCGGTTGAGCGCGCGGCTTTTGCCAAAATGCTACATCACCGCGATAGAGGCCGGGAGGGGGAGGATGCGGCCCCGTGCAGCGCGTTGCGCAGGGGAATAAACGGCCGCGCCGATTGTTGCGCCATTGAAGATCGCGCATCATGCGCGGGGAACAAACAGGGGGGACGCGATGAAATGGTCTTTCGGATGCGCGCTTGCCATTGTCCTGGCGCTGGCCGGCACGAGCGCCGCGCAGAACGTTAAAATCGTCAAGACCGACACGACGATCGACGGCCTCGATCCCGGCATCAAGATTTTCGTGCGCGAGAAGATGCAGGAAGGCAATACGCGCTTCGCCGACGACAATATCGTGCTGTTCCTGCACGGCGCGACCAGTCCGGCGAGTTGCGATTTCGACCTTCAGTACAAGGACTATTCGTGGGCCGATCGGCTGGTGAAAGCCGGATACGTCGTGTTCATGGGCGACTATCGCAATTACGGCGGCTCGACGCGCGAGCCCGCGATGAGCGCCCCGGCGGCGCAGAACCAGCCGTTGACGCGTTCCTATCTCGCGTTGCGCGACGTCGAGGCCATGGTGAATTACATCAAGGCCAAACATGGCGTGAAGAAAGTCACGCTGATCGGCTGGTCATGGGGCGCGATGATGGCCGGCTACTACGCGTCGCTGCACAGCGACAACCTGCAGAAACTGGTGCTGTACGCGCCGCTCTACCACTACAACAATCACACCAACCTCGGTCCCGGCAGCGCCTTGCAGAACAAGCGCAAGCCGGGCGAGTTCAACTTCGCGCTCGGCGCATACCGCTTCGCGTCGGAGGCCGCCAACACCAAGCGCTGGGATGGCGAGATCCCGGTCGCCGACAAGGCCGAGTATCGCGATCCTGCGGTGCCGGCCGAGTTCTGGAAAGCGTGCCTCGCGACCGATCCGACCAGCAACACGCGCAGCCCGCCGAGCCTGCGGGCGCCAAACGGCGTGCTGGAGGACTCTTTCTATCAGGCGATCGGCGAGCGGATGTGGCACGCGTCCAACATCTACGCGCCGACCTTGGTGATCGCGGGGCAGTTCGACACCTGGTCGTTCCCGGAGGATCGCGCCGGCCTGATGAAGGATCTGGTGCATGCGCCGGTCAAGAAAAGCGTGCTCATCCCCGACGCGACGCATTTTGTGCTGTTCGAGAAGAACCGCGAGATGTTCTTTGACGAAGTCCAGAAATTCCTGAAGCAGTGATGCGCATTCGCCTCCGGCCGGTTTCGTGCCGTGCCGGAGGCGCGGCGTCCGGCTTGCCGGCGTTATTTCTGCGCGATCTTCTCGCGCGTGTGCTTATGCGTCTCCGCGGACTTCGAGCCTTTGGCGGTTTTTGCCTGACGCGCCGCCAATTGCTGAACGGAGGCCTTGCCGCCGTGGTCGTGATGCCCGCCCGGCTTTCCCTTCTTCCCGGTGGTAGCCGCGCCGGTGTCGATGACGGCGACCATGCGCGAACCGCGGTGCGCGATCTTCACGCGCGAGCGCCCATAAATCGGCGCGTGACCTTGCGCGCGGCCTGACGCCGACGCCAACTGCACGCGCGGCGACGGCAGCGGGGTGGGAATCGACTCGGGGCCGTTCCAGGCCGAAAGGCCCGCTGCTTCCTGACAGGGCGCGTGGCGCGGCAGCCTGCGTGCCGGAACGCCGGCAGAAGCGACGGTCCATGTCTCCACCGGCTTGCCGGTGATCGTCTTGACGTAACCTTGCGTTTCTTCCGGCAGGTGGCGCCCGCTCTTTTTGGCCAGCCAGTCCTGCACGCGTTTCGGCCCGGCATTGTAGGCGGCAGCGGCGAGGCCGAGGTTGCCGAACTGCTGCACGAGGCTGCGCAAGAGCCGCGCCGAGGCGGGAATCGCCTGCAGGGGATCGAACGGATTGTCGAGGCCGACGCTTTCCGACGTCTCCGGCATGAATTGCGCAATGCCCTGCGCGCCGGCAGAGCTTACGACGCCGGGTTTGAAACGGCTTTCCTGAAACAGCAGGCGGATGAAGAACGGCACCGGCAGATCGTTCGACTCGGCGGCGCGGGCGAGCGTGTCGCACACCTGCTCGCGCGAGCGGTACATCACCGGCTTGACGATGACCGGCGCCGGCTTCGGCGGCGGCGGCATCAGCGCAAGCAGGGCGTCGTCGGAAAGGCCGCCCTGCTGGGGAATGTCGATCGCGCCGGTTTGCGAAGGCATGCCGATGGCGGCAATGGCCACGTCATCGTCGTCCGTCGGCTCGTCGTCGATCTGCTTGCCGTTCGAAGCGCCCTCGTCGGAGGTCACGCGCGCGACAATTTTTTTTGCGGTATCCCGGGTGCCCGCGAAATCCTGTGATGGAGATTTTGAATCAATTCCGACGGGTGCCGTCAACGAAATCAGGAACACGCACGCGGGCGCGAGAAAATTCCGCATCTCGTCGGATCCCCGAAATGTCGCCCGGCCTCAACGACGCGTGGCCGCACATGTTTATGGAAGAGGAGATACCCCTTTGCTCCTGAGTCTTATCTGAACGAAACAGGCCGGATTTTTGGAAAGTTTGCGGCGGGAATTAGCGTATTAACAACTTTAGCCATAGTTCCATCGTCCCGACGGAACTTTCATTGGAGTGTCAGGTCGAGGAACAGCACGCGCGGTCCGGCGTTGCTCCTCACGCACACCGACAACATGGGCCGCGCGATGTCGTTTCTCATTTATTTTGCAGTTCTGCTCTTTACCGCAGCCAGCGCGCTGTTCGGTCTCGATTTGATGACGTCGCCGCTGCCTGCCGCAAGGCATCATCATCCCCGGCCGCAAGTTGCCGACAATGCGACGCCCGCGAAGGCCGACGCCGCGCCGGCACAGAAGCAGGGGGGCAAGTCCACCAACGCCCTGGCGTCACGCGACGACGACAAGACGAAATCCGATCGCGCGCTGAGCCCGGTTTACCCTACGTCGCCCGGCGTGGCGAAGTCGGAAGTCCGCACCGTCTATCCGCCGAGCAATTCGGTGCTGGGCGCGGTCGTGGCACAGCAAAATGAGGCGGCTGCCGCGAAGCAACAGCCTACCGCGCCGCAGACGGCGGGCTCCGCGCCGGTCAACGATTCGGCAAAGCAGGCGAACGCCTCGGAGGCGAGCCCGGCGGCAGCGCAGCCGGTGGCGCAGAAGGCGCCCGCGAGTTGCAACGTGCAGGCTTGCGCCGGTGCCTATCAGTCGTTCCGCGCGTCCGATTGCACCTATCAGCCGTTCTCGGGCGAGCGCCGGGTTTGCACGAAGCCGATCGGCGGCGCGCAGCACGCGGCGTCACAACCGCGGCAGGAGCAGGGTCAGGAACAGCATCAGGCGCGCAGAACCGAGAACGGCGACGCCGGATTGCGTGACACCGTGCGACGCGTGAAGGCGATGCGTCCGCAGCAGAACGACGCTTACGACGATGACGACTACGATGACGCGCCGGTTGTTACCGGCCGCGGGCGGCGCATCTTCATGCTACCGCCGGGGAATTCCGATAACGACGGCTATTACCGCTGATTGCGCGCACCGGCGCCGTCAGTAAATCACCACCGAGCGGATCGATTGTCCTTCGTGCATCAGGTCGAAGGCGTCGTTGATTTTTTCCAGCGGCATGGTGTGGGTGATCAGGTCGTCGATATTGATCTTGCCGTCCATATACCAGTCGACAATCTTCGGCACGTCGGTGCGCCCGCGCGCGCCGCCGAAGGCCGTGCCTTTCCACACCCGCCCGGTGACCAACTGGAACGGCCGCGTTGCGATTTCCTGGCCCGACGCCGCAACGCCGATGATGATGCTTTCGCCCCAGCCGCGGTGGCAGCATTCCAGCGCCTGGCGCATCACGTTCACATTGCCGATGCATTCGAACGAGAAGTCCGCGCCGCCGCCGGTCAGATCGACGATGGCCTGCACGACCTTGTCGCGGCCGACTTCGTCCGGATTGACGAAATGCGTCATGCCGAATTTCTCGGCGATGGCACGTTTTCCCGGATTGGTATCGACGCCGATGATCTTGTCGGCGCCGACCATGCGTGCGCCCTGGATGACATTGAGGCCGATGCCGCCGAGGCCGAACACCGCGACGTTTGCACCCGGCCACACCTTTGCGGTGTTGATGACGGCGCCGACGCCGGTAGTGACGCCGCAGCCGATGTAGCAAATCTTGTCGAACGGCGCGTCCTCGCGCACTTTCGCCAAGGCAATTTCCGGCAACACGGAAAAATTCGCGAAGGTCGAACAGCCCATGTAGTGAAATACCGCGTCACCGTCGCAACGGAAGCGGCTGGTGCCGTCCGGCATAACGCCTTTGCCCTGGGTCGCGCGGATCGCGGTGCACAGGTTGGATCGGCGCGAAAGGCACGTTTTGCATTGCCGGCATTCCGGCGTGTAGAGGGGGATGACGTGGTCGCCCACTTTCAGCGTGGTCACGCCGGGACCGATCTCGCGCACGATGCCGGCGCCTTCGTGGCCAAAGATCGCGGGGAAGATGCCTTCCGGATCGGCACCCGAGAGCGTGTAGGCGTCGGTGTGGCAGACGCCCGTCGCCTTGATCTCGATCAACACTTCGCCCGCCTTCGGGCCTTCAAGGTCAATGGTTTCGATGGTAAGCGGCTCTCCGGCTTTCCAGGCGACCGCGGCGCGGGTTTTCATTGGGCATTTCCTCCACACGTTACCGGCGCGGTCTTGGGATCGGCCTCAGTACGCGCGGGAAAGAAAGTTCGCAATTTCCAGCGCTCTTCATACAATGAATTATACAATGAATTGCGCTGGACGGGGCAGCAGAAATTTTCAACAGGAACGGGAATGTTTGACAAGGCTCTCGGAGTTTTAACCGCTGTCGTCGTCGTGGCTGCCCCGATTGCGTCGGCCGCCAAGGCAAGACACGCATTTGTCGTTACGAAAGTCGAAGCGAATAAGGGTTGGCAGAAGGTGCGCCTCACGCTCGGCGGCAGAGGCGAGATTCGTTTCAAGGCAGCCGGAAAGTGGATTTTCAATCCGTCGCAGCCGGCTGTCGGCGGCAACGGCGCCGGAAATCTCTCAACCTCGGGCCGCACAAGCTACACCTTCAGCGGTTCGGACGGCCGCGAAGGTCAATTGATCGGCAGGATTGGCCAAGGTGCGCCGTTCGTGGCCGGCACGCAGGGAGTGCACGAAGTCAGGCCGAACGAAATCGGGCGGCTCTATCTGATGATCAATGACGACTACAAGCAAAACGCCGGGGCTGGGCTTGCCGACAATGGCGGACATCTTCGGGTGCGGATCGATTACGAGAGATAGCGTCGCCAAAGCGACGCCGATCACCGTCCGCTTGTAAGTGTCATTCCGGCGCGCGCCGAAGATACGAACTACGGCTGCCAGGCTTCTTCCTTCGATCGCGCTTCGCCGGCATCGTCTTGCGCCTGGTCGATGATCTTGACGAGCGCGCGCAGAACTTCGGGGACGCCTTGCCGTGAGGCCGACGAGAGGACCAGCGGCGTTTTCTTGCATGCTTTCTTCAGTTTCGCCGGTTGCGTCTTGATCTGCTCCGGCGTCATGGCATCGGCTTTCGACAAGGCCACGATCTCGTGCTTGTCCTCGAGGCCCTGCCCATAGGCGACAAGCTCGGCACGCACGGTCTTGTAGTCCGCGCCGGCGTCTTCGCCGGTGCCGTCGACAAGATGAAGGAGAACCCGGCAGCGTTCGGTGTGGCCGAGGAAGCGGTCGCCCAGGCCGGTGCCTTCGTGCGCGCCTTCGATCAGCCCCGGCAAATCCGCAAGCACGAATTCGCGGTGGTCGCTGTCGACGACGCCGAGTTGCGGATGCAGCGTCGTGAACGGATAGTCCGCGATCTTCGGCCTGGCTGCGCTGACCGTGGCAAGGAAAGTCGACTTGCCCGCGTTCGGCAGGCCGACAAGGCCGGCATCGGCAATCAGCTTCAGGCGGAGCCGGATGATGCGCTCTTCGCCGGGTTCGCCCGGGTTGGCCTTCCGTGGCGCGCGGTTGGTCGACGATTTGAAGCGCGCGTTGCCGAAGCCGCCATTGCCGCCTTCGGAAATGGTGACGCGCTCGCCCACGTGCATGAAATCGGCGAGCAGGGTTTCGCCGTCTTCTTCATACACCTGCGTGCCGACCGGCACCTTCAGCACGACGTCCTTGCCGTTGGCGCCGTGGCGGTCCTTGCCCATGCCGTTGCCGCCGCGCTGCGCCTTGAAGTGCTGCTGGTAGCGATAGTCGATCAGCGTATTGAGGCCGTTCACCGCCTCGATCACGACATCGCCGCCTCTGCCGCCATCGCCGCCACTCGGGCCACCGAATTCGATGAACTTCTCGCGCCGGAATGCGACGCATCCGTTCCCGCCCGCGCCGGACTGGATATAAACCTTGGCCTCGTCGAGGAATTTCATGTCTTCGCCGCCTCTGTTGGCGCGTATATACAGTTCATTGCCATGAATTCACAGCCGGCGCGCAGCGCCATCCTTGCCGGTATTGGCTTAATGCTTATCGGCATCTTCTTCTTTGCGCTCAACGACGCGCTCGGCAAATGGCTGATTGCGACCTATTCGGTCGGCCAATTGCTGCTTGTGCGCAGCATCGCCGGGCTCGTTTTCCTGGTGCCGTTCATCAAGCGGGAGGGATGGGGCGCTTTCAAGGAGGCGCCGCGGCCCCTCATTCAACTGGCGCGGCCCTTTTTCGCGACATTCGAGGTGGCCTGCTTTTACTGGGCGCTGGCCTACATGCCGCTGGCGGACGTGATGACGTTTTACCTCGCCGGCCCGATTTACGTCACCGCGATGTCACCATTCCTGTTGCGCGAGAAGGTCGGCTGGCGGCGGATGCTGGCGGTGGCGGCGGGTTTTGGCGGCGTGCTGATCGCGCTGAGCCCGTCGATGACGGCCTTGACGCCGCCGGCCTTCGTGGCGATCGCCGGCAGCGTGTCGTTTTCCATTCTGATGATCTGCACGCGGCTGGTGCGCGGCACGTCCGATGTCGTGCTGATCACGACGCAGACGGTGGGCGCCCTGTTGTTTGGCGCGGTGGCGGCGCCGTTCACCTGGGTGGCGCTCGGTTGGCGCGACACCGCGTTGCTGATCGTGCTCGGCGTCACCGCAATGGTCGCGCACATGTGCATCAACCGCTCGCTCAAGCTGGCGCCGGCGTCGGTGGTGGTGCCCTATCAGTACACGACCATCGTGTGGGCGATCATCCTCGGCTATCTGATTTTCCACGATGAGCCCGGCGCGGCCATGCTGGCCGGCGCCGGCACCATCATCGCCGCCGGTCTTTACATTTTCATCCGCGAGCAGGCTCGGGCGAAGCCGCCGGCGTTTTCCGATCCGCCCTAACGCGACGTCGTGAAGTGCGTGGTGCCGTCGCGCGCGATACGCGCAAGCAGGTCGATTTCCCACGACAGATATTCGTTCATCGCGTCTTTCGGATCGCCCGCGCGCTCGTAGGGTTTGAGCCAGGCATCGATTGGCTCATCGGCCATCTTGCTGTCCTGCGCGAGCGGAAAGCCTGCGGCCGCCCACGCAGCGTTGCCGCCCTTGAGCCAGCGCACGGGCGTTTGGGTCAGTGCGCGCGCCTCGCCGACGGCAAGACCGGCGAGGATGCCGTCCTCCGACGTGAGCACCAGCATGCTACGCGCGGGAATCCTTGGCAGCGCGCGGCCGAGCCGTCCGCGGATGGCAAACCACGCGCCGGGTATGTGGCCGCGGGCGTAGTCCTGGCTGCGCGAAAGATCGACAACCGTTACGTCGTCGATTTCCAGAAGCCTGGAATAGTCGATGGCTGCGTCCGCCGGCGGCGTCCCGATTGTTTCATGCGGCGGGAACCCTCTTTCGCCGCCTGTTCCGGTGAACACCGCGACGTCCCGCCAGCCCATCTGCTTGAGCCACGACGCCGTCATCACCGCGCGCACGTCCTTGTCGTCGCACAAGACGAGCCGCGCGCCGAGCGTGCCGGCGTAAGTGTCGGTCGCCTGCACAAGCTGGCCGCCGGGCGCGGAAATCGCGCCTGCGACGTGGCCGGCCTCGTATTCAGGCGGATCGCGCACGTCGAAGATATAAAGCGTGCGCGTTTTGTCGTTGCGCCACGTGTCGAGCGTCGCGCCGTCGATGTGTTCGATGCCGAAGCGGCGTGCGACTTCATCGGTTTTCGCTTTCGCCCAGGCATGGCCCGGCGTGCTGACCCTGGGGGCAAGGACGCTCTTGCCTTTGTCGACCTTGAGGCCGGCGAGATGCCAGCCCATCGTGCCGTTGCGCAGCGCCACAACCTTGTTCGGCACGCCCGCATTGATGAGCGATTGCGCACCGATGATGCTGCGCGTGCGGCCGGCGCAATTCACCACGACCAGCGTGTCGGGCGAGGGCGCGATATCGTGCATGCGCAAGACCAGTTCGGCGCCGGGCACGTTGATGCCGCCGGGAATCGAAATGCGCGAATATTCGTCGAACGGCCGGCTGTCGAGCACCACCATATTCGTGTTGGCGCGCTGCAAAGCGTTCAATTCATCGGCGCTGATGTTCGGCGTTTCGTTGGCGTGCTCGATGAATTCGCCGAACGCCTTGCTCGGCACATGCATGCCAGAGAACAGTTCAAAGCCGGCGGCGGCCCAGGCGGCAACGCCGCCGTCGATAGAAGCGATGTCGGTATATCCGGCGCGGGCGAGAATACCGGCGGCGCGCTGGGCGAGACCGTCATTGTCGTCGCAGAGAACGATGCGCGTGGCGCGCCGCGGCACCAGCCGCGCGAAGCGCAATTCGAGCCGGCTCAGGGGCACCGAGCGCGCCCACAACAGATGGCTGCGCGAAAAGATCAGTTCCTCACGCACGTCGACGAGCGCGAGTTCTTCGCCATCGCCCAGCATGAGTTTTAAAGAAATGGCGGAAATACAACGGAAGTCTTTTGACATAGCGAGCCGTACACTTCTCTTTCACCTCTCCCCGTTTGCGGGGAGGGTCGACTTCCGAGCGCAGCGAGGAAGTCGGGTGAGAGGCACTGAAAAGGTTCGCGCCGGTTGCGCCCCTCACCCGGCCCGGACTTCGTCCTCGCCACCCTTTCCCCGCAAACGGGGAGAGGGAAGAAAGAGCTACGTCGCGCGCTGCGTATACATCTGCTGCACTTCGCCGGTCTTCAGGTCGAATTTGACGCGATCGATCTTGTCGAGATTGGTGCCGGTGACGCGAATGAAGCGCGCCATGTCGGGATAATCGATCGAGTGGATCGTGCCGTCCTGATAGATGCCGGCATGGCCGGGGGTCAGGCGATATTTCTTCACCGGCTTCAGGTCGACGTGCTTGCCGTCGCCCTTGTCGGTGCGCTCCCACTCGGTCATCTCGGTGTATTGCGTGGCCTGGCCATAGATCGCCCACGACGCGCCGTGATCGTGCGGCGGCGAGACGCGCGCCTTGTTGTTGATATGCGCAAGGACCTGGAAGCCGAGCTTGTCGTCCTCGTAGAGAACCTTCAGCCCTTGCGGAGCGTCATCCCCGCAATATTCGCGCACGAAATCGGCATTGCCGAGCAGCTTCTCGAGATTGACGCGCACCTCCTCGCGGCCGGCACGGCCGGGGTCGCGCGCGAGGATGGAACGGCAATCGGCGATGAACTGGTCGAGCGCATAGGTCGAGGTTTGGGCCATAGCGGTCCTCCTGGCGTGGGCGGCGATATCCTGCGCCTGTCATTTCAGCGAACCTAGCACGAAGAGTTCGCGGGAATAAATTGCTGCCCGGTCCGATCTAGTCCCCTGCAAGCGCAACCCGCAGGGAGAACGGCCATGACCACACACAATGACGACCGCGCCGAAGGTCCGAGCCGCCGCAAGGTGCTCGAATGCATGACGTGGGCCGGCACCGGCGTGCTTTGGACGGTGGCCGGCGGTGTTCCGGCTTCGCTCGGTATCATCGACGAGGCCGTTGCCGCGGAACAGAAAGGCTTTACCTTCCTTCAGATCAGCGACAGCCATATGGGTTTCGACAAGCCGGCCAATCCCAACGTCAAGAGCACATTGGAAGAGGCGATCGCGCGTGTTCAGGCGCTGCCGGCGAAACCGTCCTTCATGATCCATACCGGCGATATTTCGCATTTATCCAAGGCGTCGGAATTTGACGACGCCGAAAACATCATCGCGCGGGCTCGGCTCGACGTGCATTACGTGCCGGGCGAGCACGATTTCATCGATCCCGAACAGAAGCTTTATCGCGAGCGCTACGGCCGCGGCACCAAGGGCGCCGGCTGGTACTCGTTCGATGCCAACGGCGTGCACTTCATCGGACTCGTCAATGTCGTCGACTTGAAAGCCGGCGGCCTCGGCAATCTCGGCGCCGAGCAGCTCGAATGGCTGGAGGACGATGTCAAGGAACGCTCGGCCTCGCAGCCGATCGTGGTCTTCGCGCACATCCCGTTATGGACCGTCTATCCGGCCTGGGGTTGGGGCACCGAGGATAGTGCGCGCGCGCTCGGTCATCTCAAGCGTTTCGGCTCTGTCACCGTGCTCAACGGCCACATCCATCAGGTGATGCAGAAGGTGGAAGGCAATGTGACGTTCCACACCGCGCGCTCGACGGCCTTTCCGCAACCGGCGCCCGGCACCGCGCCGTCGCCGGGGCCGATGAAAGTGCCGGCCGATAAACTGCGCTCGATGCTCGGCATCGCCAGTGTCACTTTCAAGCAGAACGAGCAGCGGCTCGCCATCATCGACACGCCGCTGCAGGGCTGATCGCAAAAACCGGAATGAACGACACCATGATCGTCGGCATGAAAAAGCTGCTTTTATCGACGGTGTCGGCCGTTGCCGTCATTGCAATACTGACGGCGGCGCCGGCCGGGGCGGAGGAAACGCAGGTCAAAATCGATAATTTCACCTTCAGTCCTCAGCAGCTTACGGTGAAATCCGGCGCCACGGTGACCTGGATCAACCAGGACGATATCCCCCATGTCGTGGTCTCGGACGTGCGGCAGTTCAAATCGAACGCGCTCGATACCGACGACAAGTTCTCGTTCACATTCTCGACACCGGGCATCTACAAGTATTTTTGCGCGTTGCATCCGCACATGACCGGGATAATCGTCGTGCAGGCGGCAACCGGCAGCAACGCGCCGCGATAACGGCGTGCAAATTCGAGACGTGGAATGGTGGCGTTCGAGGGCGAAGGCGACCGCGCCAAGGCGCAACGTTTCCGGGCGGCGGTGCTGCCCTGTCTCGATGACGTCTACACGCTGGCGCGCTATCTGTTGCGCAATCCCGACGATGCCGAGGACGCGGCGCAGGAATGTTATCTGCGGGCGTTTCGCCATTTCGAGACGTTCCGCGGCGGCCCGATCAAGCCCTGGCTGCTGGCGATCCTGCGCAATGTCTGCCGCGCCGAATTTGCGCGGCGCGGCGCGCTGGCTGCCGTACAGGCGGAGGAAATGGATGAGACGGCGCAGGCCTGCGACAGCCTGTGGGGCGACTCCGCGCAATCGCCGGAGGCTGAAACCTTGCGCCGGCTCGATAGCGCGAGTGTGCAGCGATTGATCGCACAATTGCCGGATAATTTCCGGGAAGCGCTGGTGCTGCGCGAAATCAACAATCTCAGTTACCGCGAAATAGGCGGCGTTCTCGGCGTGCCGGTCGGCACTGTAATGTCGCGGCTGGCGCGAGCGCGGACGCTGCTGCGCAAGGCGTGGTTGGCGGAGGAAGGATCGGCATCATGACCTGCGATGAAGCGGAGGTTCTTCTGCACGCGCTCATCGACGATGAGCTCGATGCCGGCCATGCCCGCGAAGTGGAAGCGCACGTGGCCGGATGTGCGCGCTGCGCCGCGCAATTGCGCGCCTATCGTACCCTGCGTCAGGGCTTGCAGGGCCAGGGTCTCAGCTTCGCGGCACCCGCATCGCTGCGTGACAGGATCGAACGCAGTCTTCCGAAGCCGGCGGCAATGACCGGCCGGCGGTCGGTGCTCAAGGGATTCGTGGTGGGCAGCATCGTCTCCGCGGCGGCGGCGGCCAGCGTGAGCTTCGTTATCCTGCGTCAGGACCGTGACAGCCGTATCCTCAACGAAGCGATCTCGGCCCATTTGCGCTCGCTGCAGGCCGATCACTTGACCGACGTTCTGTCCAGCGATCGGCACACCGTGAAGCCGTGGTTCAATGGGCGCATCGATCTGTCGCCGCCGGTGATCGACCTCACCGCGCAGGGGTTCACATTGATCGGCGGGCGGCTCGACTATATCGACGGCAAGCCGGCGGCGACGATCGTCTATCGCCGCCGGGTGCACGTCATCAATCTGTTCGTCATGCAAGGGCTGGGCCCGATACTGCCGGCGCCGAAGTTCGAAATGGTGCAGGGGTTCAATATTTTGCGCTGGACGGACCACGGTTTGAACCTGCTGGCGGTCAGCGATCTCGCGCGCGATGAGCTTGAGGAATTCGGCGTCAAGTTTCAGGCCGCCACGCGCGCAGCAAGCGCAAGCTGACGCGGCGCCGATGCCCCGCTTCTGCGGGTCATCGCGAACGGCTTGCGCGGACGTTTGGCTACGGGATTCGCTGCATCCGGCCCCAGCCCTTGATCGCGGACCAGATGCCGCGCTCAAGCCGGAATCGGTCGATCGGCGCCGACGACTTGATCGCGCTGATGCGATAGAGACCGACGCCGGTCCACTGGAAACCGCACTTCTCCAGCACACGGCGCGAAGCCGGGTTGGTGACGCGCGCGCCGGCAGTGAGTGCCTGATGGTCGAGGTCGACGAAGGCATAGTCGACCGCGGCGTGCAGCGCTTCAGTGGCGTAGCCTTTGCCCCAATAGGGCGCGGCGAGCCAGTAACCGATCTCCGGCTGGTCCTCGAGCGTCGTGATCCCGCATGCGCCGATAATGCTCTTGTCGCGCAGCGTGATGAGGAATACGGCTTCGCCGCCGGCAACGTTCGAGCGCGCGATGAAATTCTCTGCATCCGACAGCGTGTAGGGATGCGGAATGCGCGCAGTGTTTTCGGCGATACGCTTGTCGTTGGCGAGCAGCGTTACCGTTTTTGCGTCCTCGAGACGCGGCGCGCGCAGGTTGAGCCGCTCGGTCTCAAGGACGGGAACACTTCGCTCGCAGTATCTCTCTCTCGGCAGCGCTTCCAGCAGTGTCATGACACGGGCTCCAGGGTTGTAAAAAAGCGAGAAGGGGAGCCGGCATCCCGTCTCCCCTTCTCAGAACCCTTTAAGAGCCCTGCCGGTTTGACTGAATGCCGGCAGACCTCGAATGGTTGGTCTACCTTTTACTCGGCCGCTGCCTCCGTCATCGGTACGACGGACACGTACGTGCGGCCTTTGGTTTTCGTAGCGAACTGAACTTTGCCGTTGATGAGAGCGAACAGCGTATGATCCTTGCCGATGCCGACGTTGCTGCCGGGATGCCACTTGGTACCGCGCTGGCGCGCAAGGATATTGCCGGCGAGCACGCTCTCGCCGCCGGCGCTCTTCAAGCCAAGGCGACGGCCCGCGGAGTCGCGGCCGTTGCGTGAAGATCCGCCTGCCTTTTTGTGTGCCATAGCTGCTCTCTCGAATTCCGTTACTTTATATACCGCGATTCCGTGAAGGAATCATCTCACTTCTTTTTGCCTTTTGTGGCGGGCTTTTTGACCCGCGCAGGCTTCTTCGCCTTCTTCGCGGGCTTGGCTTCCGCCTCGCCCTCGACCTTCGGCTTGGGCTCGCGCTTGGGCCGCGGCTTCACCTCTTTCGAGGGCTTGGCGCCATCGGTGAGGATTTCGGTGATGCGGACCACCGAGAATTCGTGCCGGTAGCCGCGCTTGCGGCGCGAATTCTTGCGCCGGCGCTTCTTGAAAGCGATGACCTTGTCGCCACGCGTGTGCTGGAGCACTTCGCCCGCGACGGTCGCGCCCGAAACGGTCGGCGTGCCGAGCAGCGGCGTGTCGCCGCCGACAACGAGCACTTCGCCGAACTCGACGATCTCGCCGGGCTGGCCGTTGACCCGGTCGATCCGGATCACGTCCTCGGCGGCAACGCGATATTGCTTGCCGCCTGTTTTAATGACTGCGAACATCGTTCTTTCCTCGTGTCCGACTCCGGCGCTCGGATCGCTCCGGGCCGGCTTCTTCCAGTCGATTTGTGTTGTTTTTTCAGGGGCTTAATACCCCTCAAAAAGCACCGCGGACCCAAGGGTCCGCGCGCGCCATGCTTATGGCGGGGAAAGGCGCGCCCTGTCAAGAAAGCAGGGCGCCAGATAGTAGTTGAGTTAAGCCGGATAGGGCGGCAATCAAGCCGCAGGGGAGGCCTCCCATGACCGACGAAACGCGCGAGCCGCAGCCACTGCTGCCGTTCCTTGCCCCTTTTTACGCCGCCGTCGTGCCGCTGGCCTGGCCGCTGGTGCGGATCGGTGTCGGCTGGAACTTGATCGTCCACGGGTGGGGCAAGGTGCTGCGCGGGCCGGCCGCCCAGGCCGCCAACCTCGTGCATGACGGCTTCGGCTATGGCGTGAAACTCGCCGTTCTGCTGCTCGTGGTGGAATTCGTCGGCGGCATCTGCATCGCGCTCGGACTGTTCACGCGTTTCTTCGCGGCGGCCGTGGCGATCGAGATGGGCGTGATTACCTTCGTCGCCTATTGGGGCAACGGGTTCTCCTGGCTCCATCGCGGCTACGAGTACACGCTGCTATGGGGCGTGATGGCGCTCGCGATCGCGCTGCGCGGCGGCGGCCCGTACTCGCTCGACCGCAAGATCGGCCGCGAACTCTAACTTAATCTGTCTTGGCGGCCGCAGCTGCGGCCGGAGCCACAACGCTCCATGGCGCGGCTTCGTGCTCGTTGCCGGTCTGCGCCAGCCGGTAGCCGACGCCGAGTTCGGTCACCAGGATGCGCGGCGAATCCGGCTTCGGCTCGATCTTCTGACGCAGCTTGCGCATGAAGATTCGGAGATAATGGGTGTCGTTGACGTGGATCGATCCCCACACTTCCTTCAGCAAATGCTGGTGCGTGACGACGTTGCCGGCGTGCTGCGCCAAAACCTGCAGCAGACGATATTCCTTCGGCGTCAGCGTTAGCCGCGCCTCGTTCAGGAACACCGCTCGTGCGGAGAGATCGATGGTGAGCGGTCCGACCTTGACGGTCGGCTCGCCGCTGGCGGCGCGCATCTGGCGGCGCAACGCGACGCGAACGCGCGCCAGAAGCTCGGCCATGCCGAACGGCTTGACGATGTAGTCGTCCGCGCCGAGCTCGAGCAAATGCACCTTCTGCGCCTCGCTTGAGCGCACCGACAGCACAATGATCGAAACGCTCGACCACGAGCGGACACGCTCGACCACTTCGGCGCCGTCCATGTCGGGGAGACCGAGATCGATGATGACAAGATCGATCGGCTGCAGTGTCGCGGCACGGATCGCTTCCGCGCCGCTGCCGGCCTCATGCACCACAAATCCGTTGAGTTCGAATCCGGTGCGCAGGAAGCGCCGGATCTGGACTTCATCGTCGACGACGAGAACGATAGGAGAAGGATCACTCATCTGCGTCACCTTCCATTTGCGTAGCGGCTACTTGCCTTACCGGCAATTCGATCGATACGGCGGTTCCGAGATCTGCGCCCGCGCTGATTGCGTGCATTTTTCCGCCATTGGCGCCGATGAAGGCGTTGGCGATCCAAAGTCCCAATCCGGAGCCGTTTGTTGTGGCGGCATGACGTTCGCCGCGCACGAAGCGGTCCCACATCTTGGCCCTTTCGCCAGGCGTGAGCCCGGTGCCCTGATCGCTGACCGTTACGGCCATGTGGCCGTCCATCGCGCGCGCGGAAATCCTGATCTGCGATTCGCTGTGCGAATATTTCGCGGCATTGTCGAAAATCTGCACCAGTGCCTGCTGCACCAGCACCGGGTCGATATGCACCAGCGGCAGGTCGCGCGGAATGTCGAGCACGATGCGGCGGCTGCCGAAACGCCGGCGGCAGCGCTCGATTGCGGAATGAATGATGTCGGCGGGGTCCGCCCATTCGGTGTGCGGATTGAGTCCGTCGCTGCTGATGCGTGAGGCATCGAGCAAGTTCTGGATGTCGTGGTTGAGGCGCTCGGCCTCATTGCGCACGTCGTTCACCAGCGCCTGGAGCTTGTCCTGGCCGGCAAGCGCCGGCGCGGCGCTGAGCACGGTTGCGGCGCCCAGAATCGACGCCAGCGGCGTGCGCAATTCATGCGACACCGAACCGATCAGCGCCTCGCGCAACTGATCGGTCTGGGAACGCATGTGCGCCTCGTTGATCGCATGCGCGACGCCAAGCCGGTCGAGCGTGGCGGTGGCGTCGGCGAGAACGGTGTCGACGCGCGCACGCAGCGAATCGATGCCTTCCTGCGTTTCGCGGCCAAGATTGATTGCAATCACGCCGAACTCCGGCGTCCTGGGAGACACCGCGCGCACAAGCCAGACATCTTCATTGTCGTGCTTGATCGTGACGCCGCCGACCGGGTCGCTTTGGATGGCCGCGGCTTCGGCTGCTTTCGCCAGCACTTCATCCGGAACGACGATGCCGGCTCGATGGCTGCCGGCGGCAAGCGCGTTGCGTCCGCTGGCAAGCAGCGCCACCTTGCGCTGCGTGACGTTGGCGAGATGGTCCTCGATGGCCGCGTGAATGTCGGAAACGCCGAAGGCGACGGCGAGCCGGCGCGAGAACGCGTACAGATCGCGCATGTCGATTTCGCGCTGGCGTGCGATTTCGGCTTGCCGCCGCAGCCGCATGGCGAGCTGGCTCACGACAATGGCGACGAAAATAAAGAGCGTGAGGTTGACGACCTCGTGCGGATCTCTGACGCGCAGCGTGTAGAGCGGCGGAAAAAAGAAGAAAGCGGAAGCCAGCACGCCCGCGATCGAGGCGATGAGCGCCGACACGATGCCCCATTGCGCCGCCGCGATGACGACCGGGATGATGAAGACGACGGAGCCGTGCGTAATGCCTGGCTGCCACACCAGGAAATAGACGCCCAAGGTGGTGATGGCGACCAGCGCCATCGTGAAACCGATGTTTCGCAATTCTGTAAGGACGCGGTCGAAATTCATTGAAACAGCCTTGATAGGCCGGATTCGGGTTCCGCCCCGGAAGGGTGATAGAATACGCCTTCAAACCCTTGTCTGTCTCGGCTCGCTTGGCTACATAGCGCCGACCGTTAATGGCCTTTTTAAGCCGTTTTCAGCTTCCGGAGAGGTGGCAGAGTGGTCGATCGCACCGCACTCGAAATGCGGCATACCTGCAAGGGTATCGGGGGTTCGAATCCCTCCCTCTCCGCCATCCCTGTCTCAAGCGCCGTCCGGCGCCCAAGGTAGGCCTATAGGGCCGGAATACTGGGCCCTCGATCTGGTCCGAAGGTCGACCGCTGGTCCATTCCTGACATTTGTCGCGAGCTTGCTTGCTCAAGAGCGACATTCGGCGGACCGGACGATGAAACCGGCGAGCCCCGGTTGGCGTTAGACTGCCAAACGGAGTGCCGCCTGTGTCAATCATCGAACGCGTTCTCGAACCAAATTCAACCGAGACCCCGACCTGCATGTGCGGCAAGGACATGAGACTGGCGAAGGTCGAGCGCCACCTCATTGCCGAGCATGCAGAAACGCGCGAGTTCGACTGCAGTTGCGGTCATCGGATGCGATTGGCGCGCTGGACCGAATAGTCGCAGCCGCGCGAGGCAAGTGCTCTTTACGCCGCAAAGAAAAATCCCGCCGCGATTGCTCGCGGCGGGATTTTTTCAAGCCGAAACGTTCAGAAGTGGTAGTTCAGGCCCGCGCGGAGAATGTTGGAATGCGCGTTGCCCGACAATGCCGCCGTTCCGGGCGGAACGGGTGAATCGCTCGGGCTGCCGATATAGAGATATTCGATCTTGCCGCTCCAGTGATCCCACAGCATGGC
>JBARCH010000329.1:0-7400 GCA_049793875.1 Pseudolabrys sp. | reverse complement strand
ATCGGGATACATGATCTCGGCGCCGGGTTCGCCGAACATCAGGATCGACATGAACATCGTCGGTTTGCCGCCCGGCATGATCATCACGCTGTCGGGCGACACGTCCACGTTGAAGCGCTTGTGCAGGTCGCCGGCGACGGCCTCGCGCAGTTGCGGAATGCCGGTGGCCGGCGTGTAGCCATGATGGCCGTCGCGCAGTGCCTTGATGGCAGCCTCGACGATGAAATCGGGCGTGCGGAAATCGGGCTGGCCAATGCCGAGGCTGATGATGTCGCGGCCTTGCGCGGCCAGCGCATTGGCGCGGGCAAGCACGGCGAAGGCGTTCTCCTCCCCGATACGGTCGAATGCCTCGATGGTCTTGAGCATGGGTTTGTCCTCCGAACGCCTCACCTGCGGCCCCATTTCGCCGGCAGTTCAACCGATCAGGAGTGGAAACGCAAATAGGGCTTTCAATTTTCATGTCATGGCCGGGCTTGTCCCGGCCATCCCGATAAGGGAAGCGGTGTGTCTCCAAGCGGGACGCCCGGCACATAGATGCGAAGCACGTCGTCCTTTGGACGGCCGTGGCCGGACACGACAGCAACTAGCTTTGTGCAACAAGATCGGGTGTGAGGTCTTTGAGGCTCGCGCATCCGCTCAACTGCATGGCGCGAATGAGTTCGTCGCGGAAATGATTGAGCACGCCGGTCACGCCCTCCGCGCCGCCGACGGTCAGTCCCCAGATCACCGGCCGGCCGATCAGCACCGCACGGGCGCCGAGCGCAAGCGCCTTGAAGATATCGGTGCCGCGCCTGATGCCGCCATCGACGTAAACCTCGGCCTTGCCTTCAAGCGCCGCGGCAATCTCCCCGATCACGGCCGCCGTCGCTACCGTCGTATCGAGATGGCGGCCGCCGTGGTTCGACACGATGATCGCGCGGGCGCCGTGTTCGGCGCAACGCACGGCATCGTCGGCACGCAGCACGCCCTTCACCATCACCGGTATTGGCGAACGCTTCACCAGCCATTCGAGCTCGCGCCATCCCGCCGGATACAAAACCCTGCCCACGAAGTCGGGATGATAGGCCGTGCGCGCCATCGGCGAGCCCGGCATGTTGATGTTGAGAATATCCGGCGACGGTTCATGCTGCTCGCGCGCGGCGCGCGGCGCCCAACCCGGCACCGGCGCATCGACGGTGAGCACCAGCGCGGTAAAGCCGGCAGCGGCAAGACGGTCGATCAGCGCCTCGACCTCCGTCTTGTTCGGCCAGTAGTAAAGCTGGAACCATTGCGGCGCGTCGCGGCGCTCGGATGCGACGGCTTCGATGGTGATGTTGGAATTGCTCGCCATCACATAAGCGCAGCCGGCCGCAGCGGCACCCCGCGCCGTCGCCTGCTCGCCTTCCCGGTTGAATAATTTGTGGCGTCCGGTCGGCGCGACCATGATCGGCGTCTTGAGCGATGCGCCGAGGATCGAGGTGGCGAGATCGATCCTGGTGACGTCACGCAGGACGCGCGGCCGCAACCGCATCGCGCGCCAGGCGGCGATGTTTTCCTGCATGGAAATTTCGTCGTCCGCGCCGCAAGCACAGAACGCGAACGAGGCTGGTGGCATTTTCGCCTCGGCGGCCCCCTCCAGCGCGTCGAAATCGACCGTATCCATCATCTTCTCCCGTACTTGCAATCACGCATGGCGATCATTCGATCACTGAAATTGACTGTCCCTGCCGCCGCCGACATGGCAGATTCCCGGCCGTTCACGCCACCTGCATTTTTGCGAGTGTTCCATGTCCGGCTCCCGCCCGTCCACCGCCGACAAGCGCAAGACCTTCCACAAACTGCACGAGAGCGGCTGCTTCGTCATTCCCAATCCGTGGAATGTCGGCAGCGCGCGTTATCTGCAAGGGCTCGGCTTCAAGGCGCTTGCGACCACCAGCTCCGGTCACGCCCATTCGGAGGGCTACGCCGACGGCGCACAATCGATGGATGACGTTCTCGCCCACTACCGCGAACTTGCCGCTGCGACCGACATTCCGCTCAACGCCGATTTCGAGAACGGTTACGCCGACGACCCGGCGGGCGTGGCCGCGAATGTGAAACTGTGCATCGACACCGGCGTCGCCGGCCTGTCGATCGAGGATTTCACCGGCGACGAAGCCAATCCGCTCTACGATTTCGACGTTGCGCTGGCGCGCGTGCGGGCGGCGCGCGAGGCGATCGACAAGTCCGGCAGCAACGTCGTGTTCACGGCACGCACGGAAGGCTTCATTCACAAGCGGCCGGACATCGACGAGACGATTCGCCGGCTCAAGGCCTTTGCCGACGCCGGGGCGGATTGCCTTTATTCGCCGGGCATCAAGAGTCGCGAGCACATCGCGGCGACCGTGAAGGCCGTGGGCGGCAAGGCGATCAACTTCCTGAACAGCGGCTCGTTTGGTTTCACCGTGAAAGATCTCGCGGATATGGGCGTGCGCCGCATCAGCGTCGGCGGCACGCTCGCACGCCTTGCCACGGACGCATTCATCAAATCGGCCAGGCAGATCGCCAATGAAGGAAAATTCGACAGCTTCGCCGGCGTAATCTCGAACGCCGAGCTCAACGCCTTCTTCCGCGACGACCGCGCGAAACAGTGACCTCCCAACCCGATCCTAAAACGGGGCAGCCGGTCGGGCTGCCGGTCGACACTACGCCTGCGAAGCGGCCTGCGCCGGTGACGCTGCAAGGCCGTTTCGGCCTTCTCGAGAAACTCGACGCCAGGCACGCGACGGCATTGTGGCCGCTTGTGAAGGACCGCGACGACATCTGGACCTATATGTCGCGCTATGGGCCATTCTCCGGGCCGGCCGGATTTTCCGAATGGATGGCGGACTTCAGCAAAGGCGACGACCCTTTTCCCTATGCGATTGTCAACGCGGAAGGCCACGCGGTCGGCTTCCTGGCGTTGATGCGCATCGAGCCAGCTATGCGCGTGATAGAGGTCGGCCATGTGCTTTATTCGCCTGCGTTGCAACGCACGCCGCTCGCCACCGAAGCGCAGTATCTGCTAGCACGCTACGTATTCGAGAGACTCGGCTACCGGCGCTACGAGTGGAAGTGCCATTCGCTCAACGACGCATCGCGGAACGCCGCCTTGCGTCTCGGCTTCACTTTCGAGGGCGTGCACCGGCAACTGATCATCGCCAAGGGCCGCAATCGCGACACCGCCTGGTTCTCAATGCTCGACAGCGAATGGCCGGAACGGAAGCGCAATTTCGAGCGCTGGCTCGCGCCGGAAAATTTCACGGCCGGCGGCCGCCAGAAGGTCAGCCTCACCGCCATGAACGCCGGTAACCGGCAGCAATGACCGATGCTGCCATCGCCTCGATGCGGCTGACGAAGCAGCAGCCGTTCGTGCTGTTCTGGCTGGCGCGGCTCGCTTCCACGCTTGGCTATCAGATGATGGCCGTGACGATCGGCTGGTCGATTTACGATATCACCGGCAGCGCATTCGATCTCGGACTGGTTGGCCTGATCCAGTTCGTTCCTGCCGTCGTCTTCACGCTTCTGATCGGCCACTTCGCCGATCGCTATGACCGCCGGCTGATCGTGCGGGTATCGCAGACGGTGAGTGCGGTTGCCGCGGCGCTGGTGCTCATCGCTTTTATCGCGCACGCCCTCACTCTCGCATTGCTGTTCGGCGCGGTATTCCTGATCGGGTGCGGGCGCGCCTTCGAGGTGCCGACCGCGCACGCGCTGGTGCCGATTCTCGTGCCACAGCCGCTGATTCCACGCGCCGTTGCCAGTTGGGCGTCGGCCAGCCAAACCGCGATAATTTGCGGACCCGCAGCGGGCGGGTTGATCTACGCCATCAGCCCGATGCTGGTCTGCGTCATTTGTCTCACGTTCTTTATAATCTCGATTGCGCTCGTCACGATCATCAAGATCGACCGTCCACCGCCCCCGCGCGAACCTCCAACCTTGTCCTCCGTGCTGGCGGGAATCAAATTCATCCGCACGCGCGTGCGCCTGCTCGGCGTGGTTTCGCTCGATTTGTTCGTCACGCTTCTGGGCGGCGTCACCGCGCTGTTGCCGATTTACGCGCGCGACATTCTCGATGCCGGGCCGTCCGGCCTCGGCCTGCTGCGCTCGGCGCCGGCGATCGGCGCGCTGACGGTGTCGGTCCTGCTTGCGCATTTTCCGATCGAACGGCGTATCGGCATCAAGATGTTTTCGGCAGTGGCGCTGTTCGGCCTCGCCACCATCGCATTTTCGCTTTCGGCCTGGCTGCCGCTGTCGATGGTGGCGCTCGCCGTACTCGGCGCATCCGACTCCGTCAGCGTGGTCGTGCGCTTTTCGCTGGTGCAGATCGAAACGCCGGATCCCATGCGCGGGCGCGTAACCGCGATCAACTCGCTGTTCGTCGGAACCTCGAATACGCTGGGTGAATTCGAATCCGGCATGCTGGCGGCGCTGCTCGGCGCGGTGCCTGCCGCCTTCCTTGGCGGGCTCGGGTCGCTGCTGGTGGCGATGACCTGGATGTGGTTGTTTCCCGATCTGCGCCGGATCGACCGTTATGAGCCGGCGGACGACATCGGGAGGGCGTGATGCACATTCTGGTCACCGGCGCCGCGGGGATGATCGGCCGCAAGCTGACGGCACGGCTCGTCAAGGATGGCGGCCTCAACGGCAAGCCGATCGAACGCATGACGCTGTCCGACGTGGTCGCAGCGGACAAGCCGGCAGGGTTCGGCGGTAAAACCGGCATCTCGTCCGGCGATCTGGCCGCACCCGGCGCGGCGGAAAAACTGGTTGGCGACAGGCCGGACGTCATCTTCCATCTTGCGGGTGTCGTATCGGGTGAAGCCGAGACCGATTTCGACAAGGGTTACCACGTCAACCTCGACGGCACGCGCGCGCTGCTCGAGGCGATTCGCGCCGTGGGCGGCGGTTACAAGCCGAAGGTCGTGTTCACGTCATCGATCGCGGTGTTCGGCGCGCCGTTTCCGCAATCTATTCCCGACGACTTCCATCTGACGCCGCTTACCTCCTACGGCACGCAAAAGGCCATCAGCGAATTGCTGCTCGCCGACTACACGCGCCGCAACATTCTCGACGGCGTCGGCATCCGGCTGCCGACCATTTGCGTGCGGCCGGGCAAACCGAACAAGGCTGCATCCGGCTTTTTCTCCGGCATTATCCGCGAACCGCTTGCAGGCCAGGAAGCCCTGCTGCCGGTCGCCGAGACCATCCGCCACACGCACGCGTCGCCACGCGCCGCCGTCGGCTTTCTGATTCATGCCGCGAGCCTGACGCGCGAGCAACTCGGCCCGCGCATCAACCTGTCGATGCCCGGCGTCTCCTGCACGGTCGGCGAACAGATCGACGCGTTGCGCCGCATCGCCGGCGACAAGGTCGCCGCGCGCATCCGCCGCGAGCCGGACGCACTGGTCGCCAGTATCGTCGCCAATTGGGCCGAACGCATCGACGGCACACGTGCGCGCGAGCTGGGATTCAAGGCGGAAGACAAATTCGACGACATCGTGCGCGCGCATATCGAGGATGAGTTGGGCGGGAAGATCCCTTGATATCGTCATCCCTGTAAGAGCGGGAACCCAGACCGCGCTTGCGCCGACCACCCCAATCCTTACATTATTGCCCATGACCTACGTTGACGCCGCCGTCGCCCCTCTCCGCAAAACCGGCCAGATCAAGATCCACGGACCCGCCGCCTTTGAAGGCATGCGGAAGGCCGGGCAACTGACCGCGCGCTGCCTCGATTTGCTGGTGGACGAAGTGAAGCCCGGCGTCACCACCGAAGCACTCAACAAAATCGTGCATGAGTTCGCGCTCGATCACGACTCGCTGCCGGCGACGCTGATGTATCGCGGCTACAAGAAATCGACCTGCACGTCGCCGAACCACGTGGTCTGCCACGGCATCCCCGGCGACAAGCCGTTGAAGGAAGGCGACATCGTCAACATCGACGTGACCCTCATCCTCGACGGCTGGCACGGCGATTCCAGCCGCATGTATCCCGTCGGGCAAATTCCGCGGCGCGCGGAGCGGCTGATCGAGGTGACCTACGACGCCATGATGCTCGGCATTGAGACCATCCGCCCCGGCTCAACCACCGGCGACATCGGCGCGGCAATTCAGACTTTCGTCGAGGCCCAGCATATGAGCGTGGTCCGCGACTTTTGCGGGCACGGGCTAGGCAGGCTGTTCCACGACGAACCCAACATCGTCCACATCGGGCGGGCAGGCGAAGGCATTGTGCTCCGTCCCGGCATGTTCTTCACGGTCGAGCCGATGATCAATCTCGGCCGCCCGCACGTAAAGGTGTTGTCGGACGGGTGGACCGCGGTAACGCGCGACCGTTCGTTATCCGCGCAGTTCGAGCACACGGTAGGCGTGACGGAAAAAGGCGTCGAAATCTTCACGCTCTCCCCGAAGAATCTCGACAAGCCGCCCTACAGGAACTGAAGCGCCGCCCGCCCACAATCCTGCATACTTCGCTCGAAGGTTGCGCCGGTCTGCGTTACACTTGCCCCGGGGCAAGGCTTGTGCGGGCGGGGTCATGACGGTCAAGCGCGAGAGTATTCAACGGAAAGACGGCCTCTCCGAAGCGTCGCCGCACTATCATGGCCACCGCGAACGGCTGCGAACGCGGTTCCGCGAGGCCGGCAGCGACGCGATCAGCGAATACGAGCTTCTTGAGCTGGTGCTGTTCCGCGCGATCCCGCAACGTGACGTCAAACCGCTCGCCAAGGAGCTGATCGCAAAATTCGGCTCCTTCGCCGAAGTGGTCGCGGCGCCGCGCACGCGGTTGAAAGAGCTCAAGGGCCTCGGCGATGCTGCGGTCGACGAACTCAAGATCGTCCACGCGGCGGCGAGCCGGCTCGCGCGCGGAAAAGTACAGAAGCGGCCGCTGCTGTCATCCTGGTCGAGCGTACTCGACTATTGCCGCACGACGATGGCATTTGCCGAGAAGGAGCAGTTTCGCCTGCTGTTTCTCGACAAGCGCAATCAGCTTATCGCAGACGAGCTTCAGCAGACCGGCACGGTGGATCACACGCCGGTCTATCCGCGCGAAGTGGTCAAGCGCGCGCTGGAATTATCCGCGACCGCGATTATCCTGGTGCACAACCACCCATCCGGCGATCCGACGCCGTCGCGCGCCGACGTCCAGATGACCCAGGCGATTGTCGACGTGGCAAAGCCGCTCGGCATTTCCGTGCACGACCACATCATCGTCGGCAAGGAAGGTCACGCGAGCTTCAAGGGGCTGCGGTTGATTTGATTACTGCCGCACCAGCGAGATCGGGTCGGCGCTTTCCGGCAAGCGGCGCCACGTGACGGTGTCCGCCTCCTCGAACCGCCACGGATTGCCGCGCGCCGGCCGCAACAGCAATTCGCCGCGGTCGATCTGCCAGGACTGGAAG
>JBARCH010000328.1:0-4066 GCA_049793875.1 Pseudolabrys sp. | reverse complement strand
GATCGGCGATTTGCCCGGTGATGACAGCGTCAAGCATCTCGGGAAGCGGAAGATCCCTGAACTTCGGCACAAGGTCCTGCACGTCCGACATGACTTCCTTGATCTCACCGAGCTGGTAGGCGGCGAGCTCCCAGTTGCGCGCGCTTCCGGCGTACCAGAGCTTGGCGTGTTCGGTGAGAATCACGCCCATGAATTGCTCAAGGCCGGGAATGTAACTTTTCGGCACGTCGGCGGTTTTTGCCGTCTCTCCCGCTTTCGGCGCGCCTTGTTGCGATTGCGCGCCGGCGGGAAGCGCGGCGAGCATGGCCGCGACAGCGGCGGCTGCGATCATCGTGCTGCGCATTGTTGGTCCTCGCACTTGAGGGAACGCGGCGCCGTCGCGCGCCTTATAAGAATGAGTGTCACCGGCGCGCGCGCAATGCAAGTATCTGCAACAATGTTGGAATAGTTCTAAAGCCCACGCGGGCCTATGATCGCCGCGGGCGACCGAAAGTGCCTTGCGTCCATTTATGGCGGGAGACGACCATGCGTTTCATCCTGGGTGTCATCGTGGGCGGACTGCTCACGCTCGGCGGCGCCTATCTGCACGACACAGGCGTGGTGCGCGCAGGCCCGCCACAGCCATTCGTCAACTGGAATACGGTGATGATGCTCTGGCCGCGCTGACGGCTTTCAGAATTTCTCCACCCACGGCCGCACTTCGATCTCCCAGCTCCACGCGTTGCGCGGCTGGCGCAGGAGATGCAGATAATTTTCGGCAATGGCAGCAGGGTCGAGCAGCGAATCCGGATTATCCGGCGGCTCGGCCCGGCGCGTGCTCTTGATGCCGCCGTCTATCACCACATGCGCGACATGAATCCCCTGCGGCTGGAGTTCGCGCGCCATGCTTTGCGCCAGGCCCCGCAGCGCGAACTTGCCCATCGCGAACGGCGCCGACAGCGCGTAACCCTTCACGCTCGCGGAAGCGCCGGTGAAAATAACCGCTCCCTGCCCTTTCGGCAGCATGCGCCGCACCGCTGCCTGCGCTACCAGAAAGCCGCCGAAGGCCGTGATCGCAATCGCCTTCTCGACCTCAGCCGGATCGAGATCGATCAAGGGCCCGCGCACGCGATAGCTCGGATTGTAGATGACGACGTCCGGCGCGCCGATTGAAGCCTCGACGTCCTCGAACAGTTTTTCGACATCGTCGCGCTTTGCGACGTCGCAACTGAAGGTGCCGGCGCCGGTCGCCTTTGCAAACTCGGCGAGCTTCGCGGCTGAACGCGCAGCGAGCGCGACCTTCATGTTTTCCCTGGCGAAGAGACGCGCCAGCGAGGCTGAAAGCCCGGCGCCGGCGCCGACAATAAGAGCGGTCTTGTAGTTCATGGTGCGATTTTCTATCCCGTTCTTTGCCGCCGCAGATAAGGCAGAAACCCGCAGCCGGCCGAAGTCACATGCGGAAGACGCCGAATTTTGTCTCCGGCACCGGCGCATTTAGTGCCGCCGAAAATGCAAGCGCCAGCACGCGGCGCGTTTCGGAAGGCGCAATGATGCCGTCGTCCCAGAGCCGTGCGGTAGCGTAATAGGGATTGCCCTCGCGTTCGAACTGCTCGCGATACGGCTGCTTGAACTGCTCTTCTTCCTCCGCGCTCCAGTTCTTGCCGTCCGCTTCGACATTGTCGCGCCGTACCGTGGCGAGCACAGAGGCTGCCTGCTCGCCACCCATGACCGAGATACGCGCGTTGGGCCAACTGAACATGAAGCGCGGCGAGTACGCGCGCCCGCACATGCCGTAATTGCCGGCGCCGTAGCTGCCGCCGACGATCAACGCCACTTTCGGCACCTGCGCGCAGGCAACCGCGGTCACCATCTTCGCCCCGTCCTTGGCAATGCCGCCCGCTTCGTAGTCGCGGCCGACCATGAAGCCGACGATGTTCTGCAAAAACAAAAGCGGGATGCGGCGTCGGCAGCACAGTTCGATGAAGTGTGCGGCCTTGAGCGCGCTCTCCGAAAACAGGATGCCATTGTTGCCGAGGATGCCGACCGGCATGCCGTGGATATGCGCGAAGCCGGTCACCAGCGTCGTGCCGTAAAGCTGCTTGAACTCGTCGAATTCGGAAGCATCGACCAGCCGGGCGATCACCTCACGTACATCGTATTGCCTCTTCAGATCCGACGGCACGATGCCGTCGAGATCGGCGGCGGCGAGCGCCGGCTCGCGCGAAGCCTGCAACACCACGTCGTTCGGTTTGCGAGCGTTCAGCGTCGAGACGATACGGCGGGCAATCGAGAGCGCATGATGATCGTCCTGCGCATAATGGTCGGCGACGCCGGACTTGCGCGCATGCACGTCGGCGCCGCCCAGTTCCTCGGCGCTCACCACCTCCCCGGTCGCAGCCTTTACCAGCGGCGGCCCGCCGAGAAAGATCGTGCCCTGGTTTTTGACGATGATCGTTTCGTCCGACATCGCCGGCACGTAAGCGCCGCCGGCCGTGCACGAACCCATCACCACCGCGATCTGTGCAATGCCGAGACTGGAGAGTGTTGCCTGGTTGTAGAAGATGCGGCCGAAGTGCTCGCGATCGGGGAACACCTCGGTCTGATGCGGCAGGTTGGCGCCGCCGCTGTCGACGAGATAAATGCACGGCAAGCGATTCTCGCGCGCGATCTCCTGCGCGCGCAGATGCTTCTTCACCGTCAGTGGAAAATACGTGCCACCCTTGATAGTGGAATCGTTGCACACCACAACGCATTCGCGGCCCTCGACGCGGCCGATGCCTGTGATCAGACCGGCGCCGTGAATTGCGTCGTCGTACATGCCGTGCGCGGCGAGCGGCGATAATTCGAGGAATGGCGAACCCGGATCGATCAGGCTCATCACGCGGTCGCGCGGCAACAGCTTGCCGCGGCCAACATGACGCTCGCGCGCCTTGTCGGAGCCGCCAAGCGAGGCGCGCGTGCGGCGCTCATTCAGTTCCGCGACAAGGCCGCGCATGCGTTCCGCATTGGCACGGAACTCGGCCGCCGTACGATCGATTGTCGAATTAAGAATTGGCAAGTCTCGGCTCCCCGGTCGCATTGCAAGCGTGCCTTGGCACCGACAGGAAGGCAATGGCGGTTGCGCACCGTTCGCGGCGCGCACGGCATCGTGCAATTGAATTTGGAACTAGCACGAATATGCGGCGTTTCTCCACTGTTGACCCCAGAGGAGGCACAAATGAAAAAGACTCTACTGATGACGACCGCGGCAGCGGCGTTGATATTTGCCGGCGGCGTCGCCGGCGCGCAGGACATGAAAGGCGGTTCAGGTGAAAATTCGGGTGGCGCCACGCGCGCGCCCGCAGCGCAGCAAAGCGCGCCGGCGGAAAAAATAGCGCCGAACATGAAGGCCGGCCACCGGTCGCAGACGACCGGCCAGGGTTCGTCCGAGTCCAAGGAAATGAACGCCAAGCCCGACGAGAAATCCGGCATGAGCGGGAAATCCTCCGGTCCCGGCGAAAAATCGGGCGCGCGCACCGAAAGCCAGAAAGGCTCGAAGACCACGGGCGCGGCAGCCGAGGACACGAAGTCCAAGTCGTCGGAGAGCAAGTCGTCGGAGAAGTCGTCCGACAACATGAAATCAAAGACGAATGAAAAAGGCGCGGCGAACGACAGCAAATCTGCGCCCGACAGCAAGTCATCGGCACAGACCGACTCCACGACGCGCGGCGGCGCAAAGGCGACCACCGGCCAGGGCGCAGCGGGTGCTCATGCCAAGCTGACGACCGAGCAGCGCACCAAGGTCACGACAGTTATCAGGCAGCAGCGAAACGTGCGGCCGGTTGAGCATGTGAATTTCAACATCTCCGTTGGCGTTCATGTGCCGCGGACGCTGCATTTCTATCCGCTGCCGACGGAAGTCATCAGCGTATATCCGGCCTGGCGTGGATATGAATTCATCCTTGTCGGCGACCAGATTGTGGTCATCAATCCGCGTACGCTTGAGATCGTGGACGTGATCGCGGCGTAGTTGGCTCAATCGTCGCAAAAACGTAAAACGACATACGGTCGCGGTGTGCAGGCACTGCGGCCGTTGCCGCGTCTGCGG
>JBARCH010000327.1:0-3997 GCA_049793875.1 Pseudolabrys sp. | reverse complement strand
AAAGTATTCGGCGCCATGAAGCCGACCGCGTACGTCGTCAATGTCGCGCGCGGCGGCGTAGTCGACGAACCGGCACTGATCGAAGCGCTCGACAAAGGGCGCATCGCCGGCGCCGCGCTCGATGTGTTCTCGCAGGAACCGTTGCCGCCGGATAACCCAATGTGGCGCGCCAGGAACGTGCTGATCTATTCGCATCTCGGCGGCTATTCTGAAGGCTACGAAGACCGCGCCATGCCGACCATTGCCGGCAATATGGCCTGTTACCTTGCGGGTGAGCCTCGAAAAATGATCAATATCGTGCGCACGCCCGCGTCCTGGGGAAAGTAAATGCCATTGTCCGAACGCCTGAATACACCGATCTCCACCGTCGAACTGGAGCGGCGTTGGCGCGCCGTGCGCTCCGCGATGGAGCAAGCCGGGATCGACGTCCTGCTGATGCAGAACAACAACGATCACATGGGCGGTTACGTCCGCTATTTCACCGACATGCCGGCGACCAACGGTTATCCGAATACGGTGATCTTCCCGCGCGACGGCGAGATGAGTGTTGTCTGTCAGGGGCCGTTCGGCGGCAGCGAGACAACCGCGCAAGGCGACATCAATTGGCGCGGCGTGAAGACGATCATGACGACGCCGAGCTACGCCTCGGCACATTACACGAAGGAATACGATCCCGAACTCGCGGCCAAAGCCCTCGCGCCCTTCGCCAGGGCGACGATCGGCTTCCTTGGCACTTACCAGATGTCCTACGCGATGCTGGACTACATCAAGCGCGCGTTTCCGGACGCGCGCTTCGTCGATGCATCCGACATGGTCGACCGTATCAAGGTGATCAAAAGCGCCGAAGAGATGGAATTGGTGAAACGCGCGGCGCTCATGCAGGACGGAGCCATGCGCGCAGCTTTCGCCGCTGTGAAGCCCGGCATGCGCGACACGGAAGTGGCCGCGGCCGCGCAGCACTACAGCCAATGCCACGGCAGCGAGAACGGCATCTATCTCTGCGCCTCGATGCCGCTCGGTACCCCGTCAAAGTTCGCCAATCGCCATCTGCAAAATCGCATTATCCAGAAGGGCGATCAGATCGCGCTTCTGGTCGAGGATAACGGGCCCGGCGGCATGTACACCGAGCTTGGCCGCTCCTGCGTCGTCGGCGCGAAGGTACCGCAGGCGATGAAGGACGAACTCGCCTTCTGCAAGGACGCGCGCCGCTTCACGCTCGACCTGCTCAAGCCAGGCACGCCGTGCAAGGACATATGGGATCAGTTCAACGCGTTCATGCGCAAGAACGGCCGGCCGCTGGAAGCGCGGCTCTATTGCCACGGCCAGGGTTACGATCTGGTCGAGCGGCCGCTGGTACGCAACGACGAGCCGATGACGATCGAGAAGGATATGAACATCGTCGTGCATCCGACTTATATTCACGGCGGTTATCTGAACTGGCTGTGCGATAACTACCTCATCGGCGGCAACGGCCCGGGCGACCGGCTGCACCAATTTCCGGAAGAGATCGTCGAAGTCGGCTGAATTACACAATCACGCCGGCGACGTGGAGTGAGGCAACAAGGAGGACATGAATGCGTAAATACCTCGTCGGCGCGGCACTGGCCGCGCTTCTGGCTTTCACCGGCAATGCGAGCGCGCAGAAATTCCCGGACCGGCCAATAACCATGGTGATCCCCTTCGCCGCCGGCGGCCCGACCGACGTTCTCGGCCGCGTGATGGCGCAGCGCATGGGCGAAATCCTCGGCCAGACAGTGATCGTCGAAAACATCGGCGGTGCCGGCGGCATGACCGGTTCGAAGCGCGTCGCCGAAGCGACGCCTGACGGTTACACGATGGTGCTCGGCACCGTCGGCACCCACGCGCAGAACCAGACGCTCTACAAGCACCCGGTCTACAACTCCGTTACCGACTTCACGCCGGTCGGCCTCATCGCCGAAGTTCCGATCGTGCTGATCGCGCGCAAGGACCTACCCGCAAACAACCTGAAGGAATTCATCGCCTACGCCAAAGCGAACCAGGCGAAGATGCAGTTCGGCTCCGCGGGCGCAGGCTCGGCCACGCATCTCGGTTGCGTCGTGCTCAACACCGCCATGGGCACCAAGATCGTGCATGTGCCCTACAAGGGCACCGGACCTGCGATGCAGGACCTGATCGGCGGCCGCATCGACTTCCTGTGCGAGATCATCAGCACCGCCAAGCCGCAGATTGACGGCGGCCGCATAAAGGCCATCGCAATGATGACCAAGGAGCGCTCCTCGGTCGAAAAGGATGTGCCGACCACCAAGGAGCAAGGCCTCGACGTGCAGGCCTATACCTGGAACGCGCTGTTCCTGCCGAAAGGCGTGTCTGCCGACATCGTGAAAAAGCTCAACGACGCGATGGTGAAGGCGATGAAAACCCCGGCCGTGCATGACCGGCTCGAGGGACTTGGGGCGCAGATCGTCTCCGACGACCGCGCGACGCCGCAGTACCTCGGGCAATTCGTGAAAAGCGAAATCGAAAAATGGGCGGTGCCGATCAAGGCAAGCGGCGTCCAGGTGAACTGATCGTCAAGACGGGGGCTTCGGCCCCCGTTTTTTTGTAAAGTGTGTGTTGGAGGATACGTCATGGCCGACATTAAAACTGTCAATCCGGAAGCGCTCGGCAAACCGCTGGGCCAGTATTCGAACATCACGCGCGTTAAGGCCTCCGAGTTCATCTTCATTGCCGGGCAAGTCGCGGTCGACAAAGGCGGCAATATCATCGGTGCCGGCGATTTCGACGCGCAATGCGTGCAGACCTTCGGCAACATCGAGACCGCGTTGAAATCCGTCGGCGCCGGCTGGAACAACATCGTGCAGTTCACGACCTATCTCGTGCACTCGCAGGACATTCCCGGCTTTATGAAATTCCGCCTGCGCGAATTTCCCAAGATGTTCGGCGATCGTGGTTATCCACCCAACACGCTGCTGATGATCGACCGGCTGGTAAAAGAGTCGTTATTGATCGAGGTGCAGGCGGTGGCGGCGCTCTAGCGGCGCGTTGGCGCAGATAGCGTCTGCGGCGCCGAGATCACCCTCAGCCGCGTAAGGGCTGCGCAGAATAGACCTAAAAACAAGCGTATCGGACTTTCTCAAGCCTGGCGTCTACTCGACGAAGGTGCCGCTTTTCCGCTCGCGTGCGTATTTGACCAGCGCGAGAAAACGATAAAGGCCGTGCACGAACTTGCCGTAAGGCAAGCTCAGGAACAGGCCGAGCACGACGCCGAGGTGGATGGCCAGCAAAATGCCGAGCGCATTCGTGTCGCGCAACACCAGCAGCAGCAGCCCGGTAAGGCTCGTCAGAAACAGCATGAGGATAAACGCTGTATCCATTCCGCCGCTCGAACGATCAGTCAGGATCGGGTCGCGCCTGCATGACAGCGCGAACAATCCTGCCGGCCCGGCCAACAGCCCGATCCCGCCAAGAATGCCGAGCACAACCGGCAGGCTGTAAGGCGGATAAGGCGCGTGCCACCCGAATGCATAATGATAGATCGTCGCAACCGACGTCGCGGCGAAGCACAGCAGGAACCCGTAAAACGTCAGATGGTGATAGATGCGCCGCGTGGCCGAAGGTTTTTCGTCCTCGCTGGTACAGCCTCCGCCGCCGCCATGCAGATACGTCAGGTGAGCGGTATCGGCGGTCGCCCTTCCGATCGCACTCAATCCGGCGCGCGCGCCGTCGTTGATGTCGCGCCAGAACGCGCGCAGGCTGAAAGCGAAAGCGAGAATGACGTAAAGCGTCACCGCCGTGAACAATGCCGCCATCGCATTGTGCGGCATCAGCGCATAGAAATCACCGGCATGCGTGCTCCACAGCACGGCCGGATTCTGGAACGCGACAAAGCCGGCGATGAAGGCGGCAACGCTCAGCGCCGCGACGATCGTGATGACCAGCCCATTGCGCTCGAACGCGCCGGACAGAAAGTTCGGCCACGCATAAGTGGAATAGCTCTCGCGGCGCAGTCTGGCGA
>JBARCH010000326.1:0-4349 GCA_049793875.1 Pseudolabrys sp. | reverse complement strand
CTCGACATGCCGATCAAATCGACGCGGAAGTCCTCGTATTTGAAGCCTTGCAGCTTGAGCCGCTCCTTGACGATCTCGGCGGCCCATTGCGCGCGCGCGACCGCATCGATGCCGCCATAGGAAACCTCGCCCTCGCCGATATAGCCGTCGGCGTAACCGACGCTGACCTTGTAAGTGTCGGTGCGCGGCTTTGCGCGTGCGCCTTCGACGCGCACGCGATCGGCTGCTTCCTGCGTCAGCTTGATGCCGCTGATGTCGAGCGTGCAATCCGGCGTTAAATAGGCGGTCGGGTCGTGAATTTCGTAGATCAACTGCTCGGTGCAGGTCATCACGTCGAGCCGGCCGCCGGTGTCCGGCGTCTTGCCGATTACAATGGAGCCGTCGGCTCTGGCATCGGCGAATGGATAACCGTTGCGCGCAAGATCGGGCACGTCCTTCTTGCCGGGCCAGCCGAAGCACCCTCCGGTCACCGACGCCGTGCATTCAAGCAGATGGCCCGCCGCCGTGCCCTGCGCAATCTTCGGCAGGTCGTCATAGGCCCAGCCGAACTCGTGCATCATCGGCGCGAGGAATAACGACGGATCGGCGACGCGGCCGGACAAGACGATCGGCGCGCCGGTGTTGAGCGCCTCGCAAACGACGTCGGCGCCCAGATATGCATTGGCGGAAATCATCGCGGGCAAAATCGATTCCAACGGCTCGCCATTCTCCATCAATCGAAGTTCGGGCCGATGCTTGACGATGCTCGACACGTCATCACCAAGCACTACCGCCACTGGAACATCGCCCAGGCCGAGATCGGCGGCTTCCTTGCGCGTGGCACGCGCGCCGCCGACCGGATTGGCCGCGCCCATGTTGCTGACGATGCGCACGCCGTTGCGCATGCACGCCGGCAACACCATGCGCAGCCGCGCATGCAACGATGGCGAATAGCCCTGATCGGGATTTTTACTGCGTGAAAGATTCTCACGCGAGACCGTGCGCTCGGCAAGACATTCGAAAACGAGATAGTCGATGTTTCCGCGCTCGGCCAACTCCAGCGCCGGAACCATCCGGTCGTCCGATGTCCCCGCCCCCGCGCCGATGCGCACCACGCCTTGCGATTTCATTCCGCGCTTCCTCACCCGAAGCTTATGCCGTTTTGACGCAGCATGGCGGCGGCCCGGCGGCCGCGTCCAATCAGGAGCTTGGCATCGTCCATAAGCTCTGCTTATGTCTTTGCCACGTGTAGTAGCGTGAGCGCCTCGATGAACCTCCGCCACCTGGAAGTTTTCCACGCCATCATGCGGACCGGTTCGGTGACCGGCGCCGCCCGCGCGCTCAATGTCACGCAGCCTGCCGTCAGTGCCGTGCTGAAGCACTGCGAGAGCCAGCTCAAGATGAAGCTGTTTGCCCGCGTGTCGGGACGCTTGCAACCGACCGCGGAAGCGATGGCGATTTTCCCCGAAGTCGCCGCGATTTTCGGACGTGTCGAGGCCGTCAACCTGCTCACGCAGGACCTTGTCGGCGGCCGCCTCGGCACGCTGTCGATTGCCGCCGCATTCCCGATCGCCAATGGCTATCTTGCGAAAGCGGTTGCGACCTTCATCGCCGAGCGCCCCAAGGTACGCGTCGCGTTGCAGTCGCTGACATCGCCGCAGGTCCTCGATCGTGTCGAGCACCGCGAGGTCGACCTGGGCATCGCCTATGAGCCCGTCGTGAGCTCCGAAGTCGAAACCAAGGTCTTGTTACGCGCGCACATCGCTTGCGTGATGAGGGCCGATCATCCGCTTGCCCGCCGCAAGGAAGTCGCGGTACGCGACCTCGAACACTATTCGATCGTCACGTATCTGCCGCAAGCGCTGTTCCGCCGCTACGTCGACCGCGCCCTCAGCGCCGCCGGCATCGTTCCGCACATATCGGCGCAAGTCAGCCTGTCGCTGACCGGCATCATGCTGGCTCGTTACGGAGCCGGCGTCGCACTCGTGGAGCCGTTCCTGGTGGCTTCGATGGGCCTGCCCGGATTGGTCGCGCGCCCGCTGAAGCCGCGCATCGAAGTCGAAACCTTGCTGATCCGGCCGCGTTCGGCATCCCGCTCGAAAGTGATGACCGAATTCATCGCTCATCTGAACCGTATCGTGGCGCAGGAGAGAGCCTAATAGACAGGCTTATGGAAACCGTCCAAATTGTTATTGGACAGAACTGCAAGAGACGCGAAGCTTGCAAGAAATTCTCAAAAAAAGACGAAGGTGGGAGGACAGAGTCGATGGCGAGGGATGCAACGCTCGCATCCAGTCCGGCCTTATCGGACGCGGGAGGAATCGGGAAAAGATCGTCTGTTGCGGCGCCCCGCGGCCACGCGGATAGCGACGCCGGACAACCGTTGCTCGACGTGCAGGGCGTCACCATCCAGTACAAGACGCAGGAACATCTTGTCACCGCGACCTATCGGGTCGGATTCCAGGTGTTGCAGAGCGACCGCTTTGTTCTGCTCGGTCCGTCCGGCTGCGGCAAATCGACCTTGCTGAAAGCTGTGTGCGGCTATCTGCAGCCGACCGAAGGCGAGATCAGACTCAAGAGCGAATTGATCAAAAAGCCCGGGCCGGACCGGATCATGGTGTTCCAGGAATTCGATCAACTATTGCCGTGGAAGACCGTGCTGGAAAACGTCACGTTTCCGCTCAAGACCACCGGCAAGCTGCGCGGCAAGGCAGCGCTCGACCGCGCGCTGCACTACATCGAGAAGGTCAATCTCACCGCCTTCGCCAACAGCTATCCGCACACGCTCTCTGGCGGCATGAAGCAACGTGTCGCCATCGCGCGCGGCATGGCGATGGAGCCGGACATCCTACTGATGGACGAACCTTTCGCCGCGCTCGATGCGCTCACGCGCACGCGCATGCAGGACGAATTGCTGGCGCTGTGGGACGAGATCAAATTCACAGTCTTGTTCGTCACGCATTCCATCCCCGAGGCAATCAAGATCGGGAGCCGCATATTGCTGTTGTCGCCGCATCCGGGGCAGGTGAAAGCCGAAATCAACAGCGTGCCGCGCGGGAGCGAGACTTCTGACGAGGCCGCGGCTCTTGGCCGCGAAATTCACCAGATGCTGTTTGCCGATCAGATCGAGGAGGCGCCGCATGCTCAAGGCGCCTGACAGGCCGAACGTCTATTTCGAGACGCTCGGCGCCGATCAGTTCGGCATTATCGCGAAACCGCTGACGCTCGTCGAGAAAATCTATAACCAATCGTGGCTGCGCAAAATCACGATCATCGTCCTGCTGGCGCTGGCGTGGGAGCTTTATGGCCGCTGGCTCGACAATCCGCTGCTGGTGCCGCCGTTCAGCGAAGCGGTTCGCGCGCTGGCGAGAGACATTGCCGACGGCGTAATCCCGGCGCGCGCGTTGAGCTCGATCGAAGTGCTGCTGATCGGGTACGCGACTGGCACGGTGTTGGCAGGCCTGCTGACCGTGTTCGCGATCAGCACGCGGGTCGGCACGGATTTTCTCGAGACTGTCACCGCCATGTTCAACCCGCTGCCGGCGATCGCGCTGCTGCCGCTGGCGTTGATCTGGTTCGGTCTCGGCATCGGCAGCCTGGTCTTTGTCCTCGTTCATTCGGTGATGTGGGCGGTGGCGCTCAACATGCTGGCCGGATTCCGCAGCGTCTCGACCACGGCACGGATGGTGGGCCGCAATTACAATCTCAGCGGGTTGCGTTTCGTCGCAAAAATCCTCATCCCCGCCGCGTTTCCGAGCATTCTTGCCGGCCTGAAAATCGGCTGGGCCTTCGCCTGGCGCACACTGATCGCCGCCGAACTTGTATTTGGCGTGTCCTCCGGCCAAGGCGGACTCGGCTGGTACATTTTCGAGAGCAAGAATCAGCTCAACATTCCGGAAGTTTTCGCGGGGCTGCTGACCATCATCCTCATCGGTCTCGCGATTGAGAATGTCGTCTTTCGTTTCATAGAGACCAGAACGGTCCAGCGCTGGGGCATGCAGACATGACCTCGGCGAACAACAGGAGGAATCCATGATCCGCAGGCGTGATTTCTGCAAGGCACTGGCGGCCGCGCCCGCCGTTCTCGCAATGCCGGCACTTCGGCGCTCCGCGATGGCCAACGAAGTGTCGAACATCGTGCTGGTGAGCCAATACGGCCTGCCCTATCTGCCGTTGATGGTGATGAACGAGCTTAAGCTCGTGCAGAAGCACGCTCAGAAGCTCGGCATCCCCTCGCTCGCGCCGGACTACAAGCGGCTGGGCGGCACGCAGTCGCTGATCGACGCGCTGTTGAGCGGCCAGATGCATTTCGGCGTTACGGGCGTGCCGGGCCTCGCCACCCTCTGGGACAAGACCGCGGGCACGGCCAA
>JBARCH010000325.1:0-7770 GCA_049793875.1 Pseudolabrys sp. | reverse complement strand
ATCAGTCCGGCGCATCATCAGGTCCACCATTCGACCAATCCGGTTCACTTCAACAAGAATCTCGGAAGCTGCCTGGCGATCTGGGACTGGCTTTTCGGTACGTTGCATGTGCCGAGCAAGCAGCGCGAGAAGTTGAGTTTTGGCGTCGAACCGGCTTATGCCGACGCGCATACCGTGACGGGGGAGTTCCTGTCGCCGATCGTGCGATCCTTCCTCCGCATCGTCGCGGCGATCGGGCGGTACGTGCCGCTGCGGTCGCGGATGCCGCCCGCCGGACGCGAAGCGTAACGCCATTCCTCGCAGTGGTTTGCCGGATCAAGTCCGGCGATACGGGCGGGGAAGTCCAGCACACCATCGCAAAAATGCTTATGTCTCTCGGCATTGCGCCGGGATCAAAAGGAATCCCGGAGAAAGCCGGGAAGGGCGCCCGCGCACTTGGTGTCACAAACAAGGCGAGCGGCGGCGCGTGCCAAAACCCCGCATTGCATCGATTTGCCGGGCCGAATACGATGGGCGCATTGGAAGGATGAGCCGAAGCTCTCTTTCTTTACTCGCACAATACGGAGCAACTTCCTTATGCCGGCGTATAAAATCATGATTATGGGGGCGTCCTACGGCTCGCTCCTGGCCTCCAAGATCCTGTTCGGTGGCCATTCGATTCATCTCATTTGTCTCCCCGCCGAGGCGGACCTGATCAATTCGGAAGGCTTCCGCGTCCGCATGCCGGTTCGTGGCCGCAAGGACCAGATTGAAATCGACTCGCGCAAGCTGCCGGGCAAAGTGACGGCCGGCGGCACGCAGGGCGTCAATCCTGCCGACTACGACCTGATCGGCCTCGCGATGCAGGAGCCGCAATACCGCTCGCCGGGCGTGCGCGAACTGCTCGATGCCGTCGGGAAATCCAGGGTGCCGTGCATGTCGATCATGAATATGCCGCCGCTGCCCTACGTGAAGCGCATTCCGGGCCTCGATTACGATGCTCTCAAGCCCGCCTTCACCGATCCGAGCGTGTGGGACAGTTTCGATCCGGGTGCGATCACATTGTGCAGCCCCGATCCGCAGGCGATCCGCCCGCCGGAGGAAAAGGTCAACGTGCTGCAAGTCACGCTGCCGACCAATTTCAAGGTCGCAAAATTCACCAGCGACAAGTCGAACGCGATCCTGCAACAACTCGAGAAGGACATCGACGCCGTGCGCTTCGATACGCCGGAAGGCAAGATCGAATTGCCGGTGCATTTGCGCGTGCACGACTCGATTTTTGTGCCGCTCGCCAAGTGGGCGATGCTGCTCGCCGGCAATTATCGTTGCATCACCAAGGACGGCATGCGTACCGCGCAGGAAGCGGTGCACAGCAATCTCGAGGAGTCGCGGTCGGTCTATAATTTCGTGGTCGACCTTTGCGTCAAGCTCGGCTCGAAGCGCGAAGACCTTGTGCCGTTCGAGAAATACGCCGCCGCCGCGCAAAGCCTCACGCGTCCGGCGTCCGCCGCGCGCGCGCTGCAAAACGGCGCGCCCAATATCGAGCGAGCGGACAAGCTGGTGCAGCTCATCGGCCGGCAGAAGGGCATGACCAACCCGGCGGTCGACGCCATCGTGGCGCTGGTCGATTCACGGCTCGAGGCCAATCGCAAGAAGGCCGCTGCCTGATCGCTTCGATTGCTGGCTGAATTATCCTTTTACGCCCGGAGGTTGATCGTCCTCCGGGCGTAATTTTTTTGACTCGGCCTTGTTGTGTTTCCGCGGCAACAGTTGACTCGTTTATGTCGATATCTGCCGGATTCGCCTAAAAAGGCAGCATTTGCCGCTGTTTTCGCCTTGCCGCTCTTGTTGGCCGAATGTGTAGTTCCATCCGTCGATGCGCGTTTCGTTGCGTACGGTCGATCGCAAGCCGGGGGTTTGTACGCAACGGTGACGAACTGGCGTGTCGGCTGAGTTTCGGTCGAACCGTAAAAAGGGGCAGGTAATGAATAGGGTTGTGTGGTCGGTGGTCGCGGCGCTTGCGGTTTCGGCAGCGCCTGCATTTGCGGCAGATATGCCGGTGAAGGCTGTCAAAGTGCCGGCGGCAGCCCCAAGTCCATGGGATGTGGCGTTCGGCAGCGCCGTGATGAGCGATTATGTTTTCCGCGGCGTGACGCAGTCGGCGCACCAGCCGTCAGTCGCGGCCTACTTCGAGCCGCGCTATAATATCAATCCGAACTTGCAGATTTACGCCGGCATTTCCGGTGAGAGCATCAAGTTTGCGAATGACGCGGCTGCCGAAATCGATTTCTACGGCGGCGTTCGTCCGACCTTCGGTCCGCTCGCGCTCGATTTCGGAATTTGGGAATACTATTACCCGGGCGGCACCTGCTTCGGCGGCACCGATCTCGCCTGCCAGCCGGCTCTCGCCAACGGCAACGTCGCAAAAAAGAACGCCAGTTTCTACGAGATCTACGGCAAGGCCGCCTATACGGCGGGCGATTGGGTGTTCGGCCCGAACTTCTATTACTCGCCGAATTTCCTGAACACCGGCGCCGATGGCGAATATCTGTCCGGTACCTTCAAGTGGACGGCGCCGGCCAGCATGGTGCTGGCGAAGGATATCGGCTGGTACGTGTCGGGTGAATTCGGCCGCCAGTGGCTGGGTACAAGCGACGCGTTCTACGGACTTCCGGGCACGGCCTTTGCCAACGGCATTCCTTACAAAGACTACAATACGTGGAACATCGGTATCGGGTTTACCTACAAGGTGTTCACCGTCGATCTGCGCTACTCCGGCACCGATCTGAACAAGGGCGATTGCAACGCCTTCACCAGCGATCCGGGCGCTTCGGGTACGGGTAACATCACGGCGATCAATCCGGGCGGCGCGGGCTCGAACTGGTGTGGACAGACCTTCATCGCCAAACTGTCGGCCGATCTCACGCTCGGCAGCCTGAAGTAAGCGTCGCGTCCAACCCCTGAAATTGAGCGGCAGCCGAAACGCTGCCGCTCTTTTCTTTTGCGCGGCAGGAACCGTTATTCCGCCGGCGCCAGCGCGACTTCCTGGAGTCGCGCGTGGTCGCCCTCGCGCACCAGATTCAGCCGACGGCGGTGGAACGCGGCAAGCGTGGCGCGGTGACCGATCGACACGATGGTTGTGTTCTTGAGCCGCTCTTCGAGCAACGCGTAGAGCGCGGCTTCCGCCGGTTCGTCCAGCGAGGCGGTTGCTTCGTCCAGAAACAGGAAGTCCGGCGCATGCAGGATGGCGCGCGCAATGCCGAGCCGTTGCTGCTCCCCGAGCGACAGCATCCTGTTCCAATGCGTTTCTTCCGCGATGCGGTCGACGAGCGAAGGCAGGCCGACCGCCCTGATGACGTCGGTGACGCGCGCAATGTCGAATGTTCCCGGTTCGGCCGGATAGACGATGGCGGCGGCCAGCGGTGCGATCGGGAAATAGGGCCGCTGCGGCAGCATCATTACTTTCGCGTTCGCCGGCACCACGACATTGCCGGATCCGAACGGCCAGATTCCGGCGAGCGCCCGGAACAGCGTGGATTTGCCGGAACCCGACGGGCCGGTGACGAGGACGCGTTCGCCGCCGGTGATCGTGAGATCGGCTGCACTTACCAGCGGTGCTCCGTTCGGCAGGCGTACGGCAAGGTCCTTGACGCTGACGGCCGACGTTTCGCCGGCCGCGATCGTTATGACGGGTGGAGCTGTCGCGATTGCCTGTGCGGTTCTCACCGACCGGTCGAAGCCGGCAAGCCGCTCGATGACGGCCCGCCATTCCGCGATCGTCCGGTACACGTTGATGAAAAAGGACAGCGCGCCCTGCACGCTGTTGAATGCGGACGCGGTCTGCATCAGGCCGCCGAGTTGCATGGCCCCGGCGAAGTACGCGGGGCTCACGACGATGAACGGAAACACGATCGACACCTGCGAATAGCCGGCCGTAAAAAATGTGAGCTTCTTCGTCCGGATCATGATCGCCATCCAGTTGGCGACGATGTTGGAGAAGCGGCCGAGCAGGCGATCCCGTTCGGCGGGTTCGCCGTCGAGCAGCGCGATCTGTTCGGAATTTTCGCGCACGCGCACCAGGTTGAATCGGAAATCGGCTTCGTAACGCTGCTGCTGGAAGTTCAACGGGATCAGCGCGCGGCCGATGAGATGCGTCAATCCGGTGCCGACGATCGCGTAGAGCAGGGCCGCCCATACGAGATAGCCGGGAATGGCCAGCGTCATGCCGAAGACGTGCAGCGGCGCAGCCGTGGATAACGACCACAGGATGACCACGAACGATCCAAGCGTCACGACCGCGCCCAGCAATCCGACACCGATCGACAGCGTGCGATCGATAAACATCTGGATGTCCTCGGCGATGCGCTGGTCGGGGTTGTCCGCCGCGTCGCCGAGCAATTGCATGCGGTAGTGATTGGCGCCCGCGAGCCAGTGGTCGAGATAGATCCTGGTCATCCAGCGGCGCCAGCGGATCTGAAGCCACTGATTGAGGTAGAGCTGATAGACGGCGAGCACGATGTAGAAAGCGACAATCACGCAAAAGTAGAGAAGCTGATGGACGAACTCAGCCCAGTTCTTGTCCTGCAGCGCGTTGTAGAACCGGTTGTTCCACTGGTTGAGGAGGACCGAGATACCGACGTTCAAGAGCTCGATGGCGATCACAGCAGCAAGGAGGATGCGTCCGGGCCAGCGGTCCTCCGACCGGAAGTAGGGGCTGGCCAGCCGCCAGATCACGCCAAGCGTCGCGAAGTAGCCTTTCACGGAAGGCCTCCTGTCTCTTTTTGCTGAGTCGCCATCCCAGGTGGAGCGGCATCGCCGCATCGGTTGTCAATAAATTTCATTGTGATATTAGTAGGTTATCGCTTGTGTTCTAGACGTTAGTATAGTCGTACTACCAGCTTATTTTACTTGGGCACTCGCCCGCCGTTGGAGCATCCAATGACGGCAAACTCACGTCTGCGACACGCTAACTTCGGTTTCTCGCTTGCGTGTCGTCATCGCCACACATTAGCATGATGAAAGGAGGGGCAGCGTAGTGATGGGGACGTCTCGCAGCGTTCCACGCATGCATTGCCTCCCGCCGATTTTTCAATCCGAAACAAAAACGCCATGCGAGGGAGGAAACTATGAGCAAGTTGATTTTGCCGAAGCGGTTCGATCGCCGAACCGTCCTCAAGACGGGAGCGATGCTGGGCGCGACGGCGGTTTTCTCGCCGCCGATTCTGTCATTCGCTCAAGGTGAAACGCCGATCAAGATAGGCATGCACGACCCGTTCACCGGCACCTACGCCGCGGAAGGCGAAAGCGAAAAGCGCGGCGCTTTGATGGCGCTCGCCGAAGTCAACGCCAAGGGCGGCATCGTCGGCCGCAAGGTCGAACTGGTGACTGAAGACGAAGGCGCCAATGCCGGCCTCGCCGCGCAGAAGGCTCACAAGCTGATCGAGCAGGACAAGGTGAACTTCCTGATGGGCGCCGTGTCGTCGGCGACCGCCCTCTCGGTCAATCAGGTCGCGCACGAAAAGGGCATGCTCTACATGGTCACCGGCGGTCACACCGATCCGGTCACCGGCACGCAATGCCATTGGACCACGTTCCGCATTTGCACCACGACCTACATGCTGGCGGCCGGTCTTGCCGACACGCTCTACAAGAAGTTCGGCGGCAAGTGGTACTTCATCACCCCCGACTACGCCTACGGCCATACGCTGCAAGCAGCTTACGCCAAGCTCCTGCAGGGCTTCGGCGGCAAGGTGCTCGGCAATTCGTTGTCGCCGCTCGGCACCACCGACTTCTCCTCGTACCTGATCAAGGCGCAGCAGTCGAAGCCGGATGTGCTCGTTCTGCTGGTCGACGGCCAGGACCTGGTGAACTGCATGAAGCAGGCCGCTCAGTTCGGCCTGATGAAGAAGTTCGCCATCGGCGGTGGTCTCAGCGAGCTCGAAGTGCTGCGCGCGTTGCCGAAGGAAGCCAAGCAGGGCTGGTGGACGCTCGAATGGTACTGGGATCAGCCGAAAACGCCGCACGTCAAGGAGTTCGTTGCCGCCTATCAAAAGGCTCACGCCGACGGCACCTGGCCGAGCGCACGCACTTGGTTCGGTTATGCCGGCCTGCACGCGATCGCGTTGGGCGCGAACAAGGCGAAGTCGGTCGAGGCGGTGAAAGTCGCCAAGGCTCTCGAAGGCCTCGAACTGCCGCCTGAAGTCAAGCTGCAGCCGAACAAGGTCTACTTCCGGCCCGGCGATCACCAGTTGATGTCGAGCGAGTTCCCTGGCGAGATTCTGCCGGACGGCAAGTATCCGAACATGTTCAAAGTGGCCGATATTGTTGCTGGCGACAAAATAGCGCTGTCAGTCAAGGATACCGGGTGCAAGCTCGACTATCCGGCTTAACAGCCTCATAAAATAACTCAGCGCACAGGCCAATGCCGCGCCGCCCTTTTTTAGGGGCGGCGCGGTGTAGGTTAAGACTGACGGTTAGGACGGGGAGCGTTCGGGCGGACAATGGAGCTTTTGCTTTTCAACGCGTTCAACGGGTTGATCCAGGGCGTGTTCTACGCGCTCATGGCGCTCGGCTTGGCGCTCATCTTGAGCCTGAATTCCGTGATCAACATGGCGCATGGCGGTTTCCTCGTCATCGGCGCCTATCTTGCTTACACGCTCGTGCCTTATCTCGGCTTCTGGGGCGCGTTGATCGCCGGTCCGCTTCTTGCCGGCGCGATCGGTCTCGTTGTCGAGCGCATCTTGATTCGGCCGGTCTACAAACGTGTCGATCCGATCTACAGCCTGCTGCTGACCTTCGGTCTTGCGCTGATCATCGAGGACATGACGCGCACGATTTGGGGCCCGCAGGGACTGCCACTCGAAGTTCCCGACATCATCAACGCGCCGGTCAGCGAAGTTTATTTTTTCATCACGGGCTACCGGCTGTTCGTCATCGGCATTACGGCCGCCGCCGCGATCGGGCTCTATTTGCTGCTGCGCTATACGTTGCTCGGCATTCGCATCCGCGCCGGCACGCGCGATCTTGAGACGACATCCGCGCTCGGCGTGAACATCTACATGTTGCGCGCGCTTAATTTCGGGTTTGGCTGCGCATTTGCCGGCCTGGCGGGCGTGCTCGCGTCGGGCGTGCTTGGCTTGACGCCGCCGATGGGCAACAGCCTGCTCATGCCGAGTTTCGTCGCCGTCATCATCGGCGGCGTCGGCAGTCTGTTTGGCGCCGTGTGCGGCGGGCTCATCATCGGATTGGCTGCCGGCATCGTCACAACCTATTACCCGGCTGCAAGCGAAGCGGTGATCTATCTGATGATGCTGATCGTGCTTGTCGTGCGCCCGCGCGGGCTATTCGGCGAAGAGGGGCTGTTCGAATGAAGCGCGTTCTTGCAATTGCGGTCATGTGGATTGTACTGATCGCGCTGCCTTTGTGGCTGCCGATGATCGGCGGCTATACGGCGCTCGGCTCGAAGATCCTCATCTATGCCATGGCGACGATGGGCCTGAACCTGGTGCTCGGCTTCACCGGCGGTCTTTCATTCGGACAGGCGGCTTATTTCGGACTCGGCGCGTATGGCGCCGGCATGACGTTGAAATATCTGGCCCTCAGCACACCACTCGCGATCCTGGTGGGCACGCTGGTCGGCGGACTTGCCGCGACTATCCTCGGGCCGCTGGTGATGCGCCGGCGCGGCATCTATTTCGCGATGATCACCATCGCTATCGGCCAGCTCTTTTACTTCGTGATGGTTCGCTGGAATAACGTGACCGGCGGTGAGGACGGTCTCGCCGGCTTCAG
>JBARCH010000324.1:0-2441 GCA_049793875.1 Pseudolabrys sp. | reverse complement strand
TCCAGCGCTTCGATCGTGTTGGCGAAGCTCGGCGCAGCCGCTTCGGCGGCGATGGCGTCGATCTCGGCGCGGTGCGCGGCAAGCGCCCGGTCGAAGGCCGGGCGGAAATGTTCCGGCGCGATCGCCTTGAACGGCGGCAGGCCGAAACGGCTGTTCCAGGTGGACAATAGCGGGTTACGGTTCTCGGGCGTCGGAACGGATGGCTGGCTCATGGGGTTTATCTAGTCAGGTAATGCTCGCTTGTCATGGCCGCGCCCGGCTGCGAGATGCCCGGACTTGATCGGGTACCCGATTTCGGGTTGATTGCCGCCGTCTCAGGAGGCTTCCATGGCCGCGCGCACCCGCCGCATCGTCTGGCTCAATGTCGTCACCGTCCTCAGCGCCGCGATTCTGATCGGTGCCGAGGTGTTCGGCGCGGCCTTCGCCGGCTCATACGCGCTCGCGACGCTGTTCGATCTCGGCAGCCTCGGCGCGCGCATCCTCGACATCCTGTTGATGCTCTGTGGCGCCGCCGTGATGGTGCAATTCGTCCGCAACGCGCACCACATCGAGCCGTTCACGAAGTGAGAGCGTGAAGCGCGCAGGCGACACGCGAAGCAACGCCGGCGCTTTCAAAAAAAGTTAATGATTATTGTGCGCACGGCGAACTAAAACGCTTGCATTCCCGCGTGAATGGACTATTTCGAATTCGCCCAATTTCGCACGTGCCTGTGGCCGTGTGTCGATCGGTGGGGTTCGGACAAGAGGCCGAGCAGCCGCCTACGGAAGAGATGCTCTCTTCCTTGCTAGGTGTCGCGAGACGCCGATGCGATCGGCAGCCGGAGGCGAACCGGCGCACCCCGTGCTCAACGGGGGACGCGGCTTAAAGCAACGACGGATCGGGCTTTTTTGGGACTGCCGGCGCAAATGCCGGGGACACCGAAGAGGCTTGTCCATCTTGCCGAGGCGCGGAATGGGTCAACCCAATCCAGACCAAAGCAGCAACCGGGTGAGATCGCCCGGACAGCAATGCGTTTGCTGTCCGTTCGATCATGCCCATGACGCTTAGGACGGCGGCGCGTGGCTGCCGACGATTGAGGGGATTTATGAGAGATGACGGACCGCATCCGCGAGTTCCTTAAGAACCGCAAAGACGACGGGCCCTGCCTGGTGCTCGACCTCGACGTCGTACGCGACAACTACACCGCTTTCGCCAAGTGCCTGCCCGACACGCGCGTCTACTACGCCGTGAAGGCGAACCCGCAGCCGGAGATCCTCTCGCTGCTGGTGAAACTCGGTTCGTCGTTCGACGTCGCGTCGATCAGCGAGACCGAAGCCGTGCTGGCCGCCGGTGCCACGCCCGACCGCATCTCCTATGGCAACACCATCAAGAAGGAGCGCGAGATCGCGGCCGCCTTCAGGCTCGGTATCACCATGTTCGCGGTCGACTGCGAGGCTGAGGTGGAAAAGATCGCCCGCGCTGCCCCCGGCAGCCGCGTGATCTGCCGCATCCATTGCGACGGAACCGGCGCCGAGTGGCCGCTGTCGCGCAAGTTCGGCTGTGAGCCGGACTACGCGGCCGACATCCTCGAGCACGCGCACAAGCTCGGCCTCATCGCGCACGGCATCTCGTTCCACGTCGGCTCACAGCAGCATAACGTGGAAGCGTGGGACCGCGCGCTTGCCTCCACGGCCTCGGTCTTCAAGACCTGCGCGGAACGCGGGATCAACCTCGCTTTGGTCAATCTCGGCGGCGGCTTCCCGGCCAAATACCTGCGCAAGACACCGAAGCTGGAATCCTACGGCAAGGCGATCTTTCGTTCGCTGCGCCGTCATTTCGGCAACCGTCTGCCGGAGACCATTGTCGAGCCGGGCCGCGGCCTGGTCGGCAATTCCGGCGTGATCGAAGCCGAAGTGGTGCTGATCGCCAAGCGCAGCCCGGAAGACGACACCCGCTGGGTCTATCTCGATATCGGCAAATTCCACGGGCTTGCCGAAACCATCGGGGAGTCGATCCGCTACCCGATCCGCACGCGCAGGGATCGCGACGAAACCGGACCGTGCATCGTTGCCGGCCCGACCTGTGACTCGGTGGACGTCCTCTACGAGAAGACGCTCTACCCGCTGCCGGTGTCGCTCGCGATTGGCGACAAGGTGCTGATCGAGGCGACGGGCGCCTACACGTCGACCTACTCGTCGGTCGGCTTCAATGGCTACCCGCCGCTGAAGTCCGTCGTGCTCGATGTCTCGCCGCCGCCCGCGCTGGCGGCGTAAACAGCCACGCAGAAATCAAACGGGCGGCCCTTGTGGCCGCCCGTTTCGTTTTTTGGCATTGCGCGAAAACTATTTCTTCTCTTCCGGCTTAGCAGGAGCCGCAGGGGCTGCCGGCTTCGCAGGTGCCGGTCGCGCGGCCGCCGGCGGCTTGGGCGCCTGCGGCGGCGGAACTGCGCGTTGTGCAGGCG
>JBARCH010000323.1:0-4287 GCA_049793875.1 Pseudolabrys sp. | reverse complement strand
CGCCAGGAAAAGGGCCGGCGCGCGCTGAAACGGCTTGCGGTCAGGTGTATTTCGGGTCGCGATCGAGCAATTCGATCGACACGCCTTGCGGTCCGCGCAGGAAGCAAACCTTGACGCCCGGCCGCGGCGAATGCGGCTCCTTGGTAAACTCGACGCCCTTCGCCTTCAAATCGGCGGCGATTGCGTCGATGCCGCTCACCGCCAGGCCGAAATGATCAAGCCCCTGATAGGGCGTCACCGGCGCCACATTGACGCCGTCGCCGGCTTTGACTTCCGCAATGAAAATCTTTGCCCCGCCCAGCTTGAGATCGACGCGCGGCTTGCCCTGTTGCGTCGAGCGGATCACTTCGGCGCCGAACATGCGCTCGAACCATTGCGCGGTCGCTTCAGGATTCGGGCTGCGCAAGTGAATGTGATCCCACGTGTAATTCGGCATGACGTTTCTCCGTTGTCCGGCGCGGAGAATACGCGCGCAGCGTTCAACGCCACAAGTCGTAGGTCGCCCACTTTGCCTCGGGAATCTCCGAGCCGATACGGTAATCGAAGGACAGGACTTTCAGATGGTCGGGCGTGGTCTTGCAGCTATAGGCCAGTTCGTACCACTTGCCGTGGCTGCGGAAGGCCCCGCCGGCGGCATGAACCGTATCCACGCTGATCCGGCTTTGCGCTACAGCATTGGCCACGACGCGATCGGGATGGAACGGATTGCGCGCTGCATTGATTTGCTTCATCGCGGTGTAGTCGCAGATTTGCTCCAGCCTGGCGGTCGGGTCGAGCATCTTGAGGCTGCGCTCAAAACGAGAGTCGGCAGCCGCGGAGCCCGTCGCCGCAAAAAGCAATGCCCCGAACAGGGGCATGCCAACCACCAGTGCAAGCACCTTCATCCAATTCCTCCGGCCCAAGCCAGCCACCCTCACCAAGGCAGCATGCCGCAAATCACCCGCGTCAGAGTACTCGGAAAGGCCGCAGTATCGTATGCGCCGCGACAATTTTTCCGGGCCTTTCCACGAAAATCGGCCTATTCCGCCCCCTTGAAAGGCGGCGCGCTGTGCGAAAACGCACTTGCAAAACGGCACGATGCGGAACAGTTTCCCCGCCAAGCCTCCGGCACCGCCGGACGGCCTTTGGGGGAATTCCATCATGAAACTTGTAACTGCTGCTCTCCTCGCTGCGGCGTCATGCTTCGTTGCCAATGCCGCCATCGCTGCCACCACTGACGACGTGAAGTGGATCAATCAGTGCGTCAACGACAACAAGGGCGACGCCGCGGACAGCGTCATTCTCAAGTACTGCACCTGCATGAACAACAAGATGAGCAACAACGAAACCCGGTCCATCACGCAGTGGGAGAAAACCCACGTGGCGGAGCGCAAGGCCTGCGATAAAGAATCCGGTTGGAAGTAGCCGTCACTTTCTTCCTTTCAAACGTCGCAAAGAAATCGGCCGCGGGCGATCACGCTCGCGGCCGAATTTCATTTCGTCACGCATTTGGCCATCCACGCGCGCGAACATTCTGTGTCGACAATGTGGCGTGTGCAAACCGCACATTTCCTAAATTTAATTTCCAGGATGCATGCCGGCGACGTTTCCGAACGAGCCGTTCACCGCCTATTCACGCGAAATAGAGGAACCTGAGCTCTACGACGGACGTTTTCATGATGGTCGGTCCCGCCGGAAAAGATCGGTACGTACGTTTATCGGCTAACGGGCACGATCAACTCACCGAGTAAGGAAGGAAGGTACGCCATGACAAAAACCCTGACAGCCCTTGCGACAGCGGCGACACTCGCTATCGCGGCAGTCGCGGTGCCGCAGCAGGCTGAAGCGCGCGGTGGCGCACTTGCAGCCGGCATCATTGGCGGTATCGCGGCCGGCGCCATTATCGGCTCAGCCGCCGCACACGGCCCCTATTATGGTCCCGCCTATTACGGCCCCGGCCCCGTTTATTACGGCCCAGCGGGCTGCTACTGGACCCACCGCCGATTCTGGGACGGCTGGGGTTGGCGCGTGCATCGCGTACGGGTGTGTAACTAAGCAGACACCAATGTGATGCGATAAAATCGAAGAATTAAGCCCGGCATTCTTTAGTGGAACGCCGGGCTTTTGACGGAGGGGGCGCCGGGGGCCACCAAATTTCCGACAAATTTAAGCCTGCCTGCTCTATAGTGATTTGGCGGGCTTAGATTGAACCGACCTCAGTCGGCCCCGGCTGACCGGTCTTGGAGGGAAGTCCTATGAAGAAGACCTTGTTTGCACTCGCGGCGGCGGCAACCATTGCTGTCGGCTCGCTCTCTGCACCGACAACCGCTGAAGCGCGTTGTCACGGTTGCGGCGTCGGCGCCGGCATCATCGGCGGACTCGCCGCAGGCGCCATCATCGGCGGCGCCATTGCCAACAGCCAGCCGCGCTACTACGCGCCGGCACCCGGCTATGTCGTCTATAGCGGCTACGGCGCTCCGTATCCGGCGGCTTGCCCCGGCGGCTATTGGGCTCGCCGCCCGCTCTACGATCGCTTCGGCAACGTCGTCCGCTGGAGCCGTCCGCGCTTCATCTGCCCTTAATCTTCGCGTAAGGGCCGCGGGTCCATGATTGCTGCCGAAGATCATTCGGCGCATGAGGTTCTCGTGAAGAAGATGTTCATCGCACTCGCCGTAGCCGCGCTCGCGGCTGCGGCGATGCCTTTTTCGGCGCAAGCCCGCTGTCAGGGCTGTGGCATCGCGGCCGGTGTGGCAGCGGGCGCGATCATCGGAGCGGCCATCGCCAGCAGCCCGCCTCCGGTCTATGCGGTACCGGTCGACGACGACGTCCCGCCCATGGATTATGCGCCGATCGCGGAAGACGAAGACCCGGCCGACATGCCGGTGGCGTCCTGCCACATCGAACGCCAGCAAGTGTGGCTCGACGGCGCCGGTTACCGGCTGCGCGACATGCAGGTCTGCGAGTAACGCCAATCTACCGCCGCATGCTGTCGAGCACGGCGGCGGTCGGCCAGCAGTCGACCTTGAGCGCCTTCGCCTTCTGGTAGGCGCCGACCGCGGCGCGGGTGAGCATGCCCGCCTTGCCGTCGACCTTATCCTTGTAGAGCCCAAGCGCCGTCAGCCGATGCTGCATCGTTTCGACATCGCCGGTCTTGAGCTGCGCCCCCTTGCTCCACGGCGTCTCGAACGGCGGCGCGCCCGCGATGCGATCGCTGAGATGGCCGACGAACAGCACATAGAGATCCGAATAGTTGTAATCCTTGAGCACGTAGTAATTTTTTGGCGTCAGGAATGCAGGACCGTATGTACCCTCCGGCAAAAGCAGCGACGCTTCCGTCGCGCGTTCGATCGCCGTGAGCTTGCGGCCATAGGCGGGCACGAATCCGCGCCCGAGCCATTCGGTTACCGTAAGCGTGTGACTCGGCTCGGCCACCGTGCAATCGACCGTCTTCGGCGCGCGCACTTCGATTGCCCACGGCCTGCCGGTCTGCCAGCCTTTGCCGGCAAGTTGCTTCGCCGCCGACGCAAGCGCGTCCGGCACCGAATTCCAGATGTCGGCGCGGCCGTCGCCATCGAAATCGACAGCGTATTTGTAGAACTCCGACGGCAGGAATTGCGTGAGTCCCATGGCGCCGCCCCATGACGAGCGCAGCTTCGCGCGTGGCACACCGCCTTGCAGCATCTTCAGCGCTTGCAGGAATTCGTTGCGGAAGAAATCCTTGCGGCGGCCGACATAGGCCTGCGTCGCCAGCACACGAATGGCATCGTTGCTCTCGGTGTGGCGGCCGTAATCGGTTTCGCGCGCCCAGATCGCCAGCACCACGTCGCCGGGTACGCCGAACCGCTTTTCGATGCGCGCCAGCGTGTCGTGATATTTTGCCGCGAGTTGCTTGCCCTGCGCCGCCAGCCGATTGAACGTCGACTCTTTCAGGTACTGGCCCGGCGTCTGCACGAATTCCGGCTGGCCCGGCGGCGGCTTTTCCGGCCTGCCGGGAATGGCAAGGTCGGGCAGCGACAGATCGGGCTCAAGGCCGCGGATCGCATTGTCGAACGTGGCGCGCGAAACGCCGAGTTCACGCGCCTGCGGCCACAGCGTTTGCAGCCATTGCTCGAAAGCGGCGTCGGCGTGCGCCCTGTCCACCGCAAAAGCGGCGAGGCAGAGCACAAGTGCAACGATCAGTCCGCGCATCAATGCGCCGCCTTTTGTCCTGCCGGCAGCGGACCGAATGCGGGCGGCGGGACGCGACGCTTCGACGCCGCCTCGTAAGCCGAGGCGACGTGCAACAGCGCGTCTTCCTTGCCGGGCTCG
>JBARCH010000322.1:0-2544 GCA_049793875.1 Pseudolabrys sp. | reverse complement strand
ACCGGCAATGGCGAAGTTTGGGCCGAGAACACCAATCATCGCATTTCGATGGGCGAAGCCGTCGACACCTGCAAGAAGCGCGGCGTGGTGCCGGTTGGCTCCGCATCGTTCGGGACCGACAGCACCGGCATAGATCCGGTCGACGGCGCCGGACGTCCCTGGCAAGCCTACGTCTACGGCTGCCAGGTCGCGGAGGTTGAGGTCGATACGGTCACAGGCGAGGTGCAGGTGCTCGGCGTCTGGGCGGCGCATGATGTCGGCCGCGCGGTCAATCCGAAAGGCGTTGAAGGTCAGATCGAGGGCGGCGTCGTGCAGGCGCTCGGTCAGGGTCTGATGGAAGATTACAAGCTCGCCGGCGGTCACACGTCCACGTCGGGTTTTGCAAAATACATTCTGCCGACGTCGCTCGATGTACCGCGCGTGAATTCCATCATCATCGAAGATCCCGATCCGATCGGTCCGCTCGGCGTCAAGGGTATCGGTGAGCCGGCGATGATCCCGACCGTTCCGGCGATCATGAACGCGATCTATGACGCGGTTGGTGTGCGCATCACCGCGCTGCCGGCCACGCCGGAAAAGGTTTTGATGGCAATCCGCGAGAAAGAACGTCGTCAATCTCAAGGAATGGCGCAGGCCGCCGAGTGAAGCGGCGTGTGAAACGAACGGCAGCGTAAAATAAAAAGATAAAACGGGAGGTGGAGATGAAATTCTGGAAAGCGGGAGCCGCGCTCATTCTCGGTCTTGGATTCGGTACGGGATGCCTGATTTCGGCAAGCCACGCCGACGACTATCCGTCGCACACGATCACGATGATCGTTCCGTATGCAGCCGGCGGCCCGAGCGACGTTGTCGCCCGCATCATAGCCGACGGCATGGGCAAGGCACTGGGGAAAACAATCATCATCGAGAATATCGGCGGAGCCGGTGGAACGATCGGGACGACCCGCGAAGCCGACGCCACCCCGGACGGTTACACGTTGCTCGCCGCCAGCATGGGATCGCTGGTTTCCGCGCCGGCGGTGACGCCCAATGTCCGGTACGATTCGGTCAAGGATTTCGCGATGATCGGCCTTACGGCGAACGCGCCGGTCGCCGTGGTCGCGAGGAAAGACTTCCCGGCCAAGAATCTCAAGGAATTCATCGCGTATGTGAAAGCGCATGGCGACAACGTAAAGCAGGCGCATGGCGGCATCGGTGCATCGTCGCACATGGCATGCCTGCTGTTTGCTTCCGAACTCGGGCTTAAGCCGCAGCTTATCGCGTATCGCGGTACCGGGCCGGCGCTCAACGACCTTATCGGCAGCCATGTCGATTATTTCTGCGAACAGGTTGTCAGCGTCGCTCCGGCCGTGACGAGCAATCTGATCAAGGCCTATGTCGTGTCCGGAAACGCGCGTTCGTCCGCGTTGCCCGACGTGCCCTCGGCCAAGGAGGCCGGCATCCCGGATTTCCAGCTCAGCATCTGGAGTGCGATCTTTGCGCCGAAAGGCACGCCGAAGGATGTCGTCGCCAAGCTCGCCGCTGCCCTCGACAAGACATTGGACGATCCGGTGATTGGCCAGAAGCTTGCCAAGCTCGGCGGCACCGTGCCGACGAAGGCAGAGCGGGGTCCCGACCATCTCGAGCAATTGCTCAAGTCCGACATCGCGCGATGGAATCCCATCCTGAAAGGCGCGATGGCGCAGGCGAAGAAATAACGTGATGCTGACGCGCAGCCCGGAAAGCGACAGCCGCCGCGACATGCGGGCGCGCGCCTGCGCCATCGCCAAAGCCGGCGGTGTGCAGGCGGCGGTCGCTTCCGGCGGCATACCTAAAATCATCGAGACGACGCTTTCCGAAGCGCTGGTGCTCGGCTTGCTGAAGCAGGGCGTGCGCAAGTATTTCGCCATTTTCGGTCACGGCTCGACCGATCTCGGCGACGTGCTGCGCGTCTACGAGGAAGAGGGCGCGACCCGCACGATCAATTGCCGCAACGAAGTCGAGATGGCGCACGCCGCAACGGCGTTGCGCTGGCAATATGATGAAGTCTCCGCCGTCGTTACGTCAATCGGGCCGGGCGCGATGCAGGCTTTGGCCGGCTCGCTCGCCAGCGCGTCGAACGGCGTCGGCGTTTATCACATCTACGGCGATGAGACGACGTACGGCGAGGGCTACAACATGCAGCAGGTGCCGAAGCAGGAGCAAAGCCTGTTCGGCCGCATGACCGCCCTCATGGGACAGTCCTATGTGCTGCATACGCCGGAAGCGGTGCGCGACGCGCTGCGGCGCGGCGCGTTGTGCGTGAACCATCCTTACCGCGCCGGGCCGTTTTATCTGCTGCTGCCGATCAACACGCAACCGGCGCGGCTCACCGTCAACCTCGCGGCTTTGCCCGACCGTCCTGTGCTGGAGAAGATGGCACCGGCGGATGACGCCGCGCTCGATGCGGCGGCGGCGCTGATTGCCAAGACCACGAAGGTCGCGATCAAGGCCGGTGGCGGCACGCGCGGACATGACGCGGCGGTACGGCGCCTCGCGCAGGCGGGCGGCGCTGCGGTGGTGCTC
>JBARCH010000321.1:0-2703 GCA_049793875.1 Pseudolabrys sp. | reverse complement strand
GCGTATCGCTACCAGCCGCGCGCAATTCGGCATGCCGGAGGTGAAAGTCGGCATTCCTTCGGTGGTGGAGGCGGCGCTTATTCCGCGGTTGATCGGTTTCGGGCGCGCGCGCGAATTGCTGATGCTTGGCGAAATCATCAATGCCGAAACCGCGCGGAGCTGGGGTCTGATTGAGCGCGCGGTCGCCCCGGAAATGCTCGACGCTGAAATGGAGAAGATGCTGGCGGCACTGCTTGCCGCAGGGCCGCAGGCGTTGCGGCTACAGAAGGCATTGATGCGCGAGTGGGAGCAGCTTCCCGCCGACCGCGCCATCGCGGCCGGTATAGGTGCTTTCGTGAGCGCCTTTGACACGGATGAGCCGAAGCGGATGTTGTCGGCTTTCGCCAAACGCCGGCGCGACTAGGTTTTAGTTCGCTCCAGCAGCGCCTTTGCCCGCACAAGATGCGGCCGGTCGTACATCTTGCCGTCAATGCCGACGGTGCCGGCGCCGGGATTGGCGGCGAAGGCGGCGACAACGGCCTTTGCCTTGTCGATCTGCTCCTGCGACGGCGTGAATACGTCGTTGATCACTGGCACCTGCGCGGGATGGATCGCCAGCCGGCCGGTAAATCCGTCGCGGCGCGCCTCTTCGGTGTCGCGGCGCAGCAGGGCCTCGTTGCGGAATTCCACATGGATCGTCTCGATGGCCGGCACTTTCGCCGCTGCCGCGCCGAACAGGCACATCGCCCGCGCGATCCGGTAGGGTTCGGTGAGCGTGCCATCGGCGGTGCGGTTTGCCTCGGCATTCAACTCCGCCGATAAATCTTCCGGTCCCCAGGTCATGCCGATCAGCCGCGCGCTGACGTTGCGGAAAGTGCCGGCAAGAAAAAAGCCCAGCGACGATTCCACCGTCTGCGCGAGAATTTTGATGTGACCCTCGGGCAAGCCGGCGATCGCCTCGCGCGCCGTGAGCTTGGCGTCGAGGTGGATCACTGAAGTTCCGCCCTCTGCCTTTGGAAACAGGATCGCGTCGGGCCGCCCGGCAACGATCGCATCGAGATCGGCATCGGTCATGCCGGTGTCGAGGCCGTTGATGCGCACCATCAGCCGCGGGCGCTCTTTCTTGCCGTTCACCGCCTTGAGAAATTCGAGCGCGGCAGCGCGGGCCTGCGCCTTGCGCTCGGGTGAAATCGAGTCCTCGAGATCGACGATGACGGCGTCGGCGCCACAGGTCATCGCCTTGTCGAGTTTTTTCTCGCTGTCGGCGGGGGAAAAAAGAAGCGAGCGCATTATTTCGGCCGCATGTTCATGAACACCTGGCGGCGACACTCGGCCACCAGCTTGCCGTCCTGCTTGAACGCCTTGTGATGGAATTCGACGATGCCGGCGCCGGGCCGCGACTTCGATGCGCGCTTGCCCAGCACCTCGGTCGAGCAGTGCACGGTGTCGCCCTCGAACAGCGGATTGGGAAACTTCACTTCCGTCATGCCGAGATTGGCGATTGTCGTGCCGACGGTCATGTCGGAGACTTGGATGCCGATCATCAATCCGAGCGTGAACAGCGAATTCATCAGCGGCTGTCCCCAATCGGTTTCCTTCTCGCAGAATTCGCGGTCGATGTGCAGCGGCTGCGGGTTGAGGGTCATGTTGGAGAACAACATGTTGTCCATCTGCGTCACCGTGCGGGTGAGCGGATGCTCGTAGACCTTGCCGGGCTCGAAATCCTCGAAATAAAGCCCGCCGCGCTTGTGCCGCTGCGCCGTTTCCGCCATCGTCCGTTCTCCCGTTGTTAAGGTTTCGTTTACCATAATTGCCCATGGTCGCCAGGCCCTGGACAGGCTTGCACCTGCGTTGATTCCGGCCCGAAGCCCTTCGCGTGAAGGCAATCGCAGGAGCGCGCACAGCGGTCAATATGGCGGTCAATCCAGTCAACGGCAGCAATGCATCGCAAGTGGCCGGCGCGATCCAGCAGGCTGCGCACTCGACCGGCACCAGCTTCGAATATCTGCTGACGACGGCGCGCATCGAGTCGAATCTCAACCCGCAGGCGCAAGCCGCAACCACGTCGGCCCGCGGCCTCTACCAGTTCATCGACCAGACGTGGCTCTCCACCATGAAGCAGGCGGGGCCGGCGCTCGGCTTCGGCCAGTATTCCGACGCCATCGTGCAGGGGCCCGACGGGCACTACGGCATTCCGGATCCGGCGATGCGTGCGGCGATCATGAAGCTGCGCGGCAATCCGGCGGCGAGTGCGATCATGGCCGGCGCTTTCACGCGCAACAATTCCACGCAGCTCAGCGCCGTGCTCGGCCGCCCGCCGACCGAAGGCGAACTCTATATCGCGCATTTCCTCGGTTCCGACGGCGCGCAGAAACTCATCGGCGCGGCCACCCGCGACCCGAAAGCGATTGCTGCGGATATGTTTCCGGCGGCGGCCGCCGCCAATCGTTCGGTTTTCTACAATCGCTATGGCCGCGCACGCGGAGCAGGCGAAGTCTATGCCGAATTGACCGGACGCTTTGCCACGGCGCGCGACAGCGTGTTCTCGTCAAACCTGCGCGGCACGATCATGCCGAACACCGCCAACATCGCCCGCGCGCCCGACACTGCGGGCGTCACCGGTGCGCTGGCCGCCGCCAACGCAGATGCGCCGCCGTTGCCGGACATCAAGCCGCTATTCCAGGCGATGTTCACCGACCGGCGCCGTCTCGGTGTGGCTCCCGT
>JBARCH010000320.1:0-12500 GCA_049793875.1 Pseudolabrys sp. | reverse complement strand
CAAGCATGGCCGCATGATGCCGGAGGACTGGAAGGACAAGGTCGGCAAGCACGACGCTATTTTCTTCGGTGCGGTCGGCTGGCCGGCGAAGATGCCCGATCACGTTTCGCTGTGGGGCTCGCTCATTCTGTTTCGCCGCGAGTTCGATCAGTATGTCAATTTGCGGCCGGTGCGCCTGATGCCCGGCGTGCCGTCGCCGCTCGCCAACCGCAAGCCCGGCGATATCGATTTCTGGGTCGTGCGCGAGAACACCGAGGGTGAATACTCGGCGATCGGCGGCCGCATGTTCGGGGGTACCGAGCGCGAAGTCGTCGTGCAGGAAACGGTGATGAGCCGTCACGGCGTCGATCGCGTCTTGAAATTTGCTTTCGAACTCGCACGCAAGACGCCGAAGAAGCATCTGACATCCGCGACCAAATCGAACGGCATCGCAATCACCATGCCGTATTGGGACGAGCGCGTGGAGGAGATGGCGAAGAATTTTCCCGATATCAAATGGGACAAATACCACATCGATATTCTGTCCGCGCTCTTCGTGCTCAAGCCCGACCGCTTCAACGTCGTGGTGGCGTCCAACCTGTTCGGCGACATCCTGTCCGACCTCGGCCCCGCCTGCACCGGCACGATCGGGATTGCGCCAAGCGGCAACATCAATCCGGAGCGCAAATTTCCGTCGGTCTTCGAGCCGGTGCACGGCTCGGCGCCCGATATTGCCGGCCAGGGCATCGCCAATCCGATTGGCCAGATCTGGTCGGGCGCAATGATGCTGGAGCATCTCGGCGAGACGGAAGCCGCGGCCGCGATCGTCAAAGCCATCGAAAAGGTACTGTCCGAACAGAAGCTTCGCACCCGCGATCTCGGCGGACCTGCCGACACGGTTGGTTGCGGCAAGGCCGTGGCCGCCGCGCTGGCGTAAGCCGTGAGCCTGAAAATCTACGGCATCGCCCGCACGCGCGCCTTCCGCGCGCTCTGGATGGCGGAAGAACTCGGCCTCGATTACGAGCACTTCCCGATCGAGATCGGCGATGCCGGCGCGCGCGCACCGGAGTTTCTGGCGATCAACCCGAACGGACGGCTGCCGGTCATCGTCGACGGCGACTTCGTGCTGTTCGAGTCGCTCGCCATCACGTTCTACCTCGCCAGGAAGCATTCGGCCGGCAAGCTTTATCCCGGCACAGTCCAAGGCGAAGCCAAGGCATGGCAATGGAGCTTCTGGGCGATCGCCGAAGTCGATCGCGGTGTCAACATCTGGTCGCTGCACGCGATCCGTCTGCCGCCTGCGGAACGTGATGCCGGAAAGCTCGCGGAGGCGCTGGCGGTGATTGCCGCGCCGTTCAGGGTGCTCGATGCCGCGCTGGCCGGGCAGGCGTATCTCGTCGGCGATGAATTCACCGTGGCGGATCTCAACGTCGCCGCCGTCATCAGCCGTGCGATCGAGATGGACTTAAGCGGGGTGCCGAACCTGAAGGCGTGGCTCACGCGATGCCTGGAGCGGCCGGCGGCAAAAGCAGCGCTCGCGCTCAAGCACGCAGCCGAGGCCGCCACGCCGGTGGAAGTGACGCGGCAAATCGTGCGGCGCAACCGCCTGTAAACCCGATTTCCGGGCACTCTTATGAATTATCGCGGCTTTCGCCTCTTCCCATGAGCGCGCGCCGTTGCTAGATAGCGGTCGAAACGCGCGGGTTAGACCCGCGCTTTGCATTTAGAACGATTATCGCGGGGTGGAGCAGCCCGGTAGCTCGTCAGGCTCATAACCTGAAGGTCGTTGGTTCAAATCCAACCCCCGCAACCAAACATGAGCGAACAATCTTAGGCCCGGCAAAAGCCGGGCCTAAGTCGTTTTGGCGCGAATAATCTCCCCGCGCCGACGGCTCCAGCGCAAGCCAGATAAAAGAGCGCGCGCAATCCTGGCCGGTTTTTGCGGGTCTAAGCCGTTTGGCGACCGTGAAATGCTGCGGCGCAGCGGCCACGCACGTCAACGCATGCGTCAAGGCAGCGCGGTTCCGCGGCGCGGTTCCATGATTGCCGCGTAGATAATTATGTATAATCGTGGTTGGATACGCTATCGATATGCGGCATAAATAAAACGGGTCGCCTTCAAGAACCCGGATTACGAGAAAAATACATCCAACGGGAGGATTCGAATGCTAGCGATCACTCGCAGTCTCACTTTGGGCGTCGCCGTTTGTTTTGGCGGAGTCGTTGCGCTTTCTGCGGCGCCAGCGCGGGCCTGGGAGCCCTCGCATCCCATCGAAATCATTGTGCCGGCCGGCACCGGCGGCGGCGCCGATCAGATGGCCCGCGTCGTGCAAGGCATCATCAGCAAGCACAGCCTGTCGAAGCAGTCGGTCGTCGTCATCAACCAATCGGGTGGTGCGGGCGGCGAGGGCTTCCTGGCTGCGAAGAACGCCAAGGGCGACCCTCACAAGCTGATCATCACGCTCTCGAATCTGTTCACGACGCCGCTCGCGACCGGCATTCCCTTCAACTGGAAGGACCTGACTCCGGTTGCGATGATGGCGCTCGACGAGTTCGTCCTCTGGGTCAATGCGGACACGCCGTACAAGACCGCGAAGGACTACATCGCGGCGATCAAGTCGAAGCCCGACAATACATTCAAGATGGGCGGCACCGGCTCCAAGCAGGAAGACCAGATCATCACGGTCGCGCTTCAAAAGGCGACCGGCAAGAAGATGACCTACATCCCGTATAAAGGCGGCGGTGCGGTTGCTGTGCAGCTCGTCGGCAAACACGTCGACTCGACCGTCAACAATCCGATCGAAGCGGTGGCGCATTGGCGCGCCGGCAAGCTGCGGCCGCTCTGCGTGTTCGACTCCAAGAAGCTCGACTACCACGACAAGATTGCAGGCGATCTGGCGTGGGACAGCATCCCGACCTGCAAATCGCAAGGCTTGGACGTCGAATACCTGATGCTGCGCGGCTTCTTCATGCCGCCGGGCGTCACCAAGGACGAGGTCGCCTACTACGTCGATCTGATGAAGAAGGTTCGTGAGACTCCCGAGTGGAAGAAGCTCATGAGCGACGGCGCCTTCAACCAGACCTTCATGACCGGCGACCAGTTCGTCAAATGGGTAACGGACGCCGAAAAGCTGCACGAAGGCCTGATGAAGTCGGCCGGCTTCCTCGCCAAGACCAACTGACGTTGCGGGCATAATTCATCCGCAGCATGCGAGGACTTTAATGAACGAAACCGTCAATGAAACCGGTGGGGCAGGACCGTCCCACCGGCGAGTCGAGGTCGGGGTCGCCGTCGCAATGGCGATCATCGCGCTCATCGGAATGTACGGCAGTTACAAGGTAGGAATTGGCTGGGGCGCGGAAGGTCCGCGCGCCGGTTTCTTCCCGTTCTACGTCAGCCTGATCGTGCTGATCTCATGCGCAGTCAATGGCTTGTCGGCGTTCAGGAGCGCCGACCGCGTGAAGCTGTTCGCCGAATGGAGTCAGTTGCGGCAGGTTGTTTCGGTATTGGTGCCAACGACGATCTATGTCGCGCTCGTGCCGTATATCGGCATGTACGTTTCTTCGGCGCTGCTGATCGCCGTCTTCATGCGCTGGTTTGGGCGCTACAACTGGCTCACGGTCATTGCCATCGCGATCATCGTGCCGATACTCACTTTCGTGACATTCGAAATCTGGTTTCTCGTGCCGCTGCCCAAAGGGCCGCTCGAGAACTGGCTGGGGTATTGAATAACGCAGCCGCGCCAAAGCGCGGCTGTTGCGAATGACGAAGCAAAAAGCGCGAGTTGGGGACCATGTTCGAGGACGTCGGCAATCTTTTTCACGGCTTCGCGGTTGTCGCCCAGCCGTTCAATCTGGTGCTGATGGTCATCGGCATCGTGCTGGGCGTGATCGTCGGCGTGCTGCCGGGCCTTGGCGGCGCCAACGGCATCGCGATTTTGCTGCCGCTCACGTTTTCGATGTCGCCGACGTCCGCGATCATCATGCTGTCGTGCATTTATTGGGGTGCGCTGTTCGGCGGCGCGATTACCTCGATCCTTTTCAATATACCGGGCGAACCATGGTCGGTGGCCACAACCTTCGACGGTTACCCGATGGCGCAGAAGGGCAAGGCCGGCGAAGCGCTGACGGCCGCATTCACGTCGTCCTTTGTCGGCGCCCTGTTCGCCGTCATCGTCATTACGCTTGTGGCGCCGTTGGTCGCGAACTTCGCTCTGCGGTTCGGGCCGCCGGAAATCTTCTCCGTTTACTTCCTCGCCTTCTGCAGTTTCGTCGGCCTGAGCAAGGAGCCGCCGTTCAAGACCATCGCGTCGATGATGCTCGGCTTCGGTCTCGGCGCGGTCGGCCTCGATCAGGTTACCGGCCAGTTGCGTATGACCTTCGGCTTCCCGGAAATGCTCAACGGCTTCGACTTCCTGATCGCGGTTATCGGCTTGTTCGGCATCGGCGAAATCCTGCTGACGATGGAAGAGGGGCTGAGCTTCCGCGGCAAGACGGCGAAGCTGAACCTGAAGGTCGTGCTGCAGACGTGGCGGGAACTGCCGCGTTACTGGTTACTGTCGTTGCGCTCGTGCCTGATCGGCTGCTGGATGGGCATCAGCCCGGCCGGCGCCACGCCGGCATCGTTCATGAGCTACGGCATCGCCAAGCGCATCTCGAAGCGCGGCCATTTGTTCGGCACCGGCGAGATCGAAGGCGTCGTGGCGCCGGAAACCGCGGCGCACGCCGCCGGCACGTCGGCGCTGCTGCCGATGCTTTCACTCGGCGTTCCCGGCTCGCCGACCGCGGCGGTGCTGCTCGGCGGCCTGTTGATCTGGGGTCTTCAACCGGGCCCGCTGCTCTTCACCGAGCAGAAAGATTTCGTCTGGGGCCTGATCGCCAGCATGTACATGGGTAACGTCGTCGGCCTCATTATCGTGCTGACCTGCGTGCCGCTGTTTGCATCGATCCTGAAGATTCCGTTCAGCGTCATCGCACCCATCATCATGGTATTCTGCGCGATCGGCGCCTACACCGTACACAACAGCACGTTCGACGTGGTGATGATGGTGGTGTTCGGCGTCGTCGGATACTTCATGAAGAAAACCAATTATCCACTTGCGCCGATGGTTCTCGCCATCGTGCTCGGCGACAAGGCGGAAGAATCATTCCGGCAGTCGTTGCTCGCATCGCAAGGCGGACTTGGCGTGTTCTGGTCGAACGGATTGGTGAGCACGATCATGGCGCTCGGCCTCATCGCGCTGTTCTGGTCGCAGATCCAAAGCACCTGGAATCGTTTGCGCGGCGTCAAAAAAGAGCTGCACCCGGCCGAGTAACGGCACGCGCGACCGTACACGATTTTTATATTGGTTTTATCCCGTTGCCCTCCGTGGCTACGTGCGCTTCGGTATTTGTTTATTGATATTTTACGCAAGCGCTGGCCACGGCGCTTTATGACTCTCCCCGGGGCGAACACGAATTATAAGGACTGGGGAGAGAGCAATGGCAATTGCTGCAAGCTCGGAAAATCCGAGCAGCATAACGGATTCGACGCGCTGGGTTCAGTTAGCCTGCTGCATCGTCTGCATGATCATGATCGCCAACCTGCAATACGGTTGGACGCTCTTCGTCAATCCGATCAACAAGGCGCACGGCTGGTCGATCGCTTCGATCCAGGTCGCATTCGCTGTCTTCATCGCTCTCGAAACATGGCTTACGCCGGTCGAAGGCTGGATCGTCGATGCCATCGGACGCAACGGCCCCAAGTTCGTGGTTGCGGTCGGTGGAATTATGGTCGCGATCGGTTGGGTGATTAATGCCCGCGCCGAGACGCTGACCATGCTCTATCTCGGCGCGGTAGCCGGCGGCATCGGGGGTGGCGCTGTCTATGCCACCAGCGTCGGCATGGCGGTGAAATGGTTCCCAGACCGGCGCGGTCTGGCGGTCGGCCTGACGGCGGCCGGCTATGGCGCGGGCGCGGCGCTTACCGTCATTCCCATTCGCTACGTCATCGCTCAATACGGCTATCAGTCGGCGTTCCTGTGGTTCGGCCTCGTTCAGGGCGGTGTCGTATTCCTGATGGCCTGGTTGCTGCGCGCTCCCGAACCGGGAGAGTTGTTAGCGGCTCCCTCTGCCAAGGTCGCCATGTCTTCGCGCAGCTATTCGCCGAAGGAAGTGTTGATGTCCCCGGTGTTCTGGCTGCTCTACCTGATGTTCGTGATGGTCTCGGCCAGCGGGCTGATGGCGACGGCGCAGATCGCCGTGATCGCGCGTGATTTCAATATCGCAAATACGGTGTTGTTCGCCGGCGCCAGTGCGCTGTCCGTCGCACTCATCGTCGATAGCGTGTGCAACGGTGCCGCCCGCCCGATCTTCGGCTGGGTATCGGACAATATCGGGCGCGAATACACGATGGCGATCGCATTCGGTTTCGGCGCGATCGCCTATTGGTTGCTCGGCGCGCTCGGCACGGTACCGTGGCTTTTCGTCATCTTCGCCGCGTCGATCTTCCTCACGTGGGGCGAGATATTCAGCCTCTTTCCGTCTACTTGCACCGACACCTTCGGGCCGAAATTTGCGACGGTGAACCTCAGCCTGCTTTACACGGCGAAGGGCACTTCGGCCTTCCTCGTGCCGATCGCCAATCTCATCAAGGCGCATACCGGCAGCTGGCACGCCGTATTCGTCCTCACCGCAATCATGAATTTTGCGGTGGTGTTCCTGGCCCTGTTCGTCCTCAGGCCGATGCGGCGCCGGGCCATGAGCCGCTCTTGAGACGGTCAGAGGCCACCCCGATCGGGCGGCCCACTCCGATGGGCCGAATCCGAGCGGCCAAAGTGTAACTTGCTCAGCCGCCCGCGGAAATGCTCCGCGGCGGCTGATTATTTTGAGGGTTCGGATTGCCGCAGACCGGTCCGCGAGCGCCTTTGTTATTGCGTGCCGGAAGGGCGTGGAATATTGTATACCAGTCATGAGTAGGTCCACTCCGTCCTCCGCCCGTTCCAGGCTGCCCGTCCGTAATGGAACGCCACCGGCCCGCGTCGCCGCGAGTCCGCAGCCGGCTATCGAGCGGATCGAGACGACATCGAGCTTCAAGCACAAAGCCTATCTCGCGTTGAAAAACGCCATCGTGGCGATGGATATTTATCGCAGCCGCAGCGACATCCGCCTGGACGAGCGCAAGCTGGCGCAGGATTTCGGCATCAGCCGTACGCCCGTGCGCGAGGCAATGGCACAGCTTGAAAGCGAAGGATTCGTGCGCTCGGTGCCGCGGCGCGGCATTTACGTCGTGCGCAAGACCAAGCGCGAGGTCATTGAGCTGATCACCGCCTGGGCCGCGCTCGAGAGCATGGCGGCGCGGTTGATCACGTTGAACGCAGGCAGCGAGGACGTTGCGGCGCTGCGCGGCATGTTTACGACTTTCCAGGATGGTGAATTGCGCGCCCATCTCGACGAATATTCCGAAGCGAACATCGAATTCCACCAATCGATCATCCGCATGAGCGGCAATCGTGTGCTGATCGACATGGCCGAAAACCTCTTCACCCATATGCGCATGATCCGCCGCAAGACCATCGTCGAAAAGGACCGCATCGATCGCTCGATCCGCGACCACATGAGCATCGTCGAGGCGCTGGAAAAGCGCGACACGGCGCGGGCCGAACAACTCGTTCGCGATCACGCGCTCGGCCTTGCCGATCACGTCGAAAAATACGCCGATTATCTGGACTGACGATGGCAAGTTTTTTTCTCAAGCTGATCGCGCCGCGGCCGTCGTTCGCGATGGACATGAATGATGATGAGAAGAGAATGATGCACGAGCATTTTCTGTATTGGAAAAGCCGTCAGGACGCCGGCGAGGTCATCGTGTTCGGGCCTGTGCTCGATCCGAAGGGCCCCTACGGTGCAGGCGTCATCTCTGCCAACGACGAGGCAAGCGCCCGGAATTTTGCCGACAACGATCCGGCAATCAAATCGGGCCTCGGCTTCACGTGCGAGATTCATCCGATGCGCGCCGTCGTGCGCGACAACGCAAACTAGTTACCGGGAGAACCCTATGGCCGATACGGCGACGAAAGAGAAAATGGTCGCGAATGCAACCGGAGCAGAGCAGGAACTGACGGATGGCTTTCATCTCGTCATCGATGCGCTCAAGCTCAACGGTCTCAACACGATTTATGCGGTGCCTGGCATTCCGATCTCGGACCTGTGCCGCATGGCGCAGGCCGAGGGCATTCGCGTCATCTCGTTCCGGCACGAGCAGCAGGCCGGCAATGCTGCCGCGATTGCCGGCTTCCTGACGAAAAAGCCGGGCATCTGCCTCACGGTGTCAGCGCCCGGATTTCTCAACGGCCTGACAGCGCTCGCCAATGCCACGACCAACTGCTTTCCGATGATTCTGGTCTCGGGCTCGTCCGAGCGCGAGATCGTCGATTTGCAGCAGGGCGACTACGAAGAGATGGACCAGCTCGCGATCGCCAAGCCGCTCTGCAAGGCGGCTTTTCGCGTGTTGCATGCAGCCGACATCGGCATTGGATTTGCTCGCGCGATCCGTGCCGCCGTGTCCGGCCGCCCGGGCGGCGTCTATCTCGATCTTCCCGCCAAGCTGCTCGGCCAGGTCATGAATGCGGATGCCGGTGCCAAGTCGCTGGTCAAAGTCATCGACGCAGCGCCTGCGCAAATTCCGGCTCCGTCGGCTGTCAAGCGCGCGCTCGATGTCCTGAAAAGCGCCAAGCGTCCGCTGATTATTCTCGGCAAGGGCGCCGCCTACGCACAAGCCGACGATGCGATCCGCGCTTTGGTCGAGAAGAGCGGCATTCCTTTCCTGCCGATGAGCATGGCCAAAGGTTTGCTGCCCGACACGCATCCGCAGTCGGCAGGTGCCGCGCGCTCGACGGTGCTGAAAGAAGCCGACGTCGTGCTGATGATTGGCGCGCGCCTCAACTGGCTGTTGTCGCACGGCAAGGGCAAGACCTGGGGCGAGCCCGGATCGAAGAAGTTCATCCAGATCGACATCGAACCCAAGGAAATGGACAGCAACGTCGAGATCGTCGCGCCGCTGGTTGGCGATATCGGCTCCTGCGTATCGGCCCTTCTCGAGGGCATGGGCGCCAAGTGGCCGGCTCCTCCGGCTGACTGGACCGACGCCGTCAGTTCGAAAAAGGAAGCGAACATCGCCAAGATGGCGCCGAAGCTGATGAATAATGCGTCGCCGATGAATTATCACAGCGCGCTCGGTGCGCTGCGCGCTGTCATCAAGGCGCGGCCGGACGCGATCCTCGTCAACGAGGGCGCCAATACGCTCGATCTCGCGCGCGGCATTATCGACATGTATCAGCCGCGCAAGCGGCTCGACGTCGGCACCTGGGGCGTGATGGGCATCGGCATGGGCTTTGCCGTCGCCGCCGCCGTGGAGACGGGCAAACCCGTGCTCGCGGTCGAAGGCGACAGCGCCTTCGGTTTCTCCGGCATGGAAGTGGAGACGATCTGCCGGTACAAACTGCCAGTCTGCATCGTCATCTTCAACAACAACGGCATCTATCGCGGAACAGACGTCAATCCCACCGGCGGCGCGGACGTCGCGCCGATGGTGTTCGTCAAGGACGCCCGCTACGACAAGATGATGGAAGCCTTCGGCGGCGCCGGCGTTCATGTAACGACGCCCGACGAACTGAGCCGCGCCGTGAACGCGGCGATGGATTCCGGCAAGCCGACCCTCATCAATGCGGTGATCGACCCGGCGGCTGGCAGCGAGAGCGGCAACATCGGCAGCCTCAACCCGCAAAGCGTGGTTCGCAAGAAATAAGGAACGTCATGGCAGAGGCGGCGCAATGGGAAACGTTGCGCCGCTGAAGCGGAGAAGCAGATTCAAAATCTAGATGGAGGAAATGGCTGTGGCAAAAGGCAAGAACAACAACAAGAAACGAGGGAAGACGAAAGCGGCGGTGAAAAAGCCAGCTCGCAAGGTCGTAAAGCTCGCCGCGCGCAAAGGCGCCGGCAAGAGCGGCGGAAAGTCGAACGGTCTTCCAAAGGCATCGAGCAAGGCTTACGGCAAGGACGGCAAGGCGCTGTCCGGTGTCCGCATTCTCGACTTCACCCACGTTCAGTCGGGCCCGACCTGCACGCAGCTTCTCGCCTGGTTCGGCGCGGACGTGATCAAGGTCGAGCGCCCCGGCGTTGGCGACATCACGCGCGGCCAGCTCGTCGATGTGAAGGGCGCGGACTCGCTCTACTTCACGATGCTCAACCACAACAAGCGCTCGATCACGATCGACTCCAAGCATCCGCAGGGCAAGCGCGTGCTCGATGAGTTGATCAAGTCCTGTGACGTGCTGGTGGAGAATTTCGCTCCCGGTGCGCTCGATCGCATGGGCCTGACCTGGGATCACATCCATAAGCTCAATCCGCGCATGATCGTCGCCTCGATCAAGGGCTTCGGCCCCGGTCCCTATGAGGACTGCAAGGTGTACGAGAACGTCGCGCAGTGCACCGGCGGGTCGGCATCGACCACGGGCTTCCGCGACGGTCCGCCGCTGGTCACCGGCGCGCAGATCGGCGACTCCGGCACCGGCCTGCATCTGGCGCTCGGTATCGTCACCGCGCTGTTCCAGCGCACCCGTACCGGCCGCGGCCAGAAGGTCAATGTGGCGATGCAGGACGGCGTGCTCAATCTCTGCCGCGTCAAGCTGCGCGACCAGCAACGGCTCAAAGCCGGCCCGCTCAAGGAATACAGCCAGTTCGGCCAGAACATTCCGTTCGGCGACGCGACGCCGCGCGCCGGCAACGATTCCGGCGGTGGCCAGCCCGGCTGGATCCTGAAGTGCAAGGGCTGGGAGAACGACCCCAACGCCTACATTTACTTCATCACGCAGGCGCCGGTATGGGGGCCGATCTGCGACATCATCGGCGAGCCGACCTGGAAGACGGATCCGGAATACGCCACGCCGCCGGCGCGGCTGCCGAAGCTGATGGCGATTTTCGCGCGCATCGAGGAATGGACCAAGACCAAGACCAAGTTCGAGGTCATGGAAATCTGCAATGCGCACGACATCCCGGTTGGCCCGATCCTGTCGATGCGGGAAATTTCCGAGGACGAGTCGCTGCGCAAGACCGGCACGGTGGTCGAAGTCGATCATCCGACGCGCGGCAGGTATCTCAGCGTCGGCAATCCGATCAAGCTGTCGGATTCGATTTCCGAGGTGAAGCGTTCGCCGCTCCTGGGCGAGCACACCGACGAAATCCTCAAGGACGTGCTCGGCCTGAAGACCAACGTCATCGCCGAGATCAAGAACTCCGGCGCGCTCAGCGCTCCGAAGAAAGAAGAAAAGGCGGCGTAGGATTTCTTGTCCCGGATGGGCGCAGCACCATAAGCGCGTAAACGCGCGTCTTTAACATCTTATGGTGATGCGCCGCCGGTCGGGACGCATTCAGGTTCGTAAAGACCCCGGTTCTGCAGCGTACCGCTTTTCGTTGCGCCACGCCGGGGAAAAGAGAATTGGGAGAAATTAGATGCGTATTGTTGTCCATGGCCAACAGGCTTTCGGCAAGGCTGTGCTTGAGGCGTTGCTCAAGCGCGGCGATGAAGTGATTGCCGTTTATGTCGCGCCGGAAAAGGAAGGCGCCAAGGCCGACCCGCTGAAGGAAGCCGCACTTGCGGCAAAGTTGCCGGTCCATCAGCCGGCGTCCTACAAAGATCCGAAGGTCTGGGAAGAGTTCAAGGCGCTCAAGCCCGATCTTCAAGTGATGGCGTTCGTCACGCTGTTCGTGCCGGAAGAATTCCTCAACATCCCGACTCACGGTTCGATCCAGTATCACCCCTCGCTGCTGCCGGCCTATCGCGGCGCCAGCGCGATCAACTGGCCGATCATCAAGGGCGAGAAGGAAACCGGGCTTTCGATTTTCTGGCCCGACAACGGACTCGATACCGGCGACATCCTCATCCAGAAGAAAACGCCGATCAGCGGCACCGACACGCTCGGCACCGTCTATTTCGACCGCCTGTTCCCGATGGGCGTCGATGCCATGCTCGAAAGCGTCGATCTCGTGAAGGCCGGCAAGGCGCCGCGCGTCAAGCAGGATGAGGACAAGGCCACCTATGAAGGCCTGTGCCGCGCCGGCAATGCCAAGATCGACTGGGGCAAGCCGTGGGAGCAGATCGATCGCCTGATCCGTGGCTGCAATCCGGCGCCCGGCGCATGGACCACGCTCGACGGCCAGACGCTGAAAATTTTCGACGCCAAGCCGTTGCCGGCCAAGGCCCCCAAGGGAATTGCCGGTAAGCTTGGCGAAATCGTTGCGGTGGAAGCGGACGGCTTCACCGTCGTCTGCGCCGATGGGCGCTTCAAAGTCACCCGTGTTCAGCCCGCCGACGGCAAGAAGATCGAAGCCGGCGAGTGGGCCAAGTCCGCAAACCTAGCCGTAAAAGCGATCCTTTCGTGATCGCGCTTCTCTCCACCCGCTTGGCGTCATTCCGAGACGCGCCTTTGACGCGCCCCGGAATGACCAAGTCATAATCTCACTCTCATTGGATTGACCCTCATGCC
>JBARCH010000319.1:0-2779 GCA_049793875.1 Pseudolabrys sp. | reverse complement strand
GCGCCGTCACTTCATAGTTGCCGATCTTGCTGCGGTAGACGCCAGGCCCTTGCGTCTTCGCGAACGGCATGGCGCCGAAAGCGGCGGCGGGAAGGGCGGCAGCCGCGGCCGCTGCGGTTGAGCCGGCAAGCAATCCGCGGCGCGTCAGGTGCAAAGGCGCACGCATGATGACGAAAGCTCCTTGTGGCGAAAGCGCGGGCGGCTCCGCCGGCGTGCGCGCTCCGCGCCCTTGTCTACACACCGGGCCGCGGGACGATATTCCATGATGAGGGTGCGGCTATATGATGGCCAGCAATTCCCGTTCGATTCGGAGCGATGCGATGAAATGGCTGGTGCTTGCGGCTGCGGTTCTCATCGGCGGATGCAGCCATGACGTCGGTCCCACCCAGGAGGATCTCAAGGTGATGTGGGAGCAGCAGAATGTCTTCCCGCAAAACTACAAGAGCGATCTGCTCGCCTTCATGCGCACCTACCTCAACGACCCAAGCCACGTGCGCGGCGCGCAAGTCTCGCAGCCGTTCCGCAAGAAGATGGGTTTAGGTGACCGCTACATCACCTGCGTGCGATTCAATGCGCGCAATACCGATGGCCGTTATCTCGGCGAGAAAGAGGGCGCGGTCATTTACGTGGGGGGCAAGCTCAATCGTTACGTCGATGAGGCGCGCGAGGTGAAGGACCTCTGCACGGACGTCGCGCTCGGCGCCTTCCCGGAGCTCGAGAAACTTACGCGCTAGCCCACCGGAAAAAATCCGGACGGCTGCGCGACGCCAAAGCCAGACGCCACGCGCGCCGGTGAGCGAGCATGGCGGTCAGTGGATATGGCAAAGCCGCCGGACCGTTAGGCGCGGCGGTTTTTCCAGATCAGTTAACGAGGCCGGAAGTGAACGACGCGAAGAACGAGAGCGACGGGGTCACTTGACCTTGAGGTTCTCCGCGGAAGTCTTTCCACGGTTCTCGACGAGTTCGAACTGAACGGTCTGGCCTTCATTCAGCGTGCTAAGGCCTGCGCGCTCGACTGCGGAGATGTGAACGAACACATCCTTCCCGCCTTCTTGCGGTTGAATGAAGCCGTAGCCTTTCGTCGGATTGAACCACTTAACGGTGCCCTGCGGCATGCTTGCTCTCCGGAAGTATTACGTACTTTACGTACTAACCGGGCCAGTCTGGCACAGTCGGGAACAGCCGCAAAGGTCTTTTCAGCGGGCGGCCGGCAGCGCCAAACCCACGTGTTTTCAGGGATATGGCCTTCCCGGGCGGACTGGTGCCGGGTGAGGGAATTGAACCCCCGACCAACGGTTTACAAAACCGCTGCTCTACCGCTGAGCTAACCCGGCTTTCCGCCCGAGAGCTATCAGTGTCGCCGGACCCTCACAAGGCGCAGTTTTCAAACGCCGGTGGACGGCGAGACCACTGTCGGGCACCGGCGAGAACAGACTTGTCGCCGAGATTACGGCCGGATGCCGTCCATTCTCGAAGGGGCAACGGGCGCCAGTCGCGCCCGGATGGTGCCGCGCCGCCGATGAGGCTTGCCAGTGCGGGCGAACTAGCCGGCTGTGATATTCAGTTCCTTGATCAGCCGCGCGTATTTTTCTGAATCGGCGTGCGCAAGCTTTCCCAGTTGATCCGGCGTTCCGCCGATCGCTTCCAGCGAACCTTTGGTGAAATTTTCCTGCACCGTCTTGTCGGTGAGCACTTTCTGGAAAACCGCATTCATCCGCGTGACAAGTTCCTTCGGCGTGGCGGGTGGTGCGAAGGCCGCGTACCACGCTTCAAGCACCAGGCCTTTGTACCCGGACTCATCGAGCGTCGGGATGTCAGGTAATGTCGGCGAGCGTTTTGCCGAACTCTGCGCAATGATCCTGATGGTGCCCGCTTTGTGATGGTTGATCAGCGCCGTCGGTCCGAGAAACGCTGCCTTCACATGCCCGCCGATCAGGTCGCCGACGGCTGCGCCCGCGCCGCGATAGGGCACGTGCTCAAGCTTGATCCCGGCTTCCCTGGCAAACCACATGCCGATCACGTGCTGGTTCGAGCCGACGCCGGAGGAGGCGAACCCGACTCCCGGATTTTTCTTCGCATAGGCGACGAATTCCGCGAGCGAATTGACGCCAAGCGAAGGATGCACGGCGAGAACCTGCGGCTGGTGCGCGATGTCCATGATCGGCAGCAGGACTTCGGTGTAGTCGTATTTCAGGTGGAGGATGTGCGGCGCGCTTGCCGCATTATCGTTGGTGACGAGGATCGTGTAGCCGTCCGGCGTGCTCTTCATCGCCAGATCCATTCCGATCGCGCCACCCGCGCCGGTGTGGTTCTCGACGTAGAACTGCTGACCGAGCGACATGGTCAGCACCTGCGAACATTGCCGTGCCACGTAATCGATGGCGCCGCCCGCAGCCAGCGGCACAATGATCCGTACCGGTTTGTTCGGCCATGCCGCCTGCGCGAATGCCGATGCGGGCAATCCGGGCAGGGCAGAGCCCGCGATAACCAGGCTGCCCATGGCCTTCATCAGGTTGCGCCGTCCAATTATCATCGCGAATCCTCCCGACTGTTTTAACGCGCAAGGTATCGGCCGGCGTCCCCGAAACGGCCACCGGCACGGCAACATCAAGCCGTTCGGCTAATCGCGTGCCGTCAAATTTCGCGGGCCAATTGTTTATGGTCCCCAACCACCGGCGCATAATGCCTTGGGGTCCGACGCCCGACTCGTAATCATTGTGTAAATTCGAGGATCACTGAAGCGGCGAGCAAGGAGAACCGGCGGCGCGAAAGGCGCCCT
>JBARCH010000318.1:0-5571 GCA_049793875.1 Pseudolabrys sp. | reverse complement strand
ATCCTCGACTATCCGAAGTTCTATCCGACCTTCAGCGAGCGCGAATTCACCTGGAACAAGATCAAGCAGCCGAACCGCAATCCGCTGCTGACAATGGAAATCGGCGCGGACGGCCTGAAGACCGGTTACACCAAGGATGCAGGCTACGGCCTTGTCGGCTCGGCGGTACAAAACGGCTTGCGTCTGATTGCGGTCGTCAACGGCCTGAAGACGCCGAAGGAACGAGCCGAAGAAGGCAAAAAACTTCTGGAATGGGGCTTCCGCAATTTCGAAATGCGTCCGTTGTTCGCCGAAGGACAGACGGTCGGCGAGGCGAAGGTGTTTGGCGGCGACAAAGGCTATGTGCCGCTGGTATCCCCCGCCGTGCAGGTCATGGTGCCGAAGGCCGGCGGCGAGCGCATCACGGCGCGCATCATCTACACCGGTCCGTTGCCGGCGCCGGTGCAGAAGGGTCTGAACGTCGGCACATTGAAAGTGTGGCGCAACGACACCCTCGTGCTCGAAGTGCCGCTCAAGACGTCCGAAGCAATCGGCAGAGGCAGTGTCACGCAGCGTGCATTCGACTCGGTGACCGAACTGGTGATCAATCTGTTCCGCGCCGGAGTCGAGCGTATATGACGCCCCGTTACGATCGGTGCTGCGCCACGGCGAGCGCGTAAGCCAAGGATTTCATGCGCGGGCGCTTCATCACATTCGAAGGCGGCGAGGGCAGCGGAAAATCCACCCACGCACGGCAATTGGCCGAACGGCTCACAGCGCTGGGCATCGGCGTCGTGCTGACGCGCGAGCCGGGTGGCTCGGCGGGTGCCGAGGTCATCCGTCACATCTTGCTGTCTGGTGGGGCCAAGCCGCTCGGCCCTGAAGCGGAGACAATTCTTTTTGCAGCCGCGCGCGACGACCACGTGCGCAGCACAATTGCGCCGGCGCTTGAGGCCGGAAAATGGGTGATCTGCGACCGTTTCATCGATTCAACGCGCGTCTACCAAGGCATCGTCGGGCGCGTCGATCATCGCCTGATCCGCGGGCTCGAGCGCGTCACCATCGGCCGCACCGCGCCCGATCTCACCCTCATCCTGGATATTCCGACCGAGCTTGGATTGGCGCGCGCGGCGCGACGCCGGACATCGGCGACCGCGGACCGCTTCGAAAGCGAGAACACCGAATTTCACGAATTGCTGCGCCAAGCCTATCTGACGCTGGCGAAACTCGAGCCGCAACGTTGCGTCGTAATCGATGGGCGTAACGCGCGTGAAGTTGTCGCGGACGACGTCTGGGCTGCCGTCGCGGAGCGGCTGCATCCGCAAAAGACGCGTGCGCCCGAGGTTGTCGCACCGTGAGCGAGGATCGCGACGACGCCGAAGTCAAACACCCGCGCGAAACGCTTTCCCTGTTCGGCCACGCCGATGCCGAGCAGACGCTGCTGGAGAGTTATCAAAGCGGCCGCATTCCGCACGCATGGCTGATCGGCGGCGCGGGCGGCATCGGCAAGGCGACGCTCGCTTACCGCATGGCGCGTTTCGTGCTCGCGCATCCAGATCCCGCGACAGCGGCGGTACAAAACGCAAAAACGCTTGCCGTCGATGCCGACAATCCGGTGGCGCGCCGCGTTGCCGTGGAAGCGCAAGGCGATCTGCTGGTGCTGCGGCGGACGATCAACGAGGACACCGGCAAACTCTATACCGTCATCCGTGTCGAAGATGTGCGGCGTACGATCCCGTTTTTCGGCTCGACCGCCGGCGAGGGCGGCTGGCGCGTCTGCATTGTCGATACCGCCGACGAACTGCAATATCCGCAAGGCTCGAATGCGTTGCTCAAGGTGTTGGAGGAGCCGCCACCGCGCGCGCTGTTCCTGCTCCTGAGCAATTCGCCCGGCCGGTTGCTCGCAACCATCCGCTCGCGTTGCCGGCGTCTATTGCTGCGGCCACTCGAGGCTGACGATGTTGCGCGTGCAGCCGCAGCCGCAATCGGGCGCGACGCGGGCGACCCCGAGATCAAGGAAGCGAGCGTCGCCGCAGACGGCAGCGTGGCTCGCGCGCTCAATCTGCTCGACGGTTCGGCCCTGGTGTTGCGGCAGAAGGTGCTCGATCTTCTCGCGCAGCTCCCACAGCCAGACCCGCGCGCGCTACACGCGCTTGGCGACGCGCTTGGCGGCAACGAGCCGCGCGTACTCGCGTCCTTCATGGACATCGTCAACGGCTGGCTGTCGTCGCGGCTGGCGGACGGCCCACAGGAAAGCCGCCAGATGGCGCGGCTGGCGCAGGCGTGGGAGAACATCAACCGCGCGGCACGTGAAACCGACACCTATAATCTCGAACGCAAGCCACTGGTCTTTGCGGTGTTCGGCGTGCTTGCCGAGGCCGCCAAAGGCTAGAGCGCGCTTTCCAGGATTTCCGTGGTGCGGTCGGGAAGGTCGAGCATCACGTCATGCCCGCACGCGAGCGCGTGCGCAGACCAGGCCGGGTCGTTCTTGACGCGCTCATAGAACGGCTTGAACGGGCTCTCGCGCGGCAACACCGTGCCGTGGACGTAGATGTGCTTGCGAATCGTCTTGTGTGCGCCGGTGAGTTTGAGCCGTTCGGTGAAGGCGCCGATCGGAAACGGCGTCGCCAGTGCATCAACCCGAGCGGCGTCTTCCTTGTTCACATTGAAATAGGCCGCGGGCGGGGCAGGTACGGCCAGACCGCCGTTATCGCCGGCGCCGGCGATGAACCGTTGCGTATTCGCCGGAATATTGATGTCGAACAACGACTGGCCGTCCTCAGGCAGGAAGGCGTCAAGATAAACGAGCGCGGAAATCCGATCAGCGATTCTGTCGCCGACACCGGTAATCACCATGCCGCCGTAGGAATGACCGGCGAGCACCACGTCGCGCAGATTTTCGAAATGGAAAACATTGAGGATATCCGCGATGTGCGTGCTGAGATTGACCGAGCCGGCGATGAGATGCGTGCGCTCGCCCTGGCCGGTCAGCGTTGGCGTGAACACGGTGTGGCCTTTGGCGCGCAGACGCGCCGCGACCTTGTGATAGCACCAGCCGCCCGACCAGGCGCCGTGGACCAAAACGAAAGTGCCCGGTTGTCGGGGCGTCGCCATTGTTATTTTTTCATATGGCTGTCGAAGAACGCGAGTGTGTCCGCGACGGCCTGCCGTTGAATCTTGTCCGGCGCATAAGCGCCATCGGCGTTGCGCTCCGGATAGACGAAGCCGTGCAAATCGTGATCGTAGCTTGCCCACTGTGACGGCTTGCCAGCTTCGTGCAGCAAGTCGTAACTCACGCGGAAGATGCCCTGCAGTTCGTCGGAATCGCGGCCCTGCACGAAAATGGGTGTGTTGATCGTGCGCACGCGTTCGCGGGCGACCTCCTCGGTGATCCGCGGCCGCACCTTGGCCGGCTCGCGCATCAGCATCTTTTCGACATTGAGCAGGCCGGTCTTGGGATCGACGTGCGCGGTCTCGTCGGGCCGCAATCGCAAAAACTCGTGCGAGGCGGGTTCGCTCGCCACCATCGCGCGGAATCCCTGATATTCCGAGGCCATCTTGAGCGCCATTTCGCCGCCGTGGCTCATGCCCATGTAGCCGACGCGCGTGGGATCGACGAAGGGCAGCGTCTTGACGTAATCGGCGACGGCGATGACGTCCTCGTATTCCAGCGGGCCACGGTTGAACAATTGGCGGTGCTGGCGGCCCGACTGGATGAGTTTGCCAATCCGGTCGTAGGCGTAGTCGACTTCGGCCCGGTAGCGCATCCAGGCGGTGGCATAGCCAGCCGCAAGAAATTGCTCATGGGTCCAACTGCGGTTCTGCACGTGGTCGCGCAGCATCGCCATGCCACCGCCGCCATTGCCGGTGGCAAAGAGCACGATCGGAAAAGGGCCGGGGCCTTCCGGCTTGCGCAGCCCGATAGGAATGTAAGCGCCGTCGGCCATCTCGACATAGGTGAGATGGACCGGAATAAGCGAGCCGGTGACCGGTTCGGTCACCACGACATGTTCGGGGTTTATGCGTGCGTCGGGCCAGGCTGCGGCGGCGCTCATGATGGGCTCTTTTGCAAGGGTTGGAACGGATAGCTTGAGAGGAATTAGTGACGGCACGCTAACACTGCGGCCACGTTTCAAGAAAGGCGCAGCTTGCCCACGCATGGGTGGGTTGCTACCTAAATCGCGACTTGTCATGACCGGGAAAAGGCGCAAATCGCCGTCTTCACGCCTGAATATCCCGGCCATCCACGTCTCGAAATGCTGCCTTGCTTAAGACGTGGATGCCCGGCACAAGGCCGGACATGACCAAATGGAAAACCTGACGCGCGGACATGCCGGCCAAAGACCCGTTTTACATCACCACTGCGATTTCCTACCCGAACGGCCCGCCGCATATCGGCCATGCCTATGAGGTGATCGCCACCGACGCCATCGCCCGCTTCATGCGACTCGATGGCTACGACGTCTATTTTCTTACCGGCACCGATGAGCACGGCCAGAAGATCCAGCAGACCGCCGCGAAAGAGGGGCTGACCCCGCGCGACCTGCTCGACCGCAACGTGCCGCGCTTCAAGGCCATGGTTGAGCGGCTCAACTGTTCGAACAACGACTTCATCCGCACCACCGAGGACCGCCATCACAAGTCCTCGGTCGGCATCTGGGAGCGGATGCAGAAGAACGGCGACATCTATCTCGACAAATACGCCGGCTGGTATTCGGTGCGCGATGAGGCCTATTACGCCGAGGACGAAACGCATCTCAACGAGCAGAAGGTGCGCGTTTCATCCAAGACCGGCACGCCGGTCGAATGGGTCGAGGAAGAGAGCTACTTCTTCAGGCTATCGGCCTATCAGCAAAAGCTGCTCGATCTTTATGCCGCCGACCCGAGCTATGTGCTGCCGAAGGAACGCCTGAACGAGGTCGCGAGCTTCGTACGCGGCGGGCTGCAGGACTTGTCCATCTCGCGCACCACGTTCGACTGGGGCATTCGCGTGCCCGGCACCGACAAACACATCATGTATGTGTGGGTCGACGCGCTGACGAACTACATCACCGCTGTCGGTTTCCCCGACACCGAGAGCGAACTGTTCAAGCGTTCCTGGCCGGCGGCGTTGCACGTCATCGGCAAGGACATCGTGCGTTTCCATGCGGTTTATTGGCCGGCGTTCCTGATGTCAGCCGGCATCGCGGTACCCAAGCGCATTTTCTCGCACGGATTCCTGTTCAACCGCGGCGAGAAAATGTCGAAGTCGGTCGGCAACGTGGTCGATCCGTTCACGATGACCGATACCTACGGCGTCGATCAGTTCCGCTTTTTCTTCCTGCGCGAGGTGCCATTCGGTCAGGACGGCAACTACAGCCATGAGGCCATCGTCAACCGCATCAACGCCGATCTCGCCAACGATCTCGGCAACCTGGCGCAGCGCTCGCTGTCGATGATCGGCAAGCAACTGGGCGGCGTGCTGCCGCAGCCGGGCGCTTTCAGCGAAGCCGACAAGACCATTCTGGCCGCGGCGGACGCAATGATTGCGACCGCGCGCGAGCACATGAAAACGCAGCAGCTTCATCAGGTGCTCAACGCCGTATGGGCGGT
>JBARCH010000317.1:0-3926 GCA_049793875.1 Pseudolabrys sp. | reverse complement strand
TGCTGCATCACGGCGAGATTCTCAATGACGAAACCGTCGCCGTCCTGGTCAAGCAGGCATTGGTCCAGGCGGAAGCCGGATGCGACATCATCGCGCCGTCCGACATGATGGACGGACGAGTCGGCGCCATCCGCAAGGCGCTCGATCAGGCCGGCTATACCGATGTCTCGATCATGTCCTATGCCGCGAAATATGCGTCGGCGTTCTACGGCCCGTTTCGCGACGCGGTCGGTTCCGCCAAGACACTCAGCGGCGACAAGCGCACCTATCAGATGGACCCCGGCAATGCCGACGAGGCGTTGCGCGAGGTTGCGCTCGATATCGACGAAGGCGCCGACATGGTCATGGTGAAACCCGGCCTACCTTATCTCGACATCGTTCGCATCGTGAAAGATACCTTCGGCCTGCCAACCTTCGCCTACCAGGTGTCGGGCGAATACGCGATGATCATGGCCGCCACGCAAAACGGCTGGCTCGACGGCGAACGCGCGATGTTCGAAAGCCTGATCGCATTCAAGCGTGCGGGCGCCGACGGCGTGCTGACTTATTTCGCGCCACGCGTGGCTAAAAAGCTGAAAGAAGAAAAATAACGCAATTCGCTTTCTCCGGCGCTGACGCGGCCGGATTTCCCACCTAAAATCCCACTAAACGGATCGCCCGCGTTCACGGGCGCACCTCCAACAAGCACAGGCGAATATAACGATGGGCGAGTTTGCAATTGGCCAAGGCGTACCGAGGTTCGAAGACCCCCGGCTGGTGCAAGGTCGTGGCCGTTACATCGACGACATCGTCTATCCCGGCATGGCGTTTGGCGTTGCGTTGCGCTCGCCGCACGGCCACGCAAAAATCCTCTCGATCGACACCGCGGCTGCCAAGGCCGCGCCCGGCGTACTTGCCGTCATCACCGCCGCCGACTGGAAGAAGGCGGGCCTCGGCGAATTGCCGTCGCACGGCGGGCTGAAGCTTCGTGACGGCTCCCCGATGGTAAAGCCGCCTTACCCGGTGCTCGCCGAAGATCGCGTGCGCTGGGTCGGCGATCCGGTCGCCTTCATTGTCGCGGAAACCGCGGCGCAGGCGCAGGACGCGGCCGAAATGGTCGACATCGATTACGAGCCGCTGCCGGCGGTCGTCTCCACCGCCGACGCAAGCAAGCCGGGCGCGCCGCGCGTCTGGGATAATTGCGCGGACAACATCAGCTTCGTCGAATTGATCGGCGACAAGGCCGCGACCGATGCCGCCTTCGCCAAGGCCGCGCACGTCGTGAAGCATCGTTTCGTCATCAACCGGGTCACCGCCGCCTCCATGGAGCCGCGCGGCGCGGTCGGCGTCTATCTGCCGGTCGAGGATCGTTACATCATTCATTCGCCGGTGCAGCGCGCGCACGGCTACCGCAGCGAGATCGCAAAGCAGGTTCTGAAAGTTCCCGAAAGCAAGGTGCAAGTGATCTGCGCCGAGGTCGGCGGCAGCTTCGGCATGAAAACGCCCGTGTTCAATGAAGGCCCCCTCGTCCTGTTTGCCTCCAGGCTCACCGGACGTCCGGTGAAATGGATGAGCACGCGCACGGAAGCGTTCCTCAGCGACGCCAGCGGGCGCGACAACGTCACGGAAGCGGAACTGGCGCTCGACAAGGACGGAAATTTCCTTGGGCTGCGCGTGAAGACAATCGCGGCGATCGGTGCCTATCTGCAAAACAACATGCCGGCGTTTTTCCTCAACGCCGGCTCGCTCGCAGGCACGTATCGCACGCCGGCCATTCACGTCGACGTCACCGGCGTCTTCACCAACACCAATCCCGTGCGCCCCTATCGCGGCAACGGCCGTCCCGAAGCAGCCTATGTCATCGAGCGCATGATCGATGTGGCGGCCGACGAACTCGGTCTGGACCCCGTCGACTTGCGCCGGCGCAATTACATTTCGCCGCAACAGATGCCGTTCAAGACCGGTCTGACCTTCGTCTATGACAGCGGCGAGTTCGAAAAGAACATGGACATGGCGCTGGAGCTCGCGGACTTCGCCGGCTTCAAGAAACGGCGCGAAGAGTCACACAAACGCAACAGACTGCGCGGCATCGGCATCTCCAACACCATCGAGCGCGCCGCGGCGCCGGGCGCCGAGGGAGCCGAAGTGCGTTTCGATCGCGGCGGCACCGCAACGCTGTTCTCAGGTTCGATAACCGGCGGCCAGGGCCACGAAACCGTCTTCAAGCAACTTGTCTGCGACCAGCTTGGCCTCCACCCGGATGAAGTGCGTTACGTGCAGGGCGATACCGACGAAGTGTTCTTCGGTGAAGGCACAGGCGGTTCGCGTTCGGCGACGATGTCGGGCTCGGCTTTTTTGATGGCGACCAACAAGGTCATCGAGAAAGCCAAGAAGATCGTCGCGCACGCGCTGAAGATCGACGCAACCGACGTGAACTTTGCCGACGGCGTGTTCTCGTCACCCAAATCGAACCGGACGATGACGATAAAGGAGGTTGCGGTGGACTCGGTCAGCCCCGCCAAGATTCCAGCCGACATGGAACCGGGCCTGTTTGCCACCGCCGTCTACAAGGCGCCGGTGAACAACTACCCGAACGGCTGTCACGTCTGCGAGCTTGAGATCGATCGCGAAACCGGCGTCGTCGAGATCGTCCGCTACAGCGTCGTGGACGATGTCGGGACCGTCCTCAACCCGATGCTCCTGCACGGGCAGATCCACGGCGGCGTCGCGCAAGGCGCAGGGCAAGTGCTCATGGAAGACATCCATTTCGACGAGAGCGGCCAGCTCGTTACGGCATCGTTCATGGATTATGCGATGCCGCACGCCCGCCACCTCTCCAACATCGAGGTCGAAGCCAATCCGGTACCTACGAAGACGAATCCGCTCGGCACCAAGGGCGCCGGCGAGGCCGGCAATGTCGGCGCGCTGCCGGCTGTCGCCAATGCGGTGGTGGACGCGCTATCGGAATTCGGCATCAAGCACATCGAAATGCCGGCCACGCCGGAGCGCATCTGGCGTGTAATTCAACGCGTCTAAAGGCCGAATTCGGCTCTCAACCGCAGCCCGCATAATTCGTCGCAGGCACAACCGTTTCTTTCGAAACGCGGCCGCGCTTGCGCTGCACATGCAGCCCGCATTCGCGGTTGCCGCCATTTTCCCACCACCAGCGCCCGTTGCGCTCGGGTTCACCCGACTGGATCGCGCGCGTGCATGGCGCGCAACCGATAGACACAAATCCTTTGGCATGCAGCGAATTGATCGGAATGTCGTTCGCCTTCACGACCGCAAGCACCGCTTCCCTGCTCCAGTCGAATAGCGGATTGACTTTCAACATCCCGCGGTCGGCGTCGACACTGACCAGACCGGCCTTTCGCCGCTCTGAAGACTGGTCGGCGCGCAATCCTGTAATCCACGCCGACGCCCCGGCCAGCGCGCGTTCCAGCGGCCGCGTCTTGCGCACATCGCAGCACGCCTGCCGCGCCTGCTTTGAAGCATAGAAGCCGTCGATGCCCTGCTTTTCGATCAGCGATTCCAGCGCAACATGATCGGGATAGACGGCGCGTATCTTACGGCCGTAGCGGCGTTCGGTTTCGGCCCAAAGCTCGTACGTTTCGGGAAACAACCGGCCGGTATCCAGCGTCACGACATCGACGTCGATGTTTCGCTCGCAAATCCAGTGAAAGAGGACCTGGCCTTCGACGCCGAAGCCGAGCGTCAGCACGACCGGCCCGTCGAGGTCGCGTCGAAGGCGCGCGATGCGCTCGGCCGGAGACAAGTTTGCGAGTGCACCTGCCAGTGCCCCTGCGCGTTCGGCGAGACTTGGCCGCAGAGTAATTGGCGTACTGTCACGATTCGATTTTTCTACAAGCATGACGCACATATGTGCGTTGAAAATCGAGTGTCAAATCCGGAATAAATTTCGCTTCTGCCGAAGATTCCGGTCCACC
>JBARCH010000316.1:0-3877 GCA_049793875.1 Pseudolabrys sp. | reverse complement strand
ATATCGGCCGTCCGGAGAATGCGCCGGCCTGAAAGATGGCCATAAATCGCAGATCGCGCGTGGTGTCCCCGGCTAGCCGAAGCGAAATGCCAAAAGATTGTCGAACGAGCGCAGTTCACTCAGGATGCGACGGACGCGGCTTGAATCTTTTTCGGTGATTGCGACAGGGATCAACGCAAGACTGGCCTTGGCGCCATCGATGAGTCGGCGGAATTCTGGTTGCGCATGAATATCCTTGCCGGTGAGACTGTCGCAATGGTCAAGCAGTGAACCGTAGCGCTTCGCGCTATCGGAGAGACCGGTGCGAACGGGTGCTTTGTCGAGGTCAAGCGTGCCTTTACTGTATTTCTGCAGTGCATCCATGGCGCCATTGGCTCTCAGGATGCAGTCGGCCAGCACCTCGATGCCGGCTGACTGACGCAAATCCGCTAATTCGACGCGAATGGCCATGAGCGATTGAGCGGCGATATCGGGCCGTCCGATGTTGAGCATCATATCGGCACTCACAAGGCGCGCGGCGACATCGGTCAGCACGGTGGTGTAGCGTTTGGCATCTTTAAAAGCAGCCGGCCGTTTTCCGGCGAAGCCACCGACGAACCCGCGCCACGCGGTGCGCGCACGGTCGATCTCGATCGAGGCCAAGTCGTTGTTGCCAGTACGCAGGTAGCCGAGCGCGACCCGATTATGGGCCGAGGCACCCTCGACCGCTGCATTAAAGTCGGCAAGTTGATCGGCGCGAGCGGGGCAACTCGCCAGAATCAAAGCCAGAAGCGCCACCACCGCGAGAGCGAGGATGGCCGGTTGGGCAGGGAGCTGGGCTGCGCGGCGAGCATGGCTAAAGCCCACGTTCTTCACCTACTTGTTAGCGATGGTTATACATATTCAAGACTATAAAGGCTGGCGTTCATACTGGCGATAAGCCGGCAGCGGCGTGGTTAGGAATTCGCGGATAACGCCATGAACAGACGAAATTTATTGCTTGGTGTGGCATCTCTTGGTGCCTTGGCCGCGACGCGGGGCAGCGCGGAGCCTGTTCTTGACGTTGATGGACTCTACAAGGAGCCTTGGTTTCTCGAAAGCTTTCTCGATCTATCGGAAGATCTGGAGAATGCCCACAAGGAGGGCAAGCGTTTTGCCATCATGTGGGAGCTGAAGGGGTGTCCGTATTGCAAGGAAACTCATTTCGTTAATTTCGCGCAATCGAGAATTTCCGATTATATCCGGTCAAATTTCGAGGTGCTGCAGCTCAACATCATCGGCTCGCGCAAGGTGACCGATTTCGATGGCGCAGAGATCGGAGAGAAAGAACTCGCCGCAAAATACAACGTGCGCTTCACGCCGACGTTCCAGTTTTTTCCCGAACGGGCGGAGGGATTGAAGTCGCTGTCGCCCTCCAAGCGTGAGGTCGCCCGCGCGCCGGGTTACATGCGGCCTGACGACTTCCTCGCCTTGTTCCGCTACGTGCGCGACAAGGGCTACGAGACCAAAAGCTTCCGCGATTTTCTCAAATCTCTCCCGAGTTGATATTGCCTGCTCGTGTAGCTTGCCTGCCAGCTTGAAATGATTTGAAAAGGCCACTCAGGGGACGGGAAAGGCTGGCGGGCAACACATCCGTCAGAGGGGTGTGCGGACAGCCGTTTTGCGTTGACATATCCTTTCGCTTATTAAACTCCCCGGGATCGGAAGCAATCATGCCCAAACTGAACTTATCCGTCGCCGTCGGTGCCTATGACCGCACGCGCGCGCTTGTAGACGGCACCGTGCAGATCGATGGTGTCCAGGCAACTTGTATGACGCTTTCGCCGGAAGAAATCTTCTTCCGCGCTTTTCGTCACACCGAATTCGACATCTGCGAATTGTCGTTGTCGAGTTTCACGGTCAAGACCGCGCAAGGCGGGGCGCCTTATGTGGGTGTGCCGGCGTTCGTTTCCCGAATGTTTCGCCACACCTCGATCTACGTGCGTACCGACCGCATCAAGAATCCGGCTGACCTCAAGGGGAAAAAGGTCGGCGTACCCGAATATCAGTTAACTGCAAATGTGTGGGCGCGGGCGATCCTGCAGGACGATCACGGCGTAAAGCCGTCGGACATTCACTGGATACGCGGCGGCATCGAGGATGCGGACCGGCCGGAGAAGATCAGCATCAAGCTTCCGCCGGACGTGCGGCTCGAGAACGGCCCGGCCGGAAAATCCATTTCAACGCTTCTGGCCGAAGGCGCCATCGACGGATTCATCGCCCCGCGTCCGCCGTCGCTGCCGAAAGACACGCCAAACATCGGCTGGCTGTTTGCCGACCCGATTGCCGCTGCCAAAGATTATTTCAAGCGCACTGGCGTTTTTCCGATCATGCATCTGGTCGGCGTACGGCGTGAACTGGCCGAACAACATCCCTGGCTGCCGGGCGCCGTGTACAAGGCGTTCGAGCAGTCCAAGGCGGCGGCGCTTGATCTGCTCGGGGACACATCGGCGACCAAGGTGACGCTGCCGTTCGTCGAAGAGCGCCTGAAAGAAGCACGCGACCTGATGGGTGAGGACTTCTGGCCCTATGGGCTCGACGCCAACCGCAAGACGCTGGAAAACTTCCTGCATCACCATCATGCTCAGGGCCTGTCGTCGCGCCTGGTCAAGCCGGAAGAACTGTTCCATCCGGGAACGCACGAGTCGTTCAAGCTCTAGCCTCGCAACGGGAGAGGCCGATGAAGCACTTGTCGGGACTGATCGCACTAGCCGCTATGGTGACCAGCATGTCCGCATCGGCAACCGAAATTCATGTGATGAGCGGCGGCGCGCCAAAGGAAGTGTTTGCGCTGCTCACGCCGAAGTTCGAAAGACAGACTGGCCATAAAGTGAAATTCACCTATGCGGTCATCACTGAACTGCGCCAGAAGCTTGCAGCCGGCGAGAAGGCCGACGTGTTGATCATGCCGGTGCCCGTGCTCGACGCTCTCGCCAAAGAGGACAGGCTGCGCGCGGGCAGCCGCGCGACGTTCGGCACGATCGGCATCAGCGTCGTGGTGAAGGAAGGTGCGCCCCGGCCGGATATCTCGACCAAGGAGAAATTCCGCGAGGCCATGCTCGCCGCAAAGTCTGTCGTGCATGCGACGCCGGGCAAGACGCCAAGCGGCACGCACATGGGAAAGGTGATGGAACAGCTCGGCATCACCGACGTCATGGCCAAAAAAGTCATTCACAAGCCGGCGCTCGACGGCGGGGTGCAATTGGTTGCCGCGGGACAAGCCGATATCGGAATCTATCCGGCCAGTGAAGTCGCGACGGTAAAGGGTCTCACCATTGTCGGTTCACTGCCTCCCGGAATCGATTTCACTATCGTTTACGGCGGAGCCGCCACAGCGGATAGCGTGGCCGGCGACGCCGCGACGGCCTTCGTGAAATTCATGGCCGCGCCGGAAAACCGCAATGTTTGGAAAGAAGCGGGATTCGAGCCGCCGAAATAGGCGGCCTCAAGCCCGTTTGATGCTGTCGAGGCCGCCAAGGCGGCCAATCAAGGCATTGGCGCCGATCGCCAGGACGAATAACACGATCAACATTGCGTACATCCGCGGCATGTCGAAGGTGCTGTAGGCCTGGATGACCAGGAAACCGATGCCTTTGTTGGAAAGCTTGGTTTCCGCCAGCAGTACGCCGATCAGCGAGAATCCAAAGCCGAGCCGCACGCCATTGATGATGGGATGGCGCATGGCGGGCAGATAGATCTTGAGCACCATCTGGGCGGTCGTGGCGCGGAAGCTTGTACCCACGCGCACCAGTATCTTGTCGATTTGCCGCATTCCCGCGGCGACGCTGAGCGCCACCGGAAAGAAGCAGGAGAGCGTGCCGAGCGCGATCTTGGATTCTGGACCGACGCCGAACCACAT
>JBARCH010000315.1:0-3396 GCA_049793875.1 Pseudolabrys sp. | reverse complement strand
CGTTTTGGGCAAGCGCTTGCGCACTATCGAATACGCGGTCTTCGAGGTGTGGGGCGTATTTCATGGCGCACTACCAGTCTTGCATTGATGGGCTGGTTCGAATTGCGGCAATGTGACCGCGTAGTCTTCCGTTTCGAATATCGCGGACCCGGCGCGCACTTCCGCGCCAGCAGCAATCGTGCTCGTGGTAACGACCGGATTCACGATGACTTCCCTAAGACTGAGTTCGCACAGGGCAATATGAAACGCTCGATCGCCTTGGCGAAGCCGTCCTCGTTGCAGCCGTCTGTCACCAGATCGGCTTGGGCCTGCACATCAGGGCTGGCGTTGCCCATCGCGATACTGAGGCCGCCCTTGTGAAACATCAGCACATCGTTCGGCATGTCGCCGATCGTGAGGATTTCATCGGCCGGGATTGAGAGCAGTCTCGACAGTGTCGTGACGACGGTTCCTTTGTTGGCATCGGGATGCGTAATGTCGAGATAGTAGGGTTGTGAACGGGCCGCCGATGCTTTCGCGCCGAGCGCATCCTGGGCATTCTTCTCGCAGCGTGCCACCAGGTCGTGATCGTCGCTTACCCCGACGATTTTAGCCGCGCTGCCGAGGGACTTCCTGATATCCTCGACCACGGTCGGGGCGAATTTGACGGTCCATTGTTCCCGCGCAACGTGCGGCGCGTCCGTATCGCGGACAAGCCAGTCCTTGCCGGTATAGACCCACACATCCATGCCGTTACGGAGGATGATCTCCACTGCGCTTTCTGCGACATCGGCCGGAAGAACGTGCTCCGCCATAATGGTCATGTCGGGATTGACAAAGATTCCGCCGTTGAAGCCGGCGATCGGTGTTCGTAGCACCAGTGGCTCGATTAACATCGCCATGCCGCGTGGCGGCCGGCCGCTCGTAATCGCAAAGGCGATGCCCTTGGCATGAAGCGCCTCCACAGCCGCGCTTGCGCGTGGTGTCAATATTTTTTCTGCGGTGACGAGAGTGCCGTCGACATCGGCCAGAACCAGTGAAATCTTCGATGCGGTGCGATCGCGCTTTACCATACGCAATCTCCCGCCTGCATCGCCTCAGCGGCCACGGCCGTTGCCCTCAATCGTCCGCCAGCGCCGGCCGTCACGCGCCAATAGCTCGTCCGCTTCGATCGGTCCTGAGCTTCCCGCGGGATAGATCGGCAATTCCGTTGCATGCTCTTTGGCCCAAACATCGAGCACGGGTTGCACCACGCGCCATCCATCTTCGATGTTATCGGCGCGCTGGAACAGCGTCGGATCGCCTTTCATGCAGTCGTAAATAAGTGTCTCGTAGCCGGTGTTCGGCGTTGCCTTGAAGTAGTCGCTGTAATTGAACTTCATTTCGACTCCGCCGATGCGCACGCTCGGCCCCGGTATTTTTGCGCTGAAATGCAGGATCACGCCTTCTTCAGGTTGAATCTGGATAATCATATCATTGGGGGTCAGTTGTTCGACGGGCGTATCCTTGAAAAGCGCAAAAGGCGCCTGCTTGAAGTGGATCGCGATCTCGCTCCGGCGCACCGCGAGCGATTTTCCCGTGCGCAGATAAAACGGCACGCCGGCCCAGCGCCAGTTGTCAATCTCAAGCTTGAGCGCAACATATGTTTCCGTTGCCGAGTCCCGCGCAACGTCTTGAGCGCATCGGTACGGCTCTATTTTTTTTCCATCCACGATCCCGGCGCCATACTGGGCGCGCACCACATTGCGTCGGGCATCCTCGGACCCAAACGAATGAATTGCCTCTAAAACCTTGGCCTTCTCGGCGCGCACGGCATCGGCGCCGAAACAGGTCGGAGGCTCCATCGCCGTTAGCGTGAGAAGCTGAAAAAGGTGGTTCGGCACCATGTCGCGTAGCGCACCGGTAACGTCGTAGAATTTTCCACGCCGTCCGACATCGACCGTCTCGGCGACGGTGATCTGCACGTGGTCGATGTGGTCCCGGTTCCAGAGCGGTTCGAAGATGCCGTTGCCGAACCGAAACACCATGATGTTCTGGACCGTTTCCTTTCCGAGATAATGGTCGATGCGATAAATCTGGTTTTCAGCCAGCGTGTTGAGAAGCTTGCGATTGAGTTCCTGCGCGGAACGCAAGTCCGCGCCGAACGGCTTCTCGATGATCACGCGCCTCCAATAGCCTTCTTCCTCGCGGACGAGTCCGGCGTCTCCGAGCCGCTGCACGATGGGGGAGAACACCTGCGGAGGCGTCGCGAGATAAAACAGGTAATTGCCGCCAGTCTGCTCCGCTTTATCGGTCTTGGTCAGAATCTGTTTCAGTTTTTCGTAAGTCACCGGGTCGTCGAACTCGCCCTGGAGATAGGACACGCGGTCCGCGATTTTCTTCCACTCGGTATCCGTGACCGCATCGTCAAACTGATGCAGACTCTTGCCAAGTTCGCTGCGAAATGCCGCGTCGTCTTTGGGCGCTCTGGCGACGCCGACCACCGCGAAATGTTTTGAGAGCAACCCGGCGCGCCGGAGATTATAGAGGGCAGGAATGAGCAGGCGCTTGGTAAGATCGCCGGTGGCTCCGAAGATGACGAGGATGCAAGGGCCCGCGGGCGATACCTGCGGTTTCTCTTCAACCGGCCGTTTTAGGTTCGACATGTCCACCGAACTTGTTCCTCATTGCTGACAGTACTTTGTCGGAAAAGCTGTCCTTTTCACGAGACCGAAAGCGGGCGTAAAGCGCTGCGGAAAGCACATCCGCCGGCACGGCTTCTTCAACGGCGGCGTTGATCGTCCAGCGCCCTTCACCGGAATCCTCGACGAAACCGGAAAATCGCGAAAGCTTGGGGTCTTCTGCCAGAGCCATCGCTGTGAGATCGAGCAGCCATGAGCCGATGACGCTGCCGCGGCGCCAGACTTCGGCGATGTCGGGCAGGTCAAGTTGAAAGCGCTGATCCTCCGGCAGTTCGTCGGATGAAGCACCGCGCAGGATATTGAATCCCTCGGCGTAGGCCTGCATGAGACCGTATTCGATGCCGTTGTGGATCATCTTCACGAAACGTCCGGAGCCGTTTGGACCACAGTGCATGTATCCGCGCTCTACGCGCGGATCGCGGCCTTGGCGATCCGGAGTGATGGGTATGTTGCCCGGACCGGGGGCCAAAGTGCCGAAGATCGGTTCGAGGTGATCGACGATAGACTTTTCACCGCCGATCATCAGGCAATAGCCACGTTCGAAGCCCCAGACGCCGCCGCTCGTGCCGCAATCGACGTAATGAATTCCTTTTGCCTTCAACGCCTTCGCCCGCCTGATGTCGTCCTTGTAGAATGAGTTGCCGCCGTCGATGATGACGTCGCCCGGCTCCAGCAATGCGCCCAGTTGTTCTACCGTTTTCTCGGTGATCTCTCCGGCCGGCAGCATGACCCAGAC
>JBARCH010000314.1:0-5931 GCA_049793875.1 Pseudolabrys sp. | reverse complement strand
TGCTCAAGCAACTCCATCAGGAACTCGGCACGCCCCTGGCGCCCGCGCCTGTGCCAGCAAAGCGCGCCATTGCACCGGCGCCTGCGTCCATCATCGGTTGTTCGCGCGACAAACCTGTGCAGGCGACCTTTCTCTCGCGCGAGCGCCTGAACAAGCCGGGCTCCACGAAGGATACTTGGCACATTGAAATCGACATCGCCGAAAGAAAAATCGAGTACGCCGCCGGTGACTCGCTCGGCATTTTCCCGGCAAACGATCCCGCGCTCGTCGATGCCGTGATCGCAGCGCTGCATGCGCCGGCAGATTTCCCGATCGCCGACCGCGACCTGCGCGATGTGCTCACCGATGGCGTGTCGCTGTCGCCCGCGCCGGATATGTTGTTTCAGCTCATTTCTTATCTCACCGGCGGTGACCGCCGGCTAAAGGCGAAAGCGCTGGCAAGTGGCGGCGATCCGGATGGCGACGCCGCGACGGTCGATGTGCTCGCGGCCTTGCAAAAATTCCCCGGCATCCGTCCCGATCCGGAAGCCTTTATCGAGTCGCTCGATCCGTTGCAGCCGCGTGTCTATTCGATTTCGTCGTCGCCAAAGTGTAACCCCGGCCGCGTTTCACTTACCGTCGATGCCGTGCGTTACGAAGTCGCAAAGCGTACACGTCTCGGCGTTGCCTCAACATTTCTTTCCAACCGCATTGCTCCCGGCGATGCGCTGAAAATTTACGTGCAGAAGGCGCAACATTTCGCGTTGCCCGCCGATCCCACGACGCCTGTCATCATGATAGGCCCCGGCACCGGCATCGCGCCATTCCGTGCTTTCCTGCAGGAGCGTGACGCGGTGAAGGCACCTGGTCGCAACTGGCTGTTCTTCGGCCACCAGCACAGCAATTACGATTTCTTCTACGAGAAAGAGCTGGTCGGCATGCGCTCCGCCGGTCTGCTTAACCGTCTGACGCTCGCGTGGTCACGCGACGCCGATGAAAAAATCTACGTGCAGCACCGGATGCGCGAAGTCGGTCGTGATCTCTGGTCGTGGCTTGCCGACGGCGCGCACATTTATGTCTGCGGTGACGCATTGCGCATGGCCAAGGATGTCGAATGCGCGCTGGTCGATGTCGTCGCCAAGCACGGCGTGCGCAGCGCGGACGAGGCGGTTGCTTTCGTTGCGGAGCTCAAAAGAGCCGGGCGCTACCGGCAGGACGTTTATTGAGAGGCCGATGATTCCGGTTTTGCCCCATTCTCAAGCGGTTAATGCCCGGTTCCAGTGGGGCCGCCGGTCCCATGGCGAGGCCGGTCTCTGGCATAATTCGGTTGCGCTGCGTAGCAGGACAAAAGGATTTTCTTATTTTCCCCGGCTTGTTGCGCCTAAACAGAACAATCTCCTACTAAATGGCTCCAGTTCACGTACCCGGAGTCCATTCTATGACCGTTCGACCGACCCGCGGTGCAGGCCCGCTTGCTGCAACCGCCCGGACGGCGTGAGGCAGATCATGGGCATCATCCCGACCATTCCGAAGACTGCGCCTTTCGGCGACGAGGAGATCGCACTGCTCAATCGTGTGGTCGGGCCCGCCAGCACGACCCAGCGCGCCTGGCTCGCTGGATTTTTGGCCGGTCTTGAGTCGGCGGCGGGAGGCGCTGCACAGCCCGCAGCCCCGGCACATCCTGCCGAACCGGTCACGATTCTCTATGCCAGCGAATCCGGCAACTGCGAGCGGCTGGCAAACGACTTCGCCAAGACCGCGCGAAAGAACGGGCTGAAGCCGACGCTCGTCGACATGGCCGATCTCGATCTCGCCACCTTGCCGGGAGTAAAGCGGCTGGTGGTGATCGCCGCCACCTGGGGCGAGGGTGACCCGCCCGCCCGCGCCGTGCGCGCTTTCGGCGAACTGATGAGCGACAACGCGCCAAGTCTCGATGGCGTCGAGTTCGGCGTGCTGGCGCTTGGCGACACGGCCTATGTCGAATTCTGCGTCATCGGCAAGAAAATCGACGAGCGGCTGGAGAAGCTTGGCGCCAAGCGTTTGGTCAATCGCATCGATTGCGATCTGGATTTCGCCGAGCCGGCGGGCAAGTGGATTGCCGACGCGGTCAAGACCTTCGCACCCGCCGATGCCGCAAGCAGCAAAGTCATCGAAGTCGATTTCACCAAACCGACAACGTCGCCAAATCTCGACATCGTTGAGGCTGAAATCACCGAACACATCAACCTGAATTCGTCGAGCTCGGACAAGGAAACGATTCATCTCGCGTTGTCGTTTGACGGTGTGGCTCCGGCTTACGAGCCGGGTGACTCCCTTGACGTTTATGCCGAGAACGATCCCGCGTACGTGGATGAACTGCTGAAGCTCTCGGGACTTTCAGGGGACGACAAGCTCCGCGGCGAACTTACCAGGTCGCGCGACGTCACCACGCTGTCACTCAAGACAATCGAGACCTATGCCGCGCAGACCGGCCATCAATACGTCAAGGCGCTGATCGCAGACGGCCAGGCCAGGGAATGGATCGTCGGCCGGCAACTTATCGATCTGATCGCCATGTTCCCGATAGCGCTCACCGCCGAACACTTGCGAGCGGTGACGCGGACGCTGGCGCCGCGTGCCTACTCGATCGCGTCTTCTCGCCGCGAAGTCGGCGAAGAGGCCCATTTGCTGGTTTCGGCGGTCCGCTACGAGACGCATGGGCGCGCGCGTAAAGGTGTTGCGTCCAATTTCATGGCCGAGCGCTTGAAGCGCGGCAGCCGCGTGCGGGTAAAACTGCGCCCGAACCGGCACTTTGCGCTGCCGGCGGCCAACCGCGATATCATTATGGTTGGTCCTGGCACCGGTGTCGCCCCGTTCCGCGCCTTTGTGCAGGAGCGGCGCGCCGCCGAGGCGACCGGCCGCAGCTGGCTGTTTTTCGGCGACCGGCAGTTCACACACGATTTCCTTTACCAGCTCGACTGGCAGGAAGCGCTGAAGGAGGGCGGTCTCACGCGTATGGACGTTGCCTTCTCGCGCGACCGGCCTGAGAAAATCTACGTGCAGCACAAGATGTGGGAGCAGCGCCGCGATCTGGTCGAATGGCTCGACGGCGGCGCCATGTTCTATGTCTGCGGCGACGCCAAATCGATGGCGAAAGATGTGCGGGCGACCTTGGTGCGCGCCTATGCCGACGTGAAAGGGACCACGCCGGAGGCCGCGGAGCACGCGGTCGCCACGCTTGAACGTGACAAACGTTATCTGACGGATACGTATTGAATGTCTCCGTCGTCATGCCCTGCGAAAGCGGGGCATCCAGTAAAACACCGGCTTTACGATTGAGCCGCAGCGGCGGTGAGAACTGGATCTTCCGCTTTCGCGTGCGATGACATTCCGGGGCGAGTATCGAAATGGCCGACAAAAAAGAACTCTCCTCAATGGAGCATCTCAAGGCGCGCAGCCGCTATCTGCGCGGCAATCTTGCGGAAGACCTTGCCGATCCCGTCACCGGCGGCGTCAGCGAAGATAGCGCCCAACTCCTCAAGTTTCACGGGATGTATCTGCAGGACAACCGCGACATGCGGCCCGAGCGGACGAAGAAGAAGCTGGAAAAAGCATTCGGCTTCATGATCCGCATCCGCCTGCCGGGTGGGGTCCTTACGCCGCAACAATGGCTCGCACTCGATGAGGTGGCCTGCACCTATGCGGGCGAGACGCTGCGTTTGACCACGCGCCAGACTTTCCAGATGCACGGGGTGCTGAAGTTCAACGTCAAGACTGCATTGAAGAAGATCAATGCGGTGGCACTCGACACCATCGCAGCGTGCGGCGACGACACCCGTGGCGTCATGGCGGTATCCAATCCGCATCAGTCGAAGATCCACGCCGAAGCTTACGACCTCGCTTGCCGTGCTTCGTTGCATTTCAAGCCCAAGACCCATGCGTATTACGAGATATTCCTCGACGGCGAGAAGGTCGCCGGCGAGGGAGAGCGCGACGACGTCGAGACGATCTACGGCAAGACCTACATGCCGCGGAAATTCAAGATCGGGTTCGCGGTGCCGCCGTCCAATGACATCGACGTCTTCGCGCAGGACCTCGGCTTCATCGCCATTGTCGGCAAGAACGACACCATCGAAGGCTGGAACGTCGCGGTCGGCGGCGGCATGGGAATGACTCATGGCGAGCCGGAGACTTATCCGCGTATCGCCGAGGTTCTTGGCTTCTGCCGGCCGAAGGACCTCTTTGCCGTCGCCGAGGCTGTCTGCACGATCCAGCGTGACTGGGGCGACCGCTCCAACCGCAAGCACGCCCGGTTGAAATACACACTCGACGACCACGGTGCCGATGTATTCCGCGCTGAAATCGCCAAGCGTGCCGGCAAGCCACTGGAGAAGGCGCGGCCTTATGCCTTCACCTCCAACGGTGACCGCTATGGCTGGACCGAAGGCGAGAACGGCAAGCACCATCTTACGCTGTTTATCGAGAACGGGCGGCTGTCCGATTTTCCCGATGGAGGCCAACTCCTCACCGGTATGCGCCGCATCGCCGAGGTCCATGACGGCGAGATCCGCGTGACGCCGAACCAGAACCTCATCATCGCCAATGTCGCCAAAGACAAGCGGGCACTGATTGAGAAGCTGGTCGCCGAGCATCGCATGACGGGCCAGGCCGGCGCGCTGCGCCGCAATTCCATGGCTTGCGTGGCGCTGCCGACCTGCGGGCTCGCGCTCGCCGAAAGCGAGCGCTATCTGCCGGGCTTGATCACCAAACTCGAGGAGCGGCTGGCGGCGCATGGTCTTGCCAAGGATGACATTACGCTACGCATGACCGGATGCCCGAACGGCTGCGCAAGGCCGTATATCGCCGAAATCGGTTTGGTCGGCAAAGGCCCCGGCCGCTACAACCTTTATCTCGGCGCTGCCTTTGACGGCTCACGCATGAGCAAGCTTTATGGGGAGGATCTCGACGATGGCGAGATCGTCGCCACGCTCGATCCAATCTTCGCGGCTTACGCAGCAGAGCGTGAAAAGGGAGAGCGCTTCGGTGACTTCACCGTCCGCGCCGGATTCGTCGCAAAGACCATCAACGGCCTCGATTTCCACGCAAATGCCGGCGCGAAGAGGACTGCATGAGCACGCCTCGCAAACGCCGTCCGTCGGAAGCGAGGCCCGCGCACATGGAAGCGTTGGCGCGCCTGCCGGTATTTCTTGCGCTCGAGGGCAAGCGCGCGATGATTGCCGGCGGCAATGCGGCTGCGGCATGGAAGGCGGAGTTGCTGTCTGCCGCCGGTGCGAATGTCGATGTCATCACTGAGGAACCTTGCGACGAATTGTTGCTGGTGGCATCGGACCCGCCGCATGGCACGATTGTCATTCATCGGCGCGCCTGGGCGGCTGAAGATATAGCTGGCGCGGCCATCGCCATCGGCGCTTTTAACGATGACGAACAGGCGGCGGAATTTGCCAAGGCGGCGCGTGCCGCCGGTGTTCCGGTCAACGTCATCGACAAGCCGGCGTTTTGCGATTTCGCCTTTGGCTCGATCGTCAATCGCTCGCCGCTGGTGATCGGCATTTCGACCGATGGCGCGGCGCCGGTATTTGCACAGGCGATCCGCGCCAAGCTCGAAGCGTTGCTGCCGCAGGGCTTTGCGCTGTGGGCGAAAGCCGCCGCGCGCTGGCGCTCGACGCTGAAAGCCACCGAATTGTCATTCGCCGCACGGCGCAAGTTCTGGCACGTGTTCACTGCGCATGCCGTTGCCAACCCCGATCAAGTGCCTGCCGAGGATGATTTCCTGCGTTTCCTCGCAGAAGTGCGCGGCCTCGGTGCCGCGGTCGAATCCGGCTCGGTCACGCTGGTCGGCGCGGGTCCGGGCGACCCGGAATTGCTGACGCTGCGCGCCGTACGTGCGCTGCAATCGGCGGACGTCATTCTGTTCGACGATCTTGTTTCGACCGACGTGCTCGATTTTGCGCG
>JBARCH010000313.1:0-2005 GCA_049793875.1 Pseudolabrys sp. | reverse complement strand
GAGCTACACGACGCCCGGCTGGCAGCGCGCGCAGTCGCGCAAGGGAAAAGGCGGCTTCGACGAAACCGGCGCGCCACGCTATGTGCCCGATGGTGTATTCGACGAGCGCGACGATGCAGACAGCGGCGAGGCCGGCTCCGACAACCTCTCCCCGAATCCCTCTTCACCCTCCCCCTGGCGGGGAGGGTCGGCCGGCTCTGTCCGCCGGGGTGGGGGTAAGCGCCGCATGCCTCTCACCATCGAAGGCGAACTGATCGCCAAATCCACCGGCACCACCACGGCCTTCTCAGCCGGCGACCGGGTGTTTCACCAGAAATTCGGCAACGGCAACGTCACCGCCGTGGACGGCAACAAACTCACCATCCATTTCGACAAAGCGGGCGAAAAGCGCGTGGTGGATAGTTTTGTGGAGAGGGTGTGACCCTTCCCCGCCATGGCCGGGCTTGACCCGGCCATCCACGTCTTTCTTCGTTGACCTGCCCAAGACGTGGATGCCCGCGACAAGCGCGGGCATGACGAAACCGGCCACTTCCTCCGCGCGCAAGCTGTGACATAATCGAAAGGGGGCGGCGCGACCCGCGGGAGTCTGCCGTTGCGACATCTGACCGCTTCACTCATCCTGACCGGCGCCATCCTGACCGGCACCCTGGCGCTCGGCGGCGCGGCGCACGCGCGCGACCTCACTTTTCCGGCGCTAAACGCCGACGCGCTCAAGAGCGCGTGCGCGACGGCCGGCGGAAAATTCTCGCAAGACTCCTCGGGCTATGACTGCGGCACCGACTGCAAGGGCGGCCCCGGCACCGATTGCGTTGTCCATTGCGCGGACGGGCAGAAATGCACCGCGCAGGTGAGCGGTGGCGGCCGGCGTCCGCACAGCGTGGCCGCGGCACTCACCAAGGCGGCGCGGCACGCGCGCTGAAGCGGCGCTATAATCCGCCGCCGAAGGGCCATGACGGTCGGGAGCGGTTGCCATGCTCGCCATTTTTCGCATCTGCGCTGTTGCGCTCGCGGGGTTGTGCTTCGCCACCCCCGCCTCCGCCCTCGACCTCAACGCCTACCGCGCGCAGCATCACCGGCCGCCGCTGCACATGAGCGTCACGCTCGCGGGCGAGGCTTCGGCGCACGCCTATGACATGGCACGACGCGGGCATCTCGATCACAACGGCTTTCGCGAAAGCGCCGCGTTGCGCGGCACGACGTCGGCGCAGAACGTGTTGTTCGGCTGCGCCAATGAGGACTGCGCCATCCGCATGTGGGCGAAGTCGTCCCGGCACCGCGCCAACATGTTACGCAAGGACGTGAGCGCCTACGGCATCGGCTCCGCCACCACCGATAACGGCCGCCGCTATTGGGTGCTGGAGTTGGGCGGAGAGTAGCCGGCGGCTACCAGCGGCCGCCGCGCCGCACCAGCCGGACGATCACCAGCAGCAGCACAGCGCCGATGGTGGAATTGATGATCGCGCGGACCAGCCCGACGCCCAGTCCGATGCCGAGCCGCGGCAGCAGCCAGGCGGCGATGAACGCGCCGACGATGCCGATGGCGATGTCGCCGATCAGCCCGAAGCCGGTCCCCTGCACGATCTTGCCCGCCAGCCAGCCGGCGATGAGGCCAACCAGCAGAATGACGACAATGCTTTCACCTGACAGATACATGGCCCGTGCCCTCCGGTTGTGCCGACCAGATAATCGGTCCCGGGTACGGCGGGCGCAAGGCGGGGTGCGGCGCGCATACACACGACATCTTGCTCGCTCCGTCACGCACAGGCGGCCATGGGTGGGCTTGTGGCGCGAAGCCAATGCTTCGCGCCTCTGGCTTCGCGCCTTTTGCCCGGCGACGATGCAAGAAAAAGCGACGCCGCTCCGTCGTAAAGCTGCCTCTAAAGCTGTGACGCTACTTCGCGCCGTTGAGCAGCTTGGCGCAGGCCTCGGCGACGCTGCGATTGGGCTCGGCGTTGCCGGGGAATGTCGCCCAGCCGCCTTTGGCGACGAACGAATCCTGATTCCA
>JBARCH010000312.1:0-4482 GCA_049793875.1 Pseudolabrys sp. | reverse complement strand
CTCGAACACGCTCGAAAGGTCAATTTCGGTGGTAATCGCGGCAAGCTTTTGGCGGTCCAAGTCCTTTTCCAGCCTTATCCACGCTTCCCTGCGCCGTTCGATGGGGCACATGACCGAGTCGATGCCGGAAAGGCACACCCCGCGCAAAATGAACGGCGCAACCGAGGCCGGCAGGTCCATGCCCCCGGCAAGACCACAGGAGGCCACCGCTCCGCCGTAGCGGGTCATGGACAGGAGATTGGCCAGCGGCCCGGAGCCGACCACGTCGATGCCGCCCGCCCAGCGTTCCTTGGTCAGCGGCTTGGGCGGCCCGGCCAGTTCCCTGCGCTCGACGATCTCTCTTGCGCCCAGGCCCTTGAGATAGTCGGCCTCCTCCGGCCGGCCGGTCACGGCGCTGACCGAAAAGCCGAGCTTGGCGAGCAACGCGATGGCCACCGACCCCACACCGCCCGCTGCCCCGGTCACCACGATAGGTCCGCTGGCAGGTTTAAGGCCGTGTCGCTCAAGCGCCATTACCGCCAGCATCGCGGTGTAGCCTGCGGTGCCGATCGCCATCGCCTCGCGCGCGCTCATGGATTTGGGCAACGGCACCAGCCAGTCGCCTTTGACCCGCGACTTCGCGCCGTAGGCGCCAAGATGGGTCTCGCCGCAGCCCCAGCCGTTGAGGATGACCTTGTCGCCCGGCTTCCAGTCGGGATGGCTGGACGTTTCGACCGTGCCGGCAAAGTCGATGCCGGCGATCATCGGGAAGCGGCGCACGACCGGCGCCTTGCCGGTGACCGCGAGCCCGTCTTTGTAGTTCAGCGTGGAATACTCGACGCGGACGGTGACGTCGCCATCCATCAGATTGGCTTCATCGAAATCGGTCAGCGCGGCCTTCGTACCGGCCTCCGCTTTCTCGATCACGATCGCTTTGAAACTCGCCACGCGCGCCTCGCTTTGCAAAAAAAAGCCCGAGGTATTTGTGACGCGCCCGCCGCGCGGGTGCAAGAGTCCAGAGCCCGTCTTACGCGGCGGCGGCCGCGGGGCGCACCACCGGCTTTTCCACGATCGGCAGATTGATCACGGCGGAAAGAATGCTGAGCAGCACCGCCAGCCACCACACCGGATCGTACGAGCCGAAGCGGTCGAACACGATGCCGCCGAGCCAGACGCCGAGGAACCCGCCGATCTGGTGGCTGAGAAACGTGAAGCCGAACAGCATGGCGAGCCAGCGCGTGCCGAACATCACGGCGACCAGACCCGATGTCGGCGGCACCGTGGAAAGCCAAAGCAGGCCGGTGACCGCGCCGTAAACCAGCGCAGAAGCGGGGGTGGCGGGAACCAGAACGAAAGCGGCGATCGAAATCGCACGGGCGAAATAAATGATCGACAGGATGTAACGCTTCGGCATGCGGTTGCCGAGATAGCCCGACGTTACCGATCCGATGATGTTGAACAACCCAATGACGGCAAGCGTCCAGCCGCCGACTTCCGCCGACAATCCGCGATCGAGCAGATAAGCCGGCAGATGGACGGTGGTGAAGGCAAGCTGAAAACCGCAGGTGAAGAAACCAAGCATCAGCAGCACGTAGCTGCGATGTCCGAACGCCTCGACGAGCGCCTGGCGCGCCGATTGTTGCACGACGGGAGCAGCTCCCGGATTGGCGGCCTTGCGCGGCGCCATCAGCGCGATCGACACCGGCAGGATGACAAGCAACGCACCGGCAAACAGGATCAGCGCCGTCTGCCAGCCGAATTTATCGATCAGCGCGACCGCGAGCGGCGAAAACAAAAACTGCCCGAATGAACCCGCCGCTGTACCAAAGCCGAATGCCGCGGACCGCCATTCCGGCGGCACCAGTTTGCCGAAAGCGCCGACGACGATGGTGAACGCACAGCCTGAAAGCCCGAAGCCGATCAATACGCCCGCCGACAGCGTCAACGTCGACGGAGTCGTCGAATGGGCCATGAGGTACAAGCCAATGGCGTAGAGCACGGCGCCGACGCTTAACACGCGCGGCGCGCCGTAGCGGTCGGCGATCGCGCCGGCAAACGGCTGCCCAATTCCCCACAGCAAATTCTGAATGGCGAGCGAAAACGCGAAGACGTCGCGGCCCCAATGATTGGCTTGCGACAACGGCGTCAGGAAAAAGCCGAGCGACGACCGCGGCCCGAAGCTGATCATCGCGATCAGGCAGCCACAACCAATGACCACTGCTGGCGTACGCCAGCCCAACGCACTTGCGGATTTGTCCGTCGCCTGCATCGTCATGGCGGTTCACTTCCGGCCGAAATCGGCCTTGTTTCAAATTGTTGCGCGCACGGCGCGAAACCGGCGGGACACTATCTGTTCCGGCAGGGCCACCCAAACGAATATTCGTGATCCAAACCATTTGAGCGCTGTATGGGAACCGAGAAAACGTGCGCCAGCCCCCAGCCTATTCGATTTCGAGCCGCCTGGTTTCTTCGGCCGTCAGCTTGGGATCGCCCCAATGGGGCTCGTCGGCGCCGTTGCCCCAGGCGCGCGGCCGATAGAACGTATGCACGCCGAGCTTGTACATCCGCTTCATTTCATTGACCCAGCTCGGGTGCACCCAGTACGCATGATAGTGCGTCGACTTTGCCACCTCCGGCATCCACAGCTTGCCGTCGAGCATGTCAGTGGCGATGCGCTTGGCCCGCTCCCATGCATCCGGCTCGGTGACGATGTCGGGAATTCCGTCGCAAGCAAACGTAAACTGGCACGCGAGATGCCGGTTGGCGTTCTGATAGACGACACCGCAAACGTCATTCGGATAGAACCCTGAGAACACCCGGTTCAACACGACTTGCGCGACCGCGATTTGCCCACGTACCGGTTCGCCGCGGGCTTCGAAATAGACGGCGTTGGCGAGGCACTTCTCGGCTTTCGCCCGTGTCTTGCCGGACAGATGCAGACGCTCCGCCGGTGACAGAGGCCGCCTCTCGGCGCCGGTGACGACGCCTTTGTTCGCAACCGATTCGCCCGCCTTCGTGTCGTCGCCGGCATTTGGTGCAAGTGCCGACAGCTTGATGTCCGGGTCGCCCGCGTTCGCATCCGCACCCAGGACCACCGGCGCCTCACCCGGCTCCCACGGCGAAATCGCTTCGCGCAACGAACTCAACGGATCGACGCCAAAATAAAGCTGCGCCGCGGTGCCGCCCTGCTCCGGCGCCGGTTCGGCTTTTGCGATGTCGGCGGGCGGCATGTCCGCATAGGGCACATCGGCATCGGGCGATCGCGCGGCGTCCTTGAATGGCGTGGGTGACGGCATAGCCTCGACCTGAGGCAACGGCTCGGCACGGACCCCGGAATCGAAGGCGTCGGGCGCAACAATGAAATCGGAAGGCGCCTTCACTTCGACGGGGGGTAAAACCCTGACCGGCGGCAGCGGCTTGCGCTTGCGCGGTATCAGCGCATCGCGCTTCGCCTTGCGGTTGACGCCTGGGAACTGCAGCGGCGTAGAACCATCGCCGAGCGGTTGCGCCCCGATCGTGCCGGCGACGTCGTTCGGATCGAAATTCGCCAGCGCATAGATCGGCGGATGCGGGATCGACGTGCCGAGCGGGCGCGGCATGCTGAACATCGCCGCATGAATGGTGCCGAACGGCGACGCGATGATGTGCTCGCGCCAGTGCGCCGACACTGCCGACTGCCGCGCGATCAACGCGCCGAGATCCTGGAAGGCGACCTGAGTAGGAAGCAGCACTGCCGCTACGGCGCTGAACACGAATTGCGCGAGCCTGCGCGGCTGCCGTGAAACACTCATGACTACGCCCACGACGCCGCCACGCACGCCCCTCGCATCTGCAATCGTCAGCCGAACGGCGACAATGCGACACGCTTTTTTATGGACTGATTAACCTTGCGAACGCGTTAATCGCTGCAAACCCGCTTCCGGACAGCAGCCACCGCCACGGGCAGGCTGTCTGCGGCACGGGCGCACCCGGCTGTCCGGAAAGGTTAACGATATCTCAATCGAATACCGCCATTAATTGCGGGAATCGGCCCAAATCGCGGATGGAATGGTGCCCTTCAACTTCGCATCGGCGGTCGCAGGTAACGCCATCATGCTTGCCGCCTTGCTGGCGGTGATGCTTGGCGTCGGTTTTGTCTGCCAGAGTCAGCGCAACAAAAACCGCGCCCTGTCGAACGCGCTCAACAATATGTCGCAAGGCCTGTGCATGTTCGACCGCCAGGCTCGCATCATCGTGACCAACAAACGCTATCTCGAGATGTACAGCCTGTCGCCAAAGATCGTGCGGCGCGGCTGCACGCTGCGCGACTTGATGCGGCACCGGCAGGAAGTCGGCCTCTTCAACGGCGACGTCGACGAATACTGCCGCAGTATCATTGAGAGCCTCAGCAAAGGCGACCAGGCAAGTTTCTACGTTCAGGCGAGCGACGGCCGCATCGTTCACGCGCTCAATCATGTGACGCCGGGCGGCGGCTGGATTTCCACCCACGAAGACGTCACCGAA
>JBARCH010000311.1:0-10491 GCA_049793875.1 Pseudolabrys sp. | reverse complement strand
TTTATAATATGTCAAATAGGTACTATTGCTCCTTAGAAGACGGGTCAAAGGGTCCCTAACAAACCTCTTAGAGGCGGAGCGCGGTAAGCCCCGGATGATCGGCCGGGCGCGGACCGAGCGGCCAATGGAAAAGCCGGTCGCTTTCCTTGATCTGTACGTCATTGATGCTCGCCTCGCGGCGGTACATCAGGCCGGCCTGGTTGAATTCCCATTGCTCATTGCCGTGGCTGCGGAACCAGTTGCCGCTGTCGTCGTGAAATTCATAGGCGAAACGCACGGCGATGCGATTTTCGGTGAAGGCCCACACTTCCTTGGCCAGACGGTAATCGAGTTCACGCGCCCATTTGCGCTTCAGGAAGCCAATAATCGCTTCACGCCCCTGAAAAAATTCCGCGCGGTTGCGCCACCAACTGTCGATCGAATACGCGCCGGCAACGCGTACGGGGTCGCGTGAATTCCAGGCGTCTTCCGCTCCGCGCGCCTTCTGCGCGGCGGTTTCGCGGGTGAAGGGCGGCAACGGCGGACGGGTTTCCATCAATATCTCCTGACGATCAGTGCTGGTTGGAATGCTTGTGGATGCTCAATTGCGCATGGACGTTCGGCTGTTCGAAGCCGCCGCCGTCGATCCACGCGTCGGTGCTTTTGATCGCACGCTCGATCAACACCTCCGTCTGTGAGAAATCGTAGGGCGAACCGGTAAGCGGACAAAGCGGCGGCAGCACGTAGTACTCGATGCCGCTGCCGTCCAGCTCCTGCAACTCGCTCAGCAATTGGCGCGCAATGAGCAAGGTGATCGCATGCAGCGCACTCGCGACTGCGCCCTCCGGTGGCTTGCCGAGCGCACAGGCATAACCGGTCGGCAGCACGATGAGGCGTTTCGCGCCCTGTGCGACCGCAACCTTGACCGCCGTGTTGCTCGAGATCGCGCCATCGACGAGATAAAGATTTCCGAACTTGACCGGAGGAAAAACGACCGGGATCGCCGCGCTGGCCACGATGGCTTGCGCGGCCGAGCCCTCCGACAGGATGACGGTGCCGCCGGTCAACATATTGGTCGCAACGATGTGGATCGGAATTTTTGCGTCTTCGAGATTGCAATACGTCAGATTGCTTTCGACCAACTCGCGCAAGCCATCGGCTGCAACCAGATAGTCGCGGCGCAGCAGAAAGCCGAGAAATGCCCGCCAGCCGACGGGAAAGACGTCGCTTCGGCGCAACCCGCGCCAGATCGTCGCGAGCTGCTCGACGCCCTCACGCGTGGGATTACCGGCGTAATACGCACCATTGAGCGAGCCAACACTGGACCCGACGACAAGATCAGCGGCGATATTGCGCGCTGCGAGCGAATGCAGCATGCCAACCTGGACGGCGCCAAAGCTGCCGCCGCCGGCAAGGACGAAGGCCGTCTTCGGCCAAACACGTTCAACAGCCACGGAAGAAACGCTCCGGTCACTCCGCCATGCGCAGGAATTCCTGGCGCGTCAGCGCGTTGTCACGGAAGCAGCCTAGCATACGGCTGGTGACGAGGTCGGTACCCGGCTTGTGAATGCCGCGCGTGGTCATGCAGTGATGGACCGCCTTGATGATGACGCCAACGCCCTGGGGATTGAGCACGTCGTTGATCGTATTGGCGATCTGCGCCGTCATCTTCTCCTGGATCTGCAGACGGCGGGCATAGGTTTCGACGAGTCGCGCGAGCTTGCTGATGCCGACAACGCGACCGGTCGGAATGTAGGCGACCCAGGCCTTGCCAATGATCGGCGCCATATGATGCTCGCAATGGCTTTCGAATGGGATGCCACGCAGCACGATCATTTCGTCGTAGCCTTCGATCTCCTCGAAGGTCTTCTTCAGAATCTCGGCAGGGTCCTGCGCGTAACCTGAAAAGAATTCCTCGAACGCACGCGTGACGCGGCTCGGCGTCTCGCGCAGGCCGTCACGGTTCGGGTTCTCGCCGGTCCAGCGGATCATGGTGCGGACGGCAGATTCAACTTCAGCCCGCGAGGGCCGGCCAGTCTCTTCGTCAGGGGACTTAACCCGTTCCAGTGCGCGTAAATTCACAGCCATTTGGGTGCCTCCATTGCCGACGCCGTAATGACGCCGGACGTTGGTCTCACCGGGTTAGATGGCGGAAAGGAGCAAAGGTTCCAGCGCGCAGATGCCGCCAAAACCAAGGGGTTCAAGGGTTCAAGGGTTAATGACGCGGGCAGCCCGTTGCTCCCTCACCGTCGTGGCGAGACGGTGGATGCACCGCGCGGAAAATCGCTATTCGCCGGCACCACGCGCCCGCGGGTGAGCCAGGCATCAATGCTCCACGGACCCGCGCCAGCGAAGGCGAGATAGAAGAAAACAAAGCAATAAAGGATTGCGCCATCGCCGCGGTTGAGGATCGGAAAGAACCCGTGCGGAAAGTGGCTGAGGAAATAAGCAAACGCCATCTCACCCGCCATGATGAATGCTGCCGGCCGCGTGAACAGGCCGAAGAGTACCAGCACACCCCCGACGAATTCGATCGCGCCCGCAAACCAGTACATCGTGAACAAAGGCGGCGTGGGCAGCGGCGACGGGAAGCCGAACAACCGCGAGGTGCCATGTTCGATGAACAAGAGGGCGACTGCGATACGTAAAATGCTCAGGACGTAAGGCGCAAGGCGCCGGGCGGTATGGTCGAATGTCACGGTCGGTCCTTTCACGAAAAAGCCCCCTCCACCAACGCTTCGGCACGGGGATGTAGCGGGCGAAGACGGAGCCCGCACATCACGTTTTTCTGATTTCGGCGTGGAATAGAAAATAAGCGTGCGGTTTCGGCGCAAGGATAAATTTTGTCACAAAAGCGCTCGAATGAAGGCGACATGCGCCGCTCGGTTCTCTCCGACGAGCGAACCACGTTCTGTGCGCGGGGGAGATTGCGCGACGTTGGCGGAGACGAACCGCCGCGTTTTTTTTCCGCTTATGTCAGGCGTGCTGCTTCATTCGTACGCATTTTTTTCCTAGCCTCGCTTTCAAAAAAGGGCTGGGGGAGTTCGAACGGTTGGAGAGGCCCATGCAACCTTATGTTCGCAAGACAGGATTTCGGCGAGCACGGCCCATCGCGGAATGCGCCCAATGCGGCGAGCCCATTTATGTGCCGGAGTGGTCGGAGTATCTCGACGCCACTAGGCTGCGGCATCTGTGGCAATGCGAAGCTTGCGGTTACAGCTTTGAAACAACGGTCCATTTCGCCGCGGCCTGACGCATGCCCACCACGTCATTCGGGCGATAATCGCGACAATGCGGCGCGTTTTCCTGGTCGAACAGGCTGGACGCGGCGGCTCTCACATATTTGCAAATGATGTTTGCAGACACCGTTTGCGCAGCGGCGTGCGATAAATTGCGCTCGGCAGATCAGGCCGGCTTGAAATTCATCGCCACGCCGTTGATGCAATAGCGCAAGCCCGTCGGCGGCGGTCCATCCGGAAAAACGTGGCCGAGATGGCTGCCGCAACGACTGCAATGCACTTCCGTGCGCACCATGCCGTAGCGCTCGTCGTCCGTGGTTTCGATCGCTCCGGCTTCCGGGTCGTTGAAGCTTGGCCAGCCGGTGCCACTCTCGAATTTCTTTTTGGACATGAACAGCGGCTGCCCGCATCCGGCGCACTCGAAGGCGCCGGCGCGTTTCTCGAAATTGAGCGCGCAGCTTCCCGGCCGCTCGGTGCCATGACCACGCATGATGTCGTACTGCTCGGGCGTGAGCATTTGCCGCCATTCGGCGTCGGTATGGGTTACAGGAAACTGCGTGGCAGCCTTGGCCGTCGTCGTGCTCATGCGCATCCTCCGTAAGTCCGTAACGATAGCAGAACCTTCCAAATATGGGGCGACCCCGGCGCGCCGCCAGCCTTTGATCACGCACAGTTGCGCCCCAATTGCCCCGTGCGGGCTATAATGAAGCCATGATCGACCGTCGCCACCTGCTGTTTGCAGCCGCCGCCCTGCCCGCGCTCGGCCTTTCGCGCGCGGCCGGAGCTGTCACCATGAGCAGCGTCACCGCCTATGCCTTCAGCTTCAACGCGCTCGATGGCGGCATCATCCCGCTCGCCGAGCACGCAGGGCATCCGATCATGATCGTGAACACCGCGTCCCAATGCGGCTACACGCCGCAATATACCGGCCTGGAAGAACTGTGGACGCGTTATGCGGCCCGGGGACTGTTCCTGCTTGGCGTGCCGTCGAACGATTTCGGCGGTCAGGAGCCGGGCGGCGCACACGAGATCGAAGCAACCGCCAAGGGCGAGTATCACGTCACCTTCCCGCTCGCGCAGAAGGCGGTGGTAAAGGGGCCGGACGCCCATCCCTTCTACCGCTGGGCGGCGCTGGAGCGGCCGGCCGAGCGGCCGCGCTGGAATTTCCACAAATACCTGATCGGCCGCGACGGCAGTATCAAGGCGGGCTTTGCGTCTGCCGTGGAGCCGACGGAGCCGCGCGTGATCGCGGCAATCGAGAGTGAGCTCGCCAGCGCGTAACCCGCGCGGAGGACACTTGCGGCACACGCTGCCACACCGCCGTCAAAAAGCCGATTGACGAATCGGCATTCCCGTGACCGACTGGCAATTGAAATTGCACACGTGGGCCGGCGGCGTTGGATAGCCGACCCGTTCGAGGTTCCTCCCGCGTGGCGTTTAAACTGGGCGGCCGCAAGGCCGCCCTTTTTCACATGGTCCGCTTCTGGTTCGCTTCCCGAACGGCCGCTTCCAGCGCGACGTGGCCGGATCAGGCCGCACTGAACTGGTTGCGCGCCGACATGTAACGACGCGCGCCAACCGATTTTTGCTCCGCCGCTTCCGCAGGCAAAGGATCGATGGCGTCGACGAGTTGCAGGAACGCGCTGCCGGGCAAAGGCGGCGCAAACACATAACCCTGAGCCGAACGAATGCCGAGTTCGCGCAAATGCGTGACCTGCTCGAACGTCTCGACGCCCTCGGCGACCACATCCATGCGCATGTTGTGAGCGAGATCCACGAGCGTCTCGACGATCGTCGTGGAGTTTCGGTCGGTGCCGATCGCGTCCACGAACATCTTGTCGATCTTGATGATATCGACGCCAAGCTTGAGCATATACGACAGGCCGCTGTGGCCGGTGCCGACGTCATCGATGGCGATGCGCACGCCCATGCCCTGGAAGGCGGCAATGACCTGACGCGTTTCCGTCAGGTTTTCGATCGGGTCGCGCTCGGTCAATTCCAGCACGACTTGCGAGAGCTGGATCGGCGATGACGAAAAGATAGTCCGCACGTCTTTAACGATCGACTCGTCGCTGAACAGTTTTGCGGTGAAATTGAAGGATACCTTCAGATTGGGACGGCGGCCGAGCGTGGCTCCAGCCTCGGCGCAAACCCGGCGCATCAGGTCGCGCGTCAATTCGAGAATAAGCCCGCTCGATTCCGCAAGCGGGATAAAAGCGGCCGGCGGCACGAGCGTACCGTCCGGCTTGCGCCAGCGGACCAGCACTTCCGCGCCGCGTAACTGGCCCGAGCGGATGTCCACGATCGGCTGATAGTAAGGAACGAACTCGCCGGCCGCGAGCGCACGCTCGATCTCCGCGATCGGATTGTTTGGCTGGCGCTTGGGCATCAGGATGGCAAAGCCGAGAAGGACGGTGATCATAAGTGCAGCCAGGAATGTGCTGAGCCATTTCAGGTCGCTTCCGTTCGCCGCGATAAGACTGTGAGGCATCGATACCGCAACATTGAAGCCCAGCCGGTCCGAATGTTGCCGGGCAAGAAACACCTGCTTTTGCCGCACGTCCGGAAGCGTTCCGACTTCGCCGATCAATGCGCCGGTCCGTGTCGTCACGCGAGCGTAGGCGTTGAACGATCCGCCTTTCGTCGCGACCTGCGGCAGGAATAATGCTGCCGGCATCAGCGCATTGATGCTGTTGTCGCTCAAGGGAGCCTTGCGGCGCAGGCGCAGCAAGCGCTCGCCTTTTTCGAGCTCGATGACGTCGAGCGAGTAATCGCCCGCCCCGCCCAACGGTTCGGAGGAGAGCACTTCGCGCTTGCCTAGCGGCAAACCGGCATGCGTGCACAGGACCTGGCCGTCGGGCCCCGTGATCGACAACTCCTTGAGCGGCACGGTTTCGAAAACGGCGCGGCGTATGAACTCGAGCTGTGCCGGCCGGCAACCGTTGACGCCTCGCGCCACGAGTTCATCGACGGCTTCGGTGACGCTTCTGATACGCGTCTCCGCCAGCGAAATCGAACGCTTTGCGGACGTATTGATCTCTTCCTGGCTCTGGCGGTTGATCAGGCCATCGAGCCAAAAATCGAAGGTGAGCAGCGCCGACGTCGACAAGCCGACACCGAGAATCACCGCGATCAGATTTTTACGCGTGACTGCCCGCACGCCGACCCCGTTCTGGCGCCAACCCACACCGACCTGGTGCCCCGGAATGAGTTGAGCCATGCCGCCGTAAAGGCAGCCTTAAGCCTAAGACGCAGGCAGTGCGGCCCGAGCGCGGATGGTTAGCAACGGGTAAACGAGGAAGGCGACCTGGGTCAGCGCTTCTTCTTCGCCTTGTCCACCAGGTCGGCAATGAAACGCGGCAACGCGAAGGCGCCGACGTGCAATTCCGGCGACCAGTATCTGGTCGGGAAGCTCCCGGCTTTCTTGTAGCGCCCGGCGATCACCTTGGCCGACGCCTGCCGCAGTTTCTTGTTGTCGGTCGCAAAGCCCATCGCCATGTGGCCGCCGACATAAACGGGGACCGCGGCCACGTAGCAGGTCGCATCGGCGAACAGTTTGCGGAAATGGCCGATCGTCGTCGTCAATTCATCCGACTGGAAGAACGGGACGCCGTTCTGGGTGATCAGAATGCCGCCTTTGGCGAGGCAGCGCTTGCAGCGGGCATAGAATTCCCTGGTGAACAGGATGGCGCCCGGCCCCTGCGGATCGGTGGAGTCGACGATGATGACGTCGAAACGCCGCTTGGTCTCGGCGACATATTTGAAGCCGTCGTCGATGACGCTTTCAAACCGCTTGTCGGCGAAGACCGGCTTGGTGAACTCCGGATAGTGTTCCTTGGCGAACTCGACCACCGAAGCGTCGATCTCGACCTGGGTCAGCCGCTTGACGGTCTTGTGCTTGAGCACCTCCTCGGCAATGCCGCAGTCGCCGCCGCCGATGATGAGCACCTCCCTGGCCTTGCCGTGGGCGAACAGCGGCAGGTGGCTCATCATCTCCTGATAGACGTACTCGTCGCGGCTCGAGATCTGGGTGGCACCGTCGAGCATCAGCATCTTGCCGAAGAACCTGTGCTCGAACAGGACGAGGTGCTGGTGCTCGGTCTGCATCTCGTAGAGCACCCGCTCGACCTCGTAGGACATGCGGAAACCCATGTCGTCGAACAGCGTCTCCGGAATCCAGCGCTTGTCGGCCATCGGCCAGCTCTCCTCGCTCATGGCAAGCGGAAGCCAGAGCGCGCCCTCGCGCCTAGCCTCCAGCCACCACCGCTTTCAGAGAGGTTTAAAGACGTAAATGCCCGGCACAAGGCCGGGCATTACGTCGTCAACAGGCTTGAACGGAGAAGCGCGCTCAGGCGGCCTGGCCGCGCAGATGCTCGCCTACCGCGATCTTCTTCGGGCCGAAGGCCTTGCGCAGAACCGGCACGCAAGCATCCGGATTGGCCTTGCCGCACATGAAGATGTCGAGTGCGGCATAGCCGTTTTCCGGCCATGTATGGATGGAGATGTGGCTCTCGGCCAGCACCGCCACGCCGGACACGCCGCCGTTAGGCTCAAAGTGATGCAGATGGATATGCAGCAGCGTGGCGCCGGCCACTTCTACGCAACGCCGCAGCGTCGCCTCGATGTGGTCGATGTCGTCAAGCTTGCTGGCCTTGTAGAGGTCGATGATGAGGTGCGCGCCCGCGCACCGCACTCCGTTCCTCACCACGAAATGATCGTCACGCTCCTCGGCCTTCGCCGCGGGCGCTGCGATCACAACTTCTTTCTTTCGGGTGGTACCTGGAGTCCCCAAGCCCTTCCCCGATCGCAAGAGGGCGTCTTGTTGCATTCCGCTCTCTCCAACCAGAGATCGACCGAGAGACCGGCGAACCGGCTCACGGAGTGAGACCGCTTGTCACACGACTGTCATCAGTCGGTCACGCGGCGAAATTCCACATAAGGGCAACTTACTCGTCGATCAAGAAGAATCTGTAAATCATCCGCAACACACTCCGCGCTGTTCACACGCGCGCGCGATTCGCCGAGAGCGCCGATGCTGCTTTGGTTTTCGTCGCGCGCGCCGGGACACGCGAGAGAGGACGGCGGGCGGTTAAGTCATTCACCTTAACGCCGCGGCGCGCCGACGCCTCGCGTGGCCGCCGGCGCGAGAATCACCGACGCGTGGAGCGCCTGATGCTCTCGCCGCAATTCCGCCACCCGCGAGAACGTGACCACACGCCGCCATCTGCGGGGTTAGTGTCGCTGGAATGATCCTGGAGGACCAAGATGAAGCTCTACATGCACCCGGTTTCGATGACGTCGCGGCCGGTCCGGCTGTTCATCGCCGAGAGCCACATCCCGGTGGACGAAGTGGTGGTCGACCTGATGACAGGCGAGCACATGCAGCCGGACTATGCGGCCCGCAACCCGAACTGCCTGGTGCCGATGATCGAAGATGGCGACCTGCGGCTGACGGAAAGCTCGGCTATTTTGAAGTATCTCGCCGACAAAATCGGCTCGCCAGCCTACCCGAAGGATCTCAAGGCGCGCGCCAAGGTCAATGAGATGATGGATTGGATCAACACCAACTTCTACCGCGAGTGGGGCTACAATCTTTGTTATCCGCAGCTATTTCCGCACCTCAAGCGCCGCAGCGACGAGGCTCATTCGGCCACCCTGGAGTGGGGCAAGGAGCAGTCGAAGCGCTGGCTCAAGCTGCTCGACGAGCATTGGATCGGGCCGGACAAGCGCTATCTGTGTGGGGACGAGATCACGATCGCCGACTACTTTGCCTCCGGCATCGTCACCCTCGGCGAAACCATCGGCGTCGACCTCGCTGCGTATCCGAACGTCAAGCGGTGGCTCGACGTCATGAAGAGGTTGCCGTCATGGCCGAAGGTCAACGAGGCATTCTATGGGCTGGTGGAAGCTGTTAAGGGCCAGAAATTCGTCACGCTGTCCTCCTAGAACGACGGCTGCCAGTTCCATTTCCATTGTGAAGGAGTGATCCGATGAGCTTCTTTCCTGGCAAAGACCCCGCTCCGGGCAACGCCGCCGAGAGCGACGCCGTCGCGCACGTGATCGCGCCGCGCACCGTCGACCTCGGCGACGGCTTCGCCGTGCGCCGGGCCCTCCCTTCGGTACAGACGCGGATGGTCGGCCCGTTCGTGTTCTTCGACCACTTCGGGCCGGCCGTGTTCCGTTCGGGGCAAGGCATCGACGTGCGGCCGCACCCGCATATCGGCCTCTCCACCGTCACCTATTTGTTCGACGGCGAGATCGTTCACCGCGACAGTCTCGGCACCGCTGCGCCGATCCGACCCGGCGAGGTCAACCTGATGACCGCCGGGCGCGGCATCGTTCATTCCGAGCGCACCGGCCCGGAACTGCGCGCCACGGGCAGCCCGATCCACGGACTGCAGATGTGGGTCGCGCTGCCGGCGGCCAAGGAGGAGATGGAAGCCGGCTTCGCCCACCACGCCACGTCCGAATTCCCGATCGTCAACGGCGACGGCAAGACCGTGCGGGTGATCATCGGCGATCTCTACGGCGCGAGTTCACCGGTCGTGACCACCTCCGAGACGATCTTCGCCGATGTCGCGCTGAAGGCGGGCAGCACGCTGCCGCTCGATGCCGCTCACGAGGAGCGCGCGATCTATATCCTGAGCGGCGAAATCGAGATCGCCGGCGACCGCCACGGCGCCGACCGCCTGCTGGTTCTGCGGCCGGGCGACGCCGTCAGCGCGCGGGCGGTCAGCGACACGCATCTGATGATCGTCGGCGGCGCGCCGATGGATGGCCCGCGTCACATCTGGTGGAACTTCGTCTCCTCGCGCAAGGAACGCATCGAGCAGGCCAAGGCGGAATGGAAGGCCGGCCATTTCCAGAAAGTGCCGGGCGACGAGATCGAGTTCATCCCGCTGCCGGAGAAGTGACACGCACGTGCGTGTCATCACAGGACCGCGCGAAGCGCGTGACCCGGTGATCCCGATGAGTTAAGCACTGTGCTCACCTAAGCGGGATGGCCGGGATAAAAGGGCGTTCACGCCCGTCTTCGACGGGCTGCCCGGCCATGACGACAGAGTTGGTGCTGGATCCCCGCTTTCGCGGGGATGACGGCCTTCGACCGTCACTTCTTCGGCAAATCCAGGCGGATGTGCAGTTCGCGCAGTTGCTTGGCACTGACTTCCGACGGCGCGCCCATGAGCAAATCCTCGGCGCGCTGGTTCATCGGAAACAGCACCACCTCGCGCAGGTTCTCCTCGCCAGCCAGCAGCATGACGATGCGGTCGAT
>JBARCH010000310.1:0-4852 GCA_049793875.1 Pseudolabrys sp. | reverse complement strand
CCGGATGCTCATGCCGCCACTTTTATTGTCGTCGCGCTTTGCGCGGTTGTTCTGGTGCCAGTTTTTTTCCGCGTTCAACGACAATTTCCTCAAGACGTCGCTGGTGTTCCTGATTCTGTTCCGGCCGGGGGCGGGAGACTCTGGCGCGCTGATAACGCTCGCCAGCGCCATTTTCATTGCGCCGTATTTCTTCCTGTCCGCGCTCGGCGGCGAGCTTGCCGATCGTTACGACAAGGCGCGTGTGGCGCAGCGGCTCAAGCTCGCGGAAATCGCCGTCGCCGCGGTCGCGGTGACGGGCTTCCTGTTGCATTCGATCCCGGTCCTGTTCGTGGCGCTCGCCGGTTTCGGCGTGATCGCGGCGCTGTTTGGGCCGATCAAATACGGCATCCTGCCGGATCATCTTCCGCGCGAGCAGCTTACCACCGCCAACGCGCTGGTCGAAGGCGCGACGTTCATTGCGATTCTCGCCGGCACAATCACCGGCGGTCTTGCCGCGAAGGACGGCGGCGACGCCTGGATGTTTTCGGCGCTGGTGATGAGCTTCGCTGCGGCGTGCTGGATTGCGAGCCTGTTCATTCCGCCGAGCGGCGAGGGTGCGCCGCATCTGAAGGTCGCAGCCAATATCGTTGCCTCGACCGCCGCGATGCTCCGGCATTTGCGCGCCGACGCGCGGCTGTGGTGGGGCGCGATGGTGACGAGCTGGTTCTGGCTCGTCGGCATTGTCGTGATGGCGCTGCTGCCGACGTTGATCAAGACATTGATCGGCGGCAACGAGACGGTCGTCACGGTTTATCTGGCGCTGTTCTCGATCGCGGTGGGTGTGGGCTCCGCGCTTGCGGCGTTGATCGCGCGCGGACGGATCGTGCTCAAGACGACGCTGGCCGGTGCGGTCTTGCTCGCCGTATTTGCACTCGACCTCGGGATTGCGACATTCGGCGCTTCGCCCGTGCCTGCGCCGCTCGCGCCGTCATTGGTGTTTTCATCCGCCCTGGGTATTCGCGCTGCGATCGATTTCGTCGGGCTCGCCGTCGCGGGTGGGCTTTTCATTGTGCCGGCATTTGCCGCGGTACAGGCCTGGGCCGGTACCGACTACCGCGCACGCACGGTTGCCGCGGTGAACGTGCTCAATGCCGCCTTCATGACCGGCGCCACGGTTGCCGTGGCGATCGCGCAAAAATTCGGCGTCACGGTGCCGGCGTTGTTTCTGACGATCGGCGCAGCGACCTTCGTGGTCGCCGCCGCGATCTGGCGAACGATGCCGAAGGACGCCTGAAACTATTTCTTCTTCCGCATCTTCAGGACGCGATCGACCATCTCGCCGGCGACGCCGAGATAGTTCGCGGGATCGGCCATCTTTTCCAGCGCCTTGCGGTCGGCGTGTTTGCGGATTTCCTTGTCCTCGGCCAACAGGTCGATCAGCGGTCGCCCGGTCTTCACGACCTCGCGGCAGATGTCATAGACGTAGTCGTGCGCCTTGTTGCGGCCCATCTTCGGGCCGAGCCCCATCATCACAGCCTCCGACATGATCAGGCCGTTGGTGATGTCGAGGTTCGCAAGCATCTTCTTTTCATTCACTTGCAGGCCGCTGACGAGGAAGCGCGTCTGCGCCAGTGCGCCGGCTGCAAGCATGAAAATGTCCGGCAGCACGATCCATTCGATTTCCCACGGGCCGGTGGCGCGCTCGTGGTCCTCGATCTGCGCCTCCAGCAATGCGGCGACGTGTTGCTTTACCACCGCGGTCTGTGCGGTGATGTACACGCACGAAATCGGGTTGCGCTTTTGCGGCATTGTCGAGGATGAGCCGCGGCCTTCGTGGAACGGTTCGTACACTTCTTCGACTTCGGTCTGCATCATCAGCTTCACATCGAAGGCGATCTTGCCGCAGGAGCCGGTGACGAGGCCGAGGAAGCAACCGACTTCGGCGATGCAGTCGCGCACGGTGTGCCAGGAAATGTCCGGCTGGCCGAGCTTCAACTCCTTCATCAATTCCTTCTGAACCTTCAGGCCGTCCTTGCCGAGCGACGACAACGTGCCGGCGGCACCGCCAAATTCGCCGACCAGAACACGCGCGCGCATTTCCTTCAGGCGCTTCTTGTGCCGCTCGAAGGCGGCAAGCATCGTCGCCATCTTGTAGCCGAAGGTGATCGGCACGGCCTGTTGCAGGTTGCTGCGTCCGGCCATCGGCGTGTCGCGATATTTTTTGGCGAGCCGGGCGAGCGCGTCCGAGATGCCGTCGATTTCCTTTTCCAGAATGTCGAGGGCGTCGCGGATTTGCAGGACGGTTGCGGTATCGGTGATGTCTTGCGTGGTCGCGCCCCAATGACACCATTCGCCGAGGCCGCCCTTGCAGAGCTTCACGAGTTGCTGCACGACCGGCAGCACCGGATAGCCGATCCGCTCCGTCGCAGCCTTGAGCAACGCCATGTCGTATTTCGTGCCGTCGCAATGACGCACGATTTCGGCGGCGGCGTTCTTCGGAATGATGCCGAGCCGGCCTTGCGCGCGCGCGAGCGCCGCCTCGAAGTCGAGATATTTCTGGACGCGGGTTTCGTCCGAAAACACGTTCCGCATCGCTTCGGTTGTGAAAATGTCGCGAAACACCGCGGAATCGAGGATCGTGGAGGGCATTCCTGGGTCTCCTTCGGGCGCCGGGCGGCGCACGTTAGCGTTTCGTGCCGTCGGATCAAGCACATGTCCGTCATGGCAGGTGCGGCAGGTGGCGCCGTTGCCGCCTGATAGGACGGTTGCTAGGCTTTGCGCAAGAACGACAACAACGCGTTTCGGGAGGATGCAATGTCAATGTCACTCGATCGTCGCCATCTGCTCGGCGGAAGTGCCGCCATCGGTCTGGCCGCCACGTTTCCGCGGCGTCTGCGCGCACAGGAGCCGAGAACCAAAATTCGGGTCGGCCTTGTCCGGTTGATTTCGTCGGGGCCGATTTTCATCGCCGAAGCAAAGAAGTTCTTCGACAAGGTCAATCTCGACGTCGAACTCAAATATTTCGCCGACGGGGCGCTGGCCATGCCGGCGCTGGTGGCGGGCGAGCTCGACCTGACCGCCTCAACGCTCAATGCCGGCCTGTTCAACGCCGTCGCCAAGGGCGCGCCTTACAAGCTCATTCTCGACCGCGGCATCGAAAAGCCGGGCTCCGGCTCCATGACGATCGTCGCCAGCAACGCGATGATCGCAGCCGGCTTCACGTCGGTCGACAAGGCCAAGCTCCTCAAAGGCAGGAAGATCGCGATCCAGGCGCCCGGCAGCATTGATCAATTCCTGTTCGGCCGTGCGGCGGAGAAGGCCGGACTCGATCCGATGCGCGATCTTAACTGGTCGAGCGGCACGCCTTACCCGGACATGATCAAGTTCATGGGCGTGGGCCAGGCCGACGCGGCGAATATTCCGGTGCCGCTCGCCTTCCTCGCCGAGAAGAACAAGGTCGGCAAGATCATCGGCGCCGGGTCGGATATCGAGCCGAATGCGCAGCTTGCGTGCTGGGTGATGTCGTCGAAATTCCTGGCCGAAAACAAATCGGCGGCCGTGCGGTTCTCGATGGTCCACACTTACGCGGGCCGCTTGTTCAATAAGGCGGCGGCGGCAAAGGACCCGGAGACGATCAAGATCATCTCCGAGGCGACCAAGGTGCCGGAGCCGCTGATCAAGCTGGCGGCGCCGCGTTGGACATGGTTCGACGAAAAGGGCATGCCCAACGTCGACTCGTGTCTCGCCCAGGGCAAGTTCTGGAACCAGATCAAGCTGGTGAATGCGACGGTCAGCAAGGAGCGGCTGTTCGATCTTTCGCCGGCGGTCGAAGCCGATGCGCGGCTGAGCAAGAGCAATCCGTTCGCCTGAGCATTGGTGACGGAATGCCTGCGGTCGCTATCGAGTTCGACGAAATCGGGTTGACGTTTCCGTCCGCCTCGGCGGAGCCGACGGTTGCGCTGCATGCCGTGAGTTGCAATTTCGAGCCCGGCAAGGTTACCGCGTTGATCGGACCGAGCGGCTGCGGCAAGAGCACGTTGCTGCAGATCGCGCGCGGATTTCTCGATCCGACGCATGGCAACCTTCGTTTCGTCGAGCGCCGAAGCGGCGGCGCAACGGTGCGGCCGGCGATGTCGACGGTGTGGCAGGCATTCAATCTGTTTCCGTGGCTCACCGTTATCGAAAACGTCGCGTTCGGTCTCAGCGTCGCCGGGGTGCCGCAAGCCGAACGTGAAGCCCGCGCCCGCAAAGCCATTGCCGCCGTCGACTTGACCGGGTTCGAGGGCCGATATCCGCGCCAGCTTTCCGGCGGCATGCGTCAGCGCGTCGGCCTCGCCCGCGCGCTGGTGATGGAGCCGGAAGTCCTGCTGCTTGACGAGCCGTTCGGTGCGCTCGATGCCCAGACGCGCCTTGTGCTGCAGGAGCAACTGGCGCGGCTGGTGGAGACCAGCGGAACGACCGCAATCCTCGTTACGCATTCGATCGAGGAGGCGATCCTGCTGGCCGATACGATCATTGTCATGACGGCCCGGCCCGGACGGGTCGCCGCTCGCATCGAGGTCGATCTGCCGCGTCCGCGCAGCGTTGCGACCACCCGCGATCCCGGTTTTGCTGCTCTCTTCGACCGCATCTACGAATTGCTGCGCGACGAAGTGATGCGAGCGATGGTCAGCGACCGCAATGATTGAAAAAATGGAAGCTGCCCCTGTTGTCGGTAGCGGCGTGCCGGCCAAACACCCGGACGTCGCGCGGCGACTGTTGCTCGATAATCCGCGTTTTCTGGGATGGGGTTCGATCGCTCTGGTGCTGCTGGTTTGGGAATTGGTAGCGCGTCTTACCGGCGTTTCCGCACTTTACTTGCCGCGCCCTTCGC
>JBARCH010000309.1:0-3648 GCA_049793875.1 Pseudolabrys sp. | reverse complement strand
TGGGTCAGGCCAAAGACGGACGCATGCACATCCTCGGCGAAATGTCGAAGGCACTGACCAGCGCGCGCGCCGAACTCGGCGAACACGCTCCGCGCATCGAGATGTTCAAGATCCCGACCGACAAGATTCGCGAAGTGATCGGCACCGGCGGCAAGGTGATCCGTGAGATCGTCGAAAAGACCGGCGCCAAGATCAACATCGAGGACGACGGTTCGGTGAAGGTTGCCTCCGCCGATGGCGAGTCGATCAAGGCCGCGATCAACTGGATCAAGTCGATCGCGTCCGATCCGGAGCCGGGCAAGATCTACGAAGGCACCGTGGTCAAGGTCATGGACTTCGGCGCTTTCGTGAATTTCTTCGGCGCCAAGGACGGCCTCGTGCACATCAGCCAGCTCGCGCCACATCGCGTCGCCAACACCAAGGACGTCGTCAAGGAAGGCGACAAGGTGAAGGTGAAGCTGCTCGGCGTCGACGAGCGTGGCAAGGTGCGCCTGTCGATGAAGGCGGTCGATCAGGCCACCGGCGAAGACATCGAGCACAAGGGCCAGCAGCCCGCGGCGGAATAAGGAGCTTTCATCTCCGGGCTTTGTCCCGGCGATGAAAGAGAAATTCAAAAGGGCGGCCCGCGTGGCCGCCCTTTTTATTTCAGTGCGAGATGGCGAGCGCCTGCCGGACGATCTCGCCCAGCGCCTCGAAGTCGCGCATGCGCGGCGAGGTTCGCCGCCAGCCGAGGCCGATGGTGCGCGCCGGCGCCGGCTCCGAGAACTGCAACAGCTTCACGCGCTCGTCGCGCACCTCGACGTCGGCGGCCACCTTCGGCACCAGCGTTACGCCGTAGCCGTTCGCCACCATCTGCATCACGGTCGCGAGCGAGGTCGCGCCCAGGCCGGCCGGCTGGTCGCGCCGCGGCGCCGCGCAAAAGGCGAGCGCCTGATCGCGCAGGCAGTGGCCTTCTTCCAGCAAGATCAGCCGGCGCTGGTCGACGTCGTCGAGACCGACAGGGCCGCTGCCTGATGGCGCATCATAGGCCGGCACCGCCAACAGGAACGGGTCGACGAACAGCACAAGAGATTCCACGTCCGCAGCTTCGGCAGGCAATGCCAGCATTACGCCATCGAGCTCACCGCGCGTCAGCTCGTCGAGCAGCATGCGGGTCTGGGTCTCCCGCACCTCCAGCCGCAGCCGCGGATACTGCCGTTGCAGCAAAGGCAATACGCGCGGCAACACGTAAGGCGCGAGCGTCGGAATGATGCCGAGCTTGAGCGGCCCGCTCAGCACTTCCCGATGGCGGGCGAAATCGACAAGGTCGCGCGTCGCCGCGAGAATGCGCTCGGCGCGTTGCGCGACGTCGAGCCCCGTGTCCGTGAGCGTGATGTCGCCCGGACGCCGCTCGACGAGTTCAGCGCCGATCTCCCGTTCGAGTTCGCGGATCTGCATGGACAGCGCGGGCTGGGTGACGGCGCAATCCTCGGCCGCGCGCCCGAAATGCCGGAACCGGGCGAGCGAAGACAAATAACGCAACTGACGCAAGGTTATCATACTGATAAGGTAGCCTTATCGGATACACCAGACAATACGATTAGACCTGATCGGCCTCCATCGCCTAAAGGTCACGCGACGGAAGCTCGAAAAAATTACAGAACGCGATCGGAGAGAAACATGGACGCAAAAACTGATGACAAGGGCGCGGGCAAGTGTCCGTTCACCGGCGGCACCCGCGGACACGTGAACCGCGACTGGTGGCCGGATGCGCTGGACGTCCAGATGCTCCATCGGAACTCCGATTTGTCCGATCCGATGGGCAAGGCGTTCGACTACGCCAGGGAATTCAAGACTCTCGACCTCAGTGCCGTGGTCAAGGACCTGCACGCCTTGATGACCGACTCGCAGGAATGGTGGCCGGCCGACTTCGGCCACTACGGCGGCCTGATGGTTCGCATGGCCTGGCACAGCGCCGGCACCTATCGCACCACCGACGGACGCGGCGGCGCCGGCGCGGGCCAGCAGCGGTTCGCGCCGCTCAACTCGTGGCCGGACAATGTGCTCCTCGACAGGGCGCGCCGTCTGCTGTGGCCGATCAAGCAGAAGTACGGCCGGAAAATTTCCTGGGCCGATTTGATGGTTCTCGCCGGCAACGTCGCGCTCGAGTCGATGGGCTTCAAGACGTTCGGTTTCGCCGGCGGCCGCGCCGACGTGTGGGAGCCGGAAGAACTCTATTGGGGCCCGGAAGGAACGTGGCTCGGCGACGAACGCTACAGCGGCGAACGCCAGTTGGCGGAGCCGCTCGGCGCGGTGCAGATGGGCCTGATCTACGTCAATCCGGAGGGGCCGAACGGCAAACCCGATCCGATCGCTGCGGCCAAGGACATCCGCGAGACGTTCTTCCGCATGGCGATGAATGACGAGGAGACCGTCGCGCTGATCGCCGGCGGCCACACCTTCGGCAAGACCCACGGCGCCGGCGATCCATCGCTGGTCGGACCGGCGCCGGAAAGCGGCGCCCTTGAGGATCAGGGGCTCGGCTGGAAGAGCAAGCACGGCACCGGCAAAGCGGGCGACGCGATCGGCAGCGGCCTGGAAGTCACCTGGACGCAGACGCCGACGAAATGGGACAACAATTTCTTCGAGACGCTGTTCAAGTACGAATGGGAACTGACCAAGAGCCCGGGCGGCGCTTACCAATGGCAAGCGAAAGGCGCCGACGCCATAACCCCGGACGCCCACGACAAGTCGAAGAAGCATGTGCCGACCATGCTGACCACGGACCTGTCGTTGCGGTTCGATCCGATCTACGGGAAGATCTCGCGGCATTTCTACGAGAATCCGGACCAGTTCGCGGACGCGTTTGCCCGCTCATGGTTCAAGCTCACGCACCGCGACATGGGACCGATCGAGCGTTACCTCGGCCCGCTCGTGCCGAAGGAAGCGCTGATCTGGCAAGACCCGATCCCGGCGGTGAATCATCCGCTGATCGACGATAAGGACGCCGCCGCGCTCAAGGCGAATATCCTCGCCTCCGGCCTGTCGGTGTCGCAGCTTGTCTCGACCGCCTGGGCGTCGGCCTCCACGTTCCGCCGCTCCGACAAGCGCGGCGGCGCGAACGGCGCGCGCATTCGCCTCGCTCCGCAAAAGGACTGGGAGGTCAACCAGCCGGCCCAGCTCAAGACTGTCTTGCAGAAGCTCGAAGCGATCCAGAAGGACTCCGGCAAGAAGGTTTCACTTGCCGACCTGATCGTTCTCGGCGGCTGCGCGGCGATCGAGAAGGCCGCGAAGGACGCCGGCGTCGACGTGAAGGTTCCCTTCACGCCGGGCCGCATGGACGCGTCGCAGGAGCAGACCGACGTCGAATCCTTCGCGCCACTCGAACCGCGTGCCGACGGCTTCCGCAACTACATCAGCCGCAAGCCGCAGTTCATGAAGCCTGAGGAGGCAATGATAGACCGGGCGCAATTGCTGACGCTGACGGGCCCCGAGATGACGGCTCTTGTCGGCGGACTGCGCGTCCTAGGCGCGAACGCCGCCGATTCCAGGCACGGCGTCTTCACCACGCAGGTCGGGAAGCTCACCAACGACTTTTTCGTCAATCTGCTCGACATGAACACCGAGTGGCAGCCTCCGAACGCCGAGGGCATCTACGAGGGCCATGAT